>JBJMLU010000190.1:0-4040 GCA_045805145.1 Flavisolibacter sp. | reverse complement strand
TGATACCAGTGCATCGGACAAGCTCGATGAATGTAGTGTGATCCTTGCCTTTCTGTCCTTGAGTCCTTCCCAATCAATCAGCACCGTATCTTTTTTATTGATTTTTTTCAGGCTGTCTGATTTTGCTGCCTTGTCTTCTGATTCTTTCAAAAGAGAAAAATCTTCCCTGTTCAATTTAAAACGATCATAGGCATCCTGCGTAAAAAACATCGCATACACATCGGCCTGTGCACCGCCACTATTGGCCTGCGCACGCAATCCTTCGCGGGTAGAATTCCAGATCATCATCTTTCCACCCATCATCCACTGTGGGGCATAGTCGCGGTAACCACTCTCTGTGAGATTGATTTTTTTCGACTTTCCATCTGACGCAATAATGCCTACTTCATCGTTGGCGAAACCAGGTTCAGTGAATTCGAAAAGGATCCATTTGCTGTCGGGACTCCACGTGAAATACTGGTCGTTGTCGCTCATCGAAAAAAGTTCGTTGGTAGCCAGAAGCGTGCGCACCTGTTTGGTAGCCAGGTTGTAGACTTTAAGAATATTCCTGTCTTCTACAAAAGCAATTTCTTTCCCGTCGGGAGAAAATTCGGGTTCATAGTTTTCCTTGTCATTGTCGATCACCGGCGTTTCTTTGATGATCGTAGAAGCAAAAAAATACGGTTCTTCTTTTCTTGAGATCTCGGCCTGGTAGATCTTCCAACCCTTTCCTCTTTCACTGGAATAGAGCAGCGATCTTCCATCCGGAGAAAAGTTCACGTTTCTTTCCTGCTCCGGAGTGTTGGTGATACGCTTGGTTGTGCCTCCGTCAACAGAACTAACGAATACTTCGCCCCTGTAAATAAAGGCCACTTCTTTTCCATTGGGAGAAACAGCAAGGTCGCGAACACCACCGGAAATATTCACGATACGCTCATTATTGGTTTGTCCTTCGGTACTGATGACCACATGAAGTTTCTGCGCATCAGATCCGGGTTTTTTCGTATAGAGTTCCCCGTTATAGCTAAAACAAATTGTTCCGTCTCCTGCAATACTTAAGAACCGTACCGGATGCGTATTAAAAGAAGTAACCTGTGAAGGCTTTTTATCTCCAAGGTTCATTTTATAAACATTGAACGAACCACTGGCTTCACTGAGATAATAAATGGCCTGTTCATTGTCGGTGAAAACAGGACTCCGGTCTTCACCTGCAAAATTTGTGATCTTGGTGTGCGTTCCTGTCTTGGCATCATACATCCAGATGTCCCGTGCTATGGAAGATACATGGTGCTTTCTCCAGGGATTTTCTCCTCCCTTTTTATCGTGATACAACATCACTGTACCAGCTTTGTTCCACTTGATGTCTTCGGCCGGAGTGGTCAGCACCTGGAATACGCGGCCTCCATTGATGCTTACTGAATAAAGTTCCGGCATATAGGAAGCAGGAAATTGCCGGTTGGAAGCAGCATCGATCCTTGATGCACCAAAATAAATAGTCTTGTCATCCGGACTGAAATCGTAAGGATATTCATTGGCGGAATGATAGGTCAGTCTTTTGGCTTCGCCACCAGAAACCGGAATGGTAAATATGTCGAAATTTCCATAGCGGTCGCTGGCGAAAGCGATGGTCTTTCCATCATGGCTCCATACGGGCATGAAGTCGTGTGCTTCATTTTGAGTAAGCGATACAGCATTGCCTCCCGAGCTGGGTATTTTATACAGATCACCCTTATACGTAAAGACAATGGTTTTTCCATCTGGTGAAATGGAAGGATAGCGCAGCCATAAAGGATCATTCTGGGCATAGGCGGAAAAATCCGCAAGAAGGAGCAGGGCACACAAAAATTTCAGCGACATGGTGGATTCAATTAATAGATATTCGGCTAAGATAAGGATTGAGAAATGCTGACAATGGCCGTAGAATAAATTTTTCCGGGAGATGAAAGAGCCGGTCTTCAAAGAAGAAATATTTATTTTAGCAAGTTCTCTATTTTTGTCTCTGATGTATCATCTCCCTTATTACAAAGAAAAAGAAGCTGCTGCTGTCATGGATTTTATCCGTCAGCATCCTTTTGCATTTATTATGGGTTGTTTGGAAGAAAAACCTGTAGCAACTCAGATTCCTGTTTTTATTGAGGAGCGAGGGGGAAAACTTTTTCTCTCCGGTCACATGATGCGCAATACGGACCACCACAAAGCGTTCGAAAAAAATCCCAATTCACTCTGTGTCTTTACCAGCAATCATAGCTATGTAAGTGCTACCTGGTACAGCGATCCAAGCCAGGCTTCCACCTGGAATTATATGTCGGTGCATGTGCGCGGGCAACTTCGTTTTTTAGATGAAGCAGCACTGGTGGAGGTGCTCCGCAAGACCAGTCTCCATTTTGAAAACTACAATAACAATTCTTCTACCGTCTATGACAATCTTTCAAAAGAATACACCGGTAAATTGCTAAAAGCCATTGTTGCTTTTGAAGTAGAGGTGGAAGAGATCGATCATGTATTCAAGCTAAGTCAGGACCGTGATGAGAAAAGCTATGATCAGATCATCGATCATCTTCAATCCGGTGACACTGGAAGTCAGTTCATTGCTTCTGAAATGAAAAAAAGAAAAAAGTAGGTACTGGGGTAGTCAGTTGGAATTGGGAATTGGGAATTGGGAATTTGGAATTGGGAATACACAGGATTCTATGAAATCATCAGTCCGCGAAATCCTTTTACCGAAACCTGCGATCATGAATTTATCACTGGAAGGAAAGAATGCATTGATCTGTGGCAGTAGTCAGGGCATTGGACTGGCGATTGCCGAAGAACTGGCGCTGATGGGTGCCAACTGCATTTTATTGGCAAGAAATGAAGAGAACCTGAAAATGGCACTCTCTTCTCTGGACATTGCATTACGGCAGTCGCACAGCGTTCACGCGATCGACTTTAACAACAAGGATGCAGTAAAGGAATTGATTGTCCGCATCACTGCCGGACAAACCATTCATGTTCTCGTCAATAATTCGGGAGGTCCCCCAGCAGGACCAATCGTATCGGCAACTGAAGAACAGTTTCTGCAAGCTTTTAACCAACACCTTATCATCAACCATATCCTGACTACAGCGGTAATGGAAGGAATGAAAAAAGAACATTTCGGACGCATCATCAATATCATTTCCACCTCAGTAAAAATTCCTTTGCCCAATCTGGGTGTTTCCAATACCATTCGTGGTGCGGTGGCTTCCTGGGCCAAGACGCTGTCGAATGAGGTGGCGCAGTATGGCATCACCGTCAACAATATTCTGCCTGGACTCACTCGTACCAAAAGACTTGAATCGCTGATTCAGCACACCATCGAGAAAACAGCAAACTCGCGCGAACAAGTTGAAAAGCAAATGATGGAAGAAGTTCCTGCCCGCCGGTTTGGAGAAGCCGTGGAAATCGCCTCCGTTGCAGCCTTCCTCGCTTCACCCGCTGCCGCCTTCGTCAATGGCACAAGCATTAGAGTGGATGGAGGAAGAACCGGGAGTATCTGATGGAGTTCGGAACATAGGGGTTCACGCAAACCTGCCGGCAGGCAGGGACGCAAAGAGATGGAAGGCGCAATCCCGCAGGTGCGGGACGCTTCGCTCACAAAGATGTGTTGTATTACTTACAGCGTTTACTACTGTTGCGGGGGATTGCTTCGCTGCGCTCGCAATGACGTTTACGGGTTTCGGGGTTTACTTTAATTCGAGTGCATGTCTTAAGCCACGAATTTGCCTTTAGCTTTCACTGAATGCCTTTCACCTTCTCCTTTAAAATTAGCTTGAGGCCTTTAGTAACCACTTAAAAAATTAAAGTAAACTTCGAAACCTGTAAACGTCATTGCGAGCGCAGCGAAGCAATCTCCGGCAACCAGTAGTACAAATTGTAAGTAATACAACATACGTGTTGTGATCGAAGCGTCCCGCGCATGCGGGATGGCGTCTTCCATCTCTTTGCGTCCCTGCCTGCCGGCAGGCAGGTTTGCGCGAACCCCTAACTTCCAGACTCCACCCGAACCCAGTACATTTGAAGAATGAATCACGAGAATA
>JBJMLU010000189.1:0-85948 GCA_045805145.1 Flavisolibacter sp. | reverse complement strand
GCACATCCGGATTATTCGGCTGGCCATAAGGGTTAGGTGGCAGTGAAGGATAGCCTGATCTTCTAAAGTTGGCAAAAGCTTCGGGGCCGTTTAAAAAGGAAGCGATCCAATATTGCGTATTGATCTGTTCCAGTTCTCTCCCGGGCACAAGAGGATGTGCAGCTATGTAGGCATCCCTTGCGGCAGCTGCAATTGCAGAACCGGCGTCGTAAGTTGCTAATTGGTCCATGTGTGCTTTAATGCCATCGGAAAAATATTGAGCCGCAGAACCTGAACTGATCCAACCCCGGTATCTTGCTTCGGCAAGCAACAGATTTGTTTGAGCAGCTGTTAGAAAAAATAGAGGTGCTGAGGTCTTTCCCATTCTTCTTCTGTCCAACTGGCTGTAATCGTAAAAACTGGCAAGTCCATCCGCGGTTACACGTGCCACGATGGTGCCGTTATCATAACCCATGGGCATTCCAATCTGGTCTGCCGGTGCTGTTGATCCTTTATCCACTGTTTGTCCCGGGCCGGATGTAGCGCCTTTATAACGGATAGCAATAGCCGATAAACGTGGATCGTTGTTGTTCTTTAAACTATCTACAAAAGTTTTTACAAGATACCAGTTGGCAGCTTCGGTGCTGTTAAGCATGTTGCCGATAGGATTCAGGTAATTGGCATCATGTCTCATGTAGGCATTATCTGCATTGTCTGTAATGACTCCTCCCGCAACAGCAGCTTGTACTATCGTTTGCGCCTTTGCCGGATCTACCTTGCTTAGCCTCATTCCTGCCCTCAAGAGCAAAGAGTACCCTAATTTTTTCCATTTGGCAACATTGCCGGCATACAGAACATCCGATGATTCAACAGTTCCCGACGCATTCAATGCAGCGGAAGCATCTGTAAGTTCCTGGATCAACTTCGGATAAATATCCTGTTGCTGATCATACTTCGGAAAAAATATCTGGTCGGTTAATCCTGCACCGCCTTCTGTGTAGGGTATTGCACCGTATGTATCCGTGAGGACCATGAATGCATAGGCCTGCCAGATGCGCGCCATGTTGTAAAGATTCGCCCTTGCGGGAACATCTTTTGTTTTGGAGATCGCATCGTGCGTGTATTTGATTACGTTTTGATAGTACGCCGCCCAGGTAGGAGCATTTGTTACATCCCTGCTGTCCTGGTTAAAATTTCCTCCTGCGAGCACACCGCCATTGGGCGTAACCATTTGCTGAACGATCGACATTTCATAGATGACTGTCCTGGTTGGAAACGATGTATTGATAATGGCATTATTTAACAGAAGAACGGGATCAAGAGCTGTAGGATTTACCCTGTTGACATTAATATCTTCCAGCTTTTTGGTGCAGGATGCGGCAACTGAAATGACAAGCGACAGCAAACTATATCTGATTATTTTTTTCATGATTGAGTGGATTAAAATTTAAGGTTCAGATTCACACCGAGGCTTCTTGCGGTTGGAACACCGGGAGACTCAAGACCCACCATACCATCCACTCCATAGCCCACTGTTTCCGGATCGATATTGTCTACCCATTTTTTAATGATCAAAACATTGTAAGCAACAAAATCAAGCTTCACACCTTTAATTGGCCATTTGCCCGGAACGAATTTGGTGAAATCATATCCTAAACTGATTTGACGAAGTTTCCAGAAACCTCCATTGTAAATCACCGGTTCAATGATTTGTTGTGAACGCAGGTGTTCCCAATACGTTTGCACTGCTGCCTTTGCTGTGTTTGTGGCTCCTGCCTGATTCACACCTTCACCTACAACAAATCCGGTCTCACGTCCTTCAAGGGTCATCATGTGCAGACCATGACGGATGGCATTAAAGTTTGTACCCGACAACATTTTATTTCCCAATTTATAATCCACCAACACAGAAAGATTGATCCCCTTAAAGTTGAAATTATTCAGGAAACCACCAGTCCATTTGGGCAAACCACTTCCAAACAAAACAAGATCAGGTGTGCGAAGCGGTAACCCATTTGCCTGGAAGATCATTTGACCCTTTAAGTCTCTTGCATAACCAAAACCGGCAATCTGTCCAATTTCCTGTCCCACAACCATCCTGACCTCTCCATTGAATGGATGGGTGCCCGTTGTAAGTTTTTCTCCCTGTTTATCGGTGATGATTTTATTTACCCTGGTAATGTTATAGGCTGTATTGGCCGTAAACTCCCATCTGAATTTTTTTGTTTGAAAAGGAACAATGGTCAGTAACCCTTCGAAACCTTTGTTCTGGCTTTCGCCGCTGTTGATCAATGTACTGGTAAAGCCGGAAGCATCGGATGTTTGAACGGAAACAATCTGGTCGATCGTTATTTTTTTGTAAACCGCAGCATCCAGGCTAATCCTGTTTTGGAAGAGTTTCAATTCAAGGCCAAGTTCCGTTTCTTTTATTCTCATTGGCCTTAAGTTCTTGTTGGGCAAAACCGCTCCGCTGCTTCCCACCGTAACAGGAGTACCCGCAGGATTATTGATGGTATTGGAATTCACCCCATAAAATAATTGATCTGCATAGGGCTGTAAGTCTGCATCGCTTCCTACCTCCGCATAACCCAATCGCAGTTTACCAAATGATAGCCAGGGCAATTTTCCATTTAGTGTTTCAGTGAACACATAAGAACCGGAAACAGATGGATATAGAATTCCATTATTTTCTTTAGATAAAGTGGAGAACCAGTCTTTTCTTACACTACCACTTAGATAAAATGTTTTTTTCCAGGAAACGTCTCCCGAACCATACACCGAGTTCACTCCTTTTTCTTCCAAAGAATAAATAGGATTCTTTGCCCTTCCATTTTGAACGGTGTACAAACCCTTCACTACAAAATCTGTTACCTGCACATTGTTGATGTCCGTTCTTCTGCGCATTTGATTAGCACCAGCAGTAAGCGTAACATCAAAGTCTCCGAAGGTTTTACTGGCGCTGGTTAAAACATCCAGGTTGCCTTCTCTAAAGCGTCGCGATTCCTGCGTATACACGCCATTCACAAAACCTGCAGGCGCCGGAGCTCTGGAAGCCTGGCCGGTGGGAAAATTATTTACATCCTCATCACGTGAATAATAATCCTGTCCAAAACGGCCCTGCACCCACCACCAGGGTAGAATATTGTACTTGGCATATACGTTTCCATAAAGCCTGTCGCGTTTGATATTATGAAATTGCTCGGCCAACACCCAGTAAGGATTGGTACGGTTCATGAACCTGGAGAAGATATATTCGTTGCCTTGTGCATTGTACATGTTATCCTTCAGTACACTCAGAGGCATCGTGTTCGCCAGTGACATTAGTGTAGTTGGAATCGAGTTATCCTGATTGGCAATATTGGGCGGATTCTTAATATACTCCCTTGAATAGTTAAAGCTTCCGCCGAAACTGAAATGGTCCGACAAATTACTGTTGAAACCAAGATTCATATTCTTGCGGTTGAATTTATTATTCGGGGTAATGCCGAAGTTGTCTGTATTGTTCAATGATAAATGCAATCCTCCTTTTTCGCCCGAACTTTCCAATGTAACAGTATTGGAAAAATTCTGTCCGTTGCGATAAAATTCTTTGATGCGACTCCCCTGTGCTACATAAGGAACCGTGAGATTGTTGAACAGGATATGTGTCATGCCCGGTTGAATCTTTTCTCCAAACGACCATTCGCCCGATGTTGGATTGGGTGTAGTAGGCCTCACTCCATTTTCTCCCTGTCCATATACTTTCTGATAATCGGTGTAATCCAAAGGAGTTTCATTGGTAAAATTCGAATTGACAGATATGCCGATTCCTCTTCCGCTTCCTTTGGTTTTTGTAGTGATCATGATCACACCATTGGCTGCCCTGTAACCATAGAGAGCAGCAGCAGGAGCACCTTTCAAAACCGTCATGCTTTCAATATCATCCGGGTTGATGCTTGAGTAACTATCACCACCATCGGAATATACACCGCCTCCCGTTACACCAACGGTACTGCCGTTAAAGCTTCCACTGTTTATGGGAACGCCATTTACAACAATCAGTGGGCCATTATCGCCAACTGTAATTGCGGCCTGTCCTCGTATACGAACCTTGGAGGAACCACCGGGACCGGTACCGAGGCTGGTAATATTAACGCCTGCAACTTTCCCTTCCAGTGAATTAATCGGATTCGGGGTGCGGTTCTCCGTTAGTTCGGATGGATTTACACTGGTTGCCGAATAACCCAGGCCTCTTGTTTTTTTGCTAATACCCAGGGCAGTTACTACCACATCTTCCATGTTCCGGGTATCCTGACTTAAACTAATATTCAAACTTTCTTTTCCATTTAGTGATATTTCCTGTTTCAAATAACCAACAGATGTAAATATCAGCACATCGTTGCCTGAGGCCTTGATGTTATACCTGCCAGCATCGTCTGTGAGCGTTGAGCGGGAAGTGCCTTTTACCTGCACGGTGACGTTACCCACAGGTTTGTTGCCATCAGTAACTGTTCCGGATACCGTTTGTGAAAAAGCGGCAACTGAAAAAAGTAAAAGAGGGATTAGGAAGAACAACTTGTTCAGGGGGGCAGCATGCTGCAGGACTCTATTTCTCATAATAGCAGAGGTTTAGGAAGGCAGTTTTAAAGAACCATTTAAGATGGTTACTCAAAGTATCTCAACTTTTCAACAAAAAACTTCCAATAAAAAACAGCGAAGGATATTAAACAAGTTCAAGATGAATTACCAATAGGTTTTCCACAGAAAGAATGTTTCTGAATTTATTCTTTATCTACTAAAGAAAGCCAAATTGACCTCTCCAATGTCAATTACTTAAATCTTTCCACGCCTTTTACGTTCATATACACCGCAGTTATTCTATCAGGAGGCCCTGTCATGAACAGCAATTTGTTGTCCTTGCCTGCAAAAACATTATTGGTTCCACCGCCCGCTGGAATGGCAAGAATTTTATTTCCCTTTGGATCAAAAGCATTGAGTCCGAATGCACCACTTACATAAACATTTCCCAGTTCGTCCATGGACATACCGTCGCAGGAGTTCATATGGCTGACAAAGGGCTTCATATTGGAAAGGGTTCCATCAGCATTGATATCGAAAATCCAGATCCCTCCGGAGTTATTCGAGGACCACTGATTAATGTATAATTTTTTGCCATCCGGAGTTCCCACAACTCCATTCGGCCATGAGTCACTATTCCAGTCGGGCATGGTGGTTACTCTAACCAATGTATGACTACCACTTGCCAGATAATACACATAGCCGCCCTTGCCCCTTTCTGCCTGCTCTGAGTGTGTAGGTTCCCAGCCTTGTCGGCGTGGATCCGATGCATCCCAATAATTTCTGGGGTACATAGGGTCCGTGATATAGATTCCGCCGGTAACCGGGTTAATCCAAACATCGTTAGGACCATTCAATAATTTGCCCTTGTAATTAGTGACCAGGACTTCATGACTGCCATCCATATCTATTTTCCACACCTCACCGTGCATGTCGGCACAAACAATAAGGTTTCCATCTTCATCGAACTCCATTCCATTGGCGCGGCCCGCACCCGTTAAAAATGTTGTGATCGCACCGGAGGCTGCGTCCCACCTGTAAATTTTGTCATTGGGTTGGTCTGTAAAATATACATTGCCCTGTTTGTCCACCGCTGGCCCCTCTGTGAAAGCAAAACCTTTTTGAATGGTATCCAGTACACCGTGCTGGCTGGGTGAAATGAGGCCAGTTGGATCAAAAAATGCAGGTCCGGATTCCAGTTTAGGCTTACTGGCAGAAGGTGTGCTGTGTTCAACCTGATTTGGCGAACCTGCTGCTTTTTTTTTGCACGAACGCCCCAGGGAGAAAACTGCTCCAACGACAAGCAGAAATTTTCCTACCATAATAGACAATTTTTGATCTTAAAAGATAACAAGAAAAACTTTTCAATGAGGCATAAATAAACTGCATTTAAAAAAGATGCTGTTAGCCAAAGGGATGGCACAAAGAATAAACGTATTTTAAACGGTTTTCCAAAACAAAGGATCAATCAGCACAAACTTCCAATAAAAAACAGCGGAGAATATTGTACAAGCTCATGAGGTTTTATTAGTAATATCGCTACAAGAAATCAGAAACCGACGATTGCATGAATCAATATCTTTTAAAAAAAGAATGTAAAGAGCTTCATGCTTTCCCGCACATCATCGAATTCGCCCTAAAAAAAATCAACACCATCCAGTTCGATTCTTTCAAAAAAGAATGTTCTGCTTTTCTACGCTTTTATTACATCGCCGATGGTCGCTTCGACTGGATCATTGAGGAACAACACTACATTCTTTATCCGGGAGATCTCGCTGTTGTGCTGCCCGGTCAAAGCTTTGGCGGCGAAAAAGACCTTTTGGACATTGGAACGGTATCGTGGATGCATTTAGAATTACAACAGCTGGAACGAAGCGGAAAAGTTGCCATGGGCAAATGGAGTCGCCTTAGTGATAGTGAATGCAGAATGATCGGAAGAATCCTGCTGTTGAATAGCTGTCCTGTTTTGTCAAAATTGAAAGATGCGGGGACAATATTTCAAAACATACAGAACGAGTTTATTAACCAGGAGATCGGTTATGCAACACGCATTAACCAGCTGATCGACGAACTTTTTATTTTGGTTGCCCGTCAATTAACAAGACAGAATAATTCAAGCAGGGACTTCCCTCAAACATTCATGAAACTGGAACAGACACTTCGTGAAAACCTTTCGCATCAATGGACGGTGGAAGAGATGGCTGCACTGGTAGGTTTAGGTACTACTGCTTTTTCGGAAAAAGTAAAAAACTACACGGGCTTTTCTCCTTTGAATTATCTGATCAACATACGGATTTCGGAAGCATTTAAATTATTAAAACGCCCGGAGGTACACGTTACAGATATAGCATTGGATATAGGCTTTTATTCATCACAGCACTTTGCTACTACCTTCAAAAAGCTTACAGGTTACACCCCGAGCGAGTTTAGAAAGAAAAACATACCAAGTACTGACTAAAACGGATTGTAAAATGGATTGCATTATCACCATCGAAATAGGAACAGGCGCCATCAGAGTGGTTGCATTTGACCTGAAGGGAAGTATGCTCGGTTCATCAAAAGGCTCTTACCCCACTTTTCATGCAAAGCCCGATTTCAGTGAGCAGGATCCCGAGCAGATCTTTATCACCATGCTGTACATACTGAAAAATTTTTTAACTGAAAAAATTCATCCAAAAAAATATAAGGTTGTTTGCATTTGTTTCAGTTCTGCCATGCATAGTGTTTTACCCATTGACAAAAATGGAGTGCCCCTGGGCAATGCAATGGTGTGGTCGGATAACCGTGCCAAAAAAGAGGCCGGTGATCTAAAAAATTCTTCTCTTGGTAAATCCTTGTACAAATCGACGGGCACACCCATACATGCGATGTCGCCCCTGAATAAGATTACGTGGCTGAAGAACAACGACAAACAACGGTTCTCCGCAACACAAAAATTTTTGTCCATCAAGACATACATCATTCAACAACTCACCGGCGAATACATAATTGACTATAGCGTGGCGTCTGCAACAGGTATGCTGAATATTCAAACAATAAAATGGGAAGACGATGCGCTGAAATATGCAGGAATCACCGAGGAGAAGTTAGCAGACATAGTTTCAGTTTTTTACTCTCCAAAAAAACTGAGAAAGGAATATCAAACCTCATTGGGCCTGCACGATAAAGTAAAATTAATCATCGGTTCCAGCGATGGTTGCATGGCCACATTGGGCGCAGGCGTTTGGGGCGAAGGGAAAGCAACGGTTACCCTGGAAGAAAGTGGGGCTGTAAGAGTAACGGGCAAAGAAGTTTTACAGGATGAAAAGCAAAGGTTATTCAATTACCTCCTCACCGAGGACACCTATGTATCGGGTGGTCCAACCAACAATGCGGGTTCTGTGTTTGAATGGTATTCAAAACAATTCGGCGATTTTAAAAAAGCGTTTGACCTCGAAAATTGCATGGAGAACCTGGTAGCTGAAGCATCGAAAATGCCGGCCGGATCAGATGGATTGATCTTTCTTCCTTACCTGCAGGGCGAAAGAGCACCCATGTGGAATGCCAATGCAAGAGGCGTCTATTTCGGACTGAATATCAAACACGAACAACAACATTTTATTCGTGCTACCATCGAAGGAATCCTTTATGCGATTTACAGTATCGGAAAGACCCTGGAGGAGCAACGATCCTTCAAAAGCCTTTCTGCAAATGGAACATTTGCCTCTTATCCCTTCTGGACACAAATGATGGCGGATATTTTTAACAAGCCTGTCCATATCAAACAGGGATCGGGTTCAGATAGCGTGGCATTTGGTTCTTTTTTATTAAGCGCAACAAATATCGGTTTGTATAAAGATTTAGATGAAGCCGCAGAAACAGTGAAACTTCCAGACAGTTTCACGCCAAGCAAACAACTTCATAATGTCTACATGAAGCATTACGCCATTTTCGAAAGATTAGGTACAAAATTGTTCGATGAATTTGAAGCCATCGCCGACCTGCAGCAAGAAAACTGAAATACAAAAGGAGTTTACTCAATCCTTTGCCTGCCATGAATAAAAAACGTTTGTACAAGCTTTTTTACCTGTGTGCTGCCATCCTTTTCATTGCCTGGCTGTTTGTGACCATTGAACATTTACCTGATTTAGCAGGGTGGCTGCTGATGTTATTTTTTTTCAGCCTTGCTATCGCATTCAGAGGAAACCAGTTTTCGAAAGGTCTTTCATTCACAGTAATGATCATTGGGGTGGTAAGTTTTGCCATGTACCATCCGCAATATTTTAAAACCATTGGAAACTTCCGGCTGTCCGCACTCATTATTCCGCTCTTGCAGATCATCATGTTTGGTATGGGAACAGAATTAAGCCTCCGGGATTTTGCACGTGTGGTTCGCATGCCGAAAGGAATTATTGTTGGAGTGTTATTTCATTATCTCATTATGCCATTGGTAGGTTTTGGCATTGCTACACTCTTTCATTTTCCAAACGAGATTGCCGCAGGAATAATTTTGGTTGGGTGCTGTCCCAGCGGACTCGCTTCCAATGTAATGGCTTACCTCGCAAAAGCAAACCTGGCACTATCAGTTTCTGTTACTACCATTTCAACCATGCTGGCTCCCTTTCTTACGCCCTTGCTTTTAAAACTGCTTGGTGGAAGCTTTGTACAGGTTGATTTCTGGACAATGGTTTGGGACATCACGAAGATTGTGATCATTCCTATTGTTGCAGGACTGGCATTTCATTATTTGATGCGTGGAAGGTTTCAGTGGCTTGACAAGATCATGCCCCTGCTTTCCATGACGGGTATCGCCATCATATTAGCGATTATGGTTGCCGCAGGCAGAGATAATCTTTTAAAAGTCGGGGCTTTACTATTGGTAGCAACCTTGCTGCACAACATTGCGGGATTTCTCCTTGGTTATTGGTCTGCACGTTTACTAAGATTTCATGAAAGAGATTGCAGAACCATTGCTCTGGAAGTGGGAATGCAGAACGCAGGACTGGCAACAGGACTTGCATCAACCATGGGAAAAATTGCTACCGTAGGACTGGCACCAGCCATCTTCGGACCTGTAATGAATGTGAATGGATCTTGCCTGGCAAGTTGGTGGCACAATCATCCGCCCAAAGAAGACCGGGTTGAAAAAAAACAAATGATAAAAGCAACAGTTAGCTAAATATTCTACTTACCAAAAACTGAATCGTCATGTTCACAGCAAAACGCCTCCTGGTGATTCCCTTGTTATTTCTCTCAGTAAGTTTAGTACAAGCACAATCCGTTCAAATAACAAAACCGGAACTCATTGCCTTAACTTCTGAATGGAAGGGAGAACGCTTCCCCGATGGCAGGCCCAAAGTTTCAGATGATATCATCCGGAGAATGAAATCTGTTAGTGTGGAAGAAGCATGGGCCGTTTTAACCAATGCAGGGTACCGCTACCAGATTGCAGAAGGATGGGAAACGATTAATCCCGATAGTGTGCTTGTTGGACGGGCTGTAACCGCAACCTTCATGCCCGGACGGCCAGACGTTTGGACTGCCATCGATTCAGTAGGAAAAAAAGAAGGAAGAAGAGCGCAAAATGTTTGGGCTGTGGAAATGCTGCAAAAAGGAGATGTATATGTTGCGGATCAATTTGGCGCTAAAAGAAACGGACCGACTATTGGCGATAATGTAGGCAACGCCATTTATGCTAAAACAGGAAACGGAATTGTATATGATGGCGCTATCAGGGATTTGGAAGGCCTCAGGGAAATTGGCGGCTTCACTTCTTTCTATACCAGTTACGATCCGTCTTATCACAACCCAGGCGCAGGACAGGGTAGAGATCTCACTACAATGATTGTAGGCATTAATCATCCAACCCGCATACGAACGGTTACTGTCATGCCTGGCGATGTAGTGTTGGGCAAACTGGGAATGGTGGTTTTTATTCCTCCGCAGTTGGCAGAGAAGGTGGTCATTACATCGGAGATTGTTCGACTAAGAGATATGTTTGGTCATCAGCGGTTAAGAGAAGGTAAATACACGGCGGGACAAATTGACGCGAGATGGCCGGAGGAAATTGAAAAAGATTTTTCCAAATGGCTCAATGATCACATCAATGAACTCCCTGTTCCAAAAGAAACGATCCAGAATTATTTGAAAGACAGAACCTGGTGATCAAAATGAATAACAGCGCCAGATATCTAAAACTTAAGAATAGAAACAAAAATATTCATCCCTAAACTTCTGTTTATGTCAACTTCAAGAAGATCTTTTATTACAAAAGCTGCAGTTGCCGCAGCCCTGGCACCCCTTGCATCGGTGACGAACAGTTTTGGACAAGGTCTTTCAACTGCCATGGAAAGAACGCACAAAACATCTCCTCCGTCTGATCTGAAGATCACCGACGTGAAATGTGCCTATTCAGGTGGTGGATTGTTTGTAAAGATCTATACCAACCAGGATATCGTAGGCTATGGCGAAGCAGTGGATGCGATTGGCGGAACTTATTATTTAGTTCAACGTCTGGGCAAGCAGCTAAACGGAAGAAGTCCTTTATCGCCGAATGTTATTTTCGAGCAATTCCGCAAGGCTGCATTCTTTGGTGGTGCACAATCAGGAATGTATGTCGCAGTATTGAGTGCTTTTGATGCAGCCTTGTGGGACCTTTGCGGAAAGGCCCTGGGATTACCCATCTATCAATTATTGGGAGGCAAGTTTCGCGACAAGGTGAGGGTTTATTGTGATACAGAATTATATGCAGTGCGTAATCCTGCACCGGAAGATTATGCCAAAGCCGGTCTGGATGCGGTTTCCAGGGGATATACTGCCGTTAAGTTTGACATTGATTCTGCCACCGATCCCAATAAATATGACAGATGGAACTGGACTGCAAGCAATGCTGAAATAGAAAGGATGTATAATTCTATCGAAGCGGTCCGTAAAGCAGTTGGTCCCCACATTGATATTTGCGTTGACATGCATGGACGCTACGATGCACCCACAGGAAGAAAAGTAGCCAGGATGATGGAGCCTTTGAATTTGATGTGGCTGGAAGAACCTGTGCCTGCTGACAATGTTGATGTGTATAAAACGATCACTCAGGAAACCAGTACTCCCATTTGTGGCGGCGAAAATTTTTACCTCACTTACGGATACACCCGTTTGTTATCAGAAGCGGCTATTGATATCATCATGCCTGATCTTCAAAAATGTGGAGGGCTTGGTGAGGGACAGCGCATAGCAAACCTTGCAAATGCTTACTACACTCCATTCTCACCACACATGGTGGGCTCTTTTCTGGGCGCTATGGCAACAGCCCATGTTTGTGCATCGGTGCCTAATTTCCATATTCTCGAATGGCAAACACTAAGTGACACAGAACCCAAGTGGAAGGAAATCGTGAAATATGACAAGCCATTTATTGAAAAAGGATTTTTGGTCGTGTCAGACAAACCCGGAATTGGAGTGGAGATCAATGAAGAAGGTTTGAAAAAATATGCCACACCGGGAGTCCCCTTCTTTGCATAATTCCAACGCAAGATGCGGATGCGTTCGAAAATTTGCTATTATGAATAAAGCACGATGTATTCTTATCACTGGGTTTTTAGCATGCTTTTCAATCGCATTTTCGCAATCGGTAAGGATTGTGTACGACAGATCATCCCCCCAGGCAAAGTATGCTGCTGGCAAGTTAGGAAAGGCAGTGATCGCGAAGGGCTATACATTGAGCGACAATAAAAAAGCAAATATTTTTATTACTCTTTCTATAAACGCAAAGCAGCTGGGCGAAGAGGCTTTCGAAATCCGCGCGAACGGTAAAACGCTCACCATAACAGGCGGAGGCAAAAGAGGAATGATTTACGGGAGCCTGTCGCTTGCTGAAGAAGTGCAAAATGGCGGCAAGCTGGAAGCGATCAAATCCCGAAGCGAAAAGCCCCATTTTATTTTTCGTGCCATCAAATTTGATTTACCCTGGGATACCTACCGTCACAGTGATGCACTCGACTTACATTATCAAACCTGTAAGGATTTGAATTATTGGAAATCCTTTCTTGACATGATGATCAGCAACCGCCTGAATTCCCTTACGCTATGGAACCTCCATCCCTATACATTCATGATTAAGCCCAAAAATTTTCCGGAAGCATCTCCTTTTACCGATGCACAGCTGAAGGAATGGCAAAACCTCTTTCACGGCATTTTTCGAATGGCACAAGAGCGGGCCATCGAAACCTACATCATCCCTTTCAACATTTTTGTCAGCCCGGAGTTTTCAAAAGCACATCATGTAAACATGGACAACCTTCAACACGATTTTTTTGTAAAAGGCGATACATCAGAACTGGTGAAGCGTTATACGCGTGAATGTGTGACGCAAATGTTGCAGGAATATCCGGAGATTACAGGCATGGGACTTACCCTTGGCGAAGGAATGGGTGGTATGACACCACAGCAACGGGAAGACTGGATGGAACAAACCATCATTGAAGGAATGCGCATGGCCGGTCGAAAATTAAAGCTCATTCACCGTATTCCTTTTTCCAGTACTACCAACTCTTTGGGTGTAACCAGCATTGAAACGGAAAAATTAACCAGAAAAGAAATTGAAGCGCTGGGACAACTTTCTTTTCTTCAAGCGCCGATTTTCGCCGATTTAAAATACAATTGGTCTCATGCCCATTCCACTACAAAACTGGTAAAAGTACACGGCGGAAAATTGTACGATACGTATTTCAACCCCGCACCAACGATCTACAATATCACATGGACGGTTCGTAATGAAGATTTCTTTTGCCTTCGCTGGGGCGTACCTGATTTTATTCGGGCCCACATAGCAACAAACAACCAGTCGTATGTGGGTGGCTACATGATTGGCTCTGAAACCTACATCCCCGCCAAAGATTATTTTACAAAGCCAGGCATTGCCATTCCTTGGAAATACGCTTTTGAGCGACAATGGCTGTTTTATATGTTGTGGGGAAGATTGTTGTACGATCCTCAAACTCCCGATGTTGTTTTTCAGACGGAGTTTATTCATCGCTATGGCAGTGAAGGAAGTAATTTGTTGAAGGCTTTCTCATTAGCGGGCAAAACGCCTTTGCGCCTTGCCTCCCTGTTTGATTTCACCATGGACCTCTCACTCTATTCCGAAGGGTTTATGGCCCTTGACGACAAAGTAAAACGCGTTGAGTACATCTCCGTTGATCGTCTGATTCATCAACCGGTAACTGACCCTGATTACATATCCGTTGCAGACTATGTAAAGGGAATATCGAGCGGCGCTTCCTTTGCTCCAGACAAGGTAACACCTCCATTACTAATTGAGATGCTTGAACGCGATTGCAATGAGGCTCTTACCCTGGTAAAAGACATGAACACGTCTGGAAACAATGCCTTGCTATTTGAAGTTGCTGATGTAAAAACCTGGGCCAACATGGGGTTGCATTTTGCAGAAAAGCTCAAAGGAGCAATAGCCCTGCAAACTTATCGCACAAAGGGAGGCGAAGAAAACAAACAAAATGCGATACAGCATTTAGAAAATGCTTTAAAGTACTGGGATGAAATTGTGAGAATAACACGCCCTATTTATAAAGACATGCCGCTGGTTCACTATAGCGAGCAAAACGGCGTTCGTTCCGAAGAAAACAAACACTTAACCTTTCACTGGGAGAAGATTCGACCCGATGTGGCGAAGGATATAGAAATCGCAAAAAATGCGACGGTAAATTAGAATAGTAGAGAAACGAAATTCTTTTTTCATGTAGTCGCTTTACAGCTTGGCGTGCGCCTCTCCGAAGGGAAATCTGGATTTTCCAAGGCGATAGTTTTTCATTACAATCGTCAGGTGTTGTTGGCGTCCTCACCAAGGAGTAATTTTAATGTTGCTTTTATTTTTTTATTAGCGATTTCCTCAGAGGTTATCTTTCTTTTCTGATTAGTGATTTTTGAAGAGAGTGTTTTATGGGCAGTCAGTCTTTACTGGTATTTTTTTGAAGACTTTTCCTCAGAGGCGGTCATTTCTTAGAGGTTGGTTTTCTTCTTTTTCCACTTTTGGCATTGCCCCAAAAGTGGAGCAAAAGCTCTAGGCAATCCGAATCCCGCACGTGCGGGAGGATTGCCGGCCGCGGCACAACGGTTACTCGAAGCTTGTCTCGTAGTTGCGTTATACTAGGCAGTCTTTCTCCTTAGATCGAAGCTTACTACAGGTATTTTAGTTTTCTTAAATTCTTAGTGCTTTTAATCGAAGATGCTGAAGGCGCTGTATTCCGCCCGCCTTGGGCGGGGTTGGAACGGGCTTGTGAGTTTTGCGATGATGTTAAGAATGATCCGGTTTCATTGTTTTGGAGCGTTTTACTGCTTGTGAGTGTACTACAAGGCGGTCTTGGGACTGGTGCTCGCTTCGCTTGCAAGGAGATTGCCGCGCTACGCTCGCAATGACGCCTAAACTACGATGCTTACTACGGGTTTCAACCTTCCCTTATAGTTTCAGGTGTTAATTTATAATTTGAAGGTGTTACTTACGCAATAACTTAAAAGGTATTACTTACGCAATAACTTAAGAAGTACAATCGAAACAGTAATGCATTTTTGATTTGCGGTCATTGCGAGCGCAGCGCGGCAATCTCCTTGCAAGCGAAGCGAGCACCAGTGCCAGGACCGCCTCCTAGTACACTCACAAGCAGTAAGGCGCTTCAAAACAATGAAACCCAAGATCATTCATTAACATCATCGCAAAACTGAGACTCGCCGGAGGCGGGGAACACAGCGCCTACCGCATCTTCGATTAAAAGCCCTTCAACTATAAAATAAACAAAAACCTGTAGTAACCTTCGATCTAAAGAGAATGACCGCCTAGTACAACGTTTCTGCGAGGCAAGCTTAGAGTGACTGTTGTGCCGCGGCCGGCAATCCTCCCGCACGTGCGGGATTCGGATTGCCTAGAGTTTTTGCTCCACTTTTGGGGCAATGCCAAAAGTGGAAAAAGAAGAAAACCAACCTCTAAGAAATGACCGCCTCTAAAACACTCTATTCAAAATATCTAATGAGTAAGGAAGGACTGCATTTAAAAAAACTCTATTCAAAAAAACTACGAATCAGTAAACAAAGATTACCTCTGAAGAAATCTCTAATTAAAGAATAAAAGCAACATTAACATTACTTGGTGGCGGGGATTTATTGTTCCCGGCCGGTCAATATCTCTTCAAGCCTGATTCGCTTCACATAATTTTCAAAACGAAATGATTGAGCCAATGCTATCAGTTGTTCTTCTGATAAGCCCTTGAACAAATTACAATATTCAGGAACGAGCGCTTCAGAAATCAAAATATTCCTGACCAGCAGACCTATTTCTCTTTGCTGCCCCCTTGGATAAGGATCATAGCCCGGAAACTGTTTTGCAAACAATTCCTCCAGCGGAGCAATCACATTCCTGATATTTTTATCAGTTGATCCCCAGGCATCAGCACCAAGTGAATCTTTGCGTGAAAGAAATTTCGATACCAGATTCATATAAGGTGTGTTTTCTTTTTGGTGTATAATAGCCTGCAGACCCATGTCCTTATACAGCCAGATGCACCAGCTTACTTTATATTTGTTGTAATAAGCCAGTTGATCTTTAAGTACCTGATAGCGCATTTCATCTTTTTGAGAATTACCCGTATAAACAGGGCCGAACTCACCTACCCACAAAGGCACATGATGTGAAAACATAAACTCACTCTTCTTCAAAAAATCCTTTTCAAGCGTATCCTTGTCAAAATACTTTCCGTTGGTATTGCCGGGATAATCGCCACCGAAAATGAACCCGGGAGTTGCATAATCATGATTGGTGTAAACAACATTATCCCATATTTCGGTGAAATTGTCAAATTCAGTTGCATAGCGATCACCTTCCAAAAACAGGATGTGATCAGGGTCGATCTTCAGAATGGCATCACGCAGTCGTTTATAATATGGGAAAAGCTTTTCTCCACTGGGATCAGCCGGTTCATTGATTAGATCGTAGCCAGCTACCCATGGTTGGCTTTTATATTTTTTGGCGATCACCTCCCAAAGGTGCAAGGCCCTATCCTGAAAGTCCTTGTGTATCCAAAAGAATGCTACATGCGTAGGATTGTCGCTGTGCCAGTGCTGGTTCTGGGCACCGGGAAGCGCATGCAGATCGATAATGGTATAGATATGGTGCCTTGCGCATCTGGCTATAACACTGTCAAGATATTTGAATGCACCTTGCTTCATTACGCCAGGATTCATGTCATCTTCAAAAAGGTGGTAATTGACAGGAATGCGAACCAGGTTCAATCCCAGGCTCTGTATATAAGCTGCATCGGCTTCTGTAAAATAGCTTTTGAGAAAAGTATCGAAATAAAGCTGATATTTTTTTTCTCCCAATACTTTTCTCAGTCCTTCGCGCATGGTTTCTTCGTTGGCTGGATAACCGTCAATGAAATTTTCCATGTGAAGCATTCCGCCCAGTCCAAAGCCACGCAGGTAAATTGTCTCGCCTTTTTGATTTACAATTTGGTTACCCGATACCCTGAGCCGGATTTCATTCCCTGAACTTTTTGGTGTTTTATTTTTTTGCGAAAAGGAAGTGATAAATAATAAAAGATGAGAGATGAATAACAATAAAAGCTTTATTGGTTTCAAACTGTTTGATTTTAATATCGAATGAAGTTTGTTGACCCCGTTTTGTGATCATAGTTTTATATGATCGCTTTGAAAAGCATCAGAGTCATCGGTCAGTTAACAAAGGATTTTGATTTCATTGCGAAACTGCTTCATAGCGTCGTACTGCATCTCTTGTAAACTCACCATTCAGTTTTCTCATGATGTGAAGAGGATTTTCATCCTTCAATGCATCAGGCAAAAATTCCTGCGGGCAATCCTGGTAACAAACCGGACGCAAAAAACGCTTCACCGCTTCTGTACCAACTGATGTAAAGTGAGAATAGGTGGTTGCAGGAAAGGGGCCGCCATGCATCATGGCATGAGAAACTTCAACACCGGTCGGAACCCCATTGTAGATCACCCGGCCTACTCTTGCAATTAAAGGATCAATACAATTTTGAAACCTCTTTAAATCATCGGGCAAACCAATAATAGTAGCAGTTAATTGCCCGTGCAATGATTGCAGTGCCGATCTTAGGTCAGCTTCATCATCGCAAACCACAACAAGAGAGAAAGGTCCAAACACTTCGTTTTGCAATGAGCCATGTTCTCTAAAATTCCTGGCTGTTGTTTTTGCAAGTGAAGCGCTTCCTTTGTACTCCTCCCTGCCTTCATCACCTGTCCAAACAGGTTCAATGCATGGAGTTGACAACAATTGCTGACGCTCTTTATAGTAAGCGCCACAAATAGTTCGATTTAACATGGTTGCAGGAAGCACTTGCTGTAATGCTTCTGCCAGCTTTTGAACAAAAACCTCCGTGTTCTCATCTCTCACAACAAATAAGAGACCTGGATTGGTACAGAACTGGCCTACACCTAGAGTAATAGATGCAAAGAGCTGCGACACTACCGAATCCAGATCCTGTTTTAGTTTCCTGGGAAGAACCAACACAGGATTAATGCTGCTCATTTCCGCATAAACCGGGATCGGTTCTTCTCTTTCATTGATGGCCGCTTTAAGCAATGCCATTCCACCGCGGAAAGAACCTGTAAAACCAACAGCTTTTATTCCGGGATGCTTTACCAGCTGTTGTCCCAATAAGGAACCTTCTCCGATGAGAGAAGAAAATATTCCATCAGGCATACCGCATTTTGTTGCAGCATGGACAATTGCAGTGGCGACCAATTCATTTGTTCCAAGGTGAGAACTGTGCGCTTTTACAATAACCGGGCATCCTGCTGCGAGTGCCGATGCAGTATCACCACCGGCAGTTGAAAACGCCAATGGAAAATTACTTGCCGCAAAAACAGCAACCGGCCCGATTGGCAACAACATTCTTCTCAAATCTGAACGTGGCAGGGGTTTGCGGTCCTGCAGCGCCGTATCAATGATCGCTTCTACAAAAGAGCCTTCACGCAAAAGAGAAGCAAATAGTTTTAATTGACCTATTGTCCTTGCGCGTTCACCTGTTATTCTTGGTTCAGGCAGACCGCTTTCAAGATGTGCTCTTTCAATCAATGCATCACCGAGGAGCATGATTTCCTCCGCGATCGTTTCTAAAAACTCAGCCCTTTCAGCAAAACTCGTCCGACTATAAATTTCAAAAGCAGTTGCTGCTTTTTGAATTGCAGTCTGAATTTCGCTGTCGGTTGCCACGATAAATTCTCCGGGCAGGTTATTTTTCAATATTCCACTGAAGGCCGATAACTTCTTTTCTCCCGAAGCTTTCTTTTCGAATCCAATATAATTATGTCCTGAAAGCATGATTTAATGTTTGAATTAAATTAATGAGATGGATGATCGTTAATCCTGAATACCCGGAGCAAATCATTGTTCACTGCCACCAACAAAACCCTTTCACCGTTCTTCAAAGGTATTAACTCCATATCTTTTACATCACCGTCAACAATAAAACCACTATTGGTTGGGGCTATCAACCGGAACTGCTTGTCTCTATTACCTTTCAAAAACAAACCATAAGATGCATCGTATCTACCAGTCATCACGTCTGTCTGGTATTCATTTCCCGCCATGATCAGATCAGGGAAACCATCACCGTCTATATCCTTGCAAATAATAGAATTGATTGGTGCAAACTGAGCCTCCGCCGGCAAAACATGTTTTTTAAATTTTCCATGACCAAGATTTTCAAACCAGCAAGTTCGTGTTTCGTCACAACTCAAACGCTGGAGTCCCTCTTTTTTATTTCCAGGAAAGATATCCTCAAACCTTGCCCTTGAATAATCTTTTGCATGAAGAAATTGTTTTTTAATGGAAGGAACCTGCTCGGACAGTACAGCCCTGCTGATGGCAGGATAAAGATTTTTTTCACCGTCCCTGTCTTTTATGTAATAGAAGAACACCGGGTCCACACTCCCATTGCCGTCTAGATCCTTTGCAAATAATTGCATGGGTTGATTGCCTGTAACCTTATAAATACAATTCAATCCCAAATTACCTGCAATGATATCTTCATCTCCATCATTGTCAACATCAGCCACTGCCAGGCTTCGCCACATGCCATACATTTGAGTCAGGCCGGTATTAGCAGTGGCTTCGGTTAGCTTACCGTGATCATTTTTAAAAAACCGAACCGGCATCCATTCACCTGCAACAACCAGATCCATTTGCTTATCGTTGTCAAAATCTGTCCATGCCGATGATGTAAACATGCCACCCTGCTGAAGGGCAGGACAAACCTGGGAAGTTACGTCAGTAAAAATGCCATTTTTATTTTGAAGAATAAAGCTTCGAGGTGAAACCGGATACTGTCTCGATACCCTTCCACCAATAAACAAATCCAGGTCTCCATCGCCATCATAGTCGCCGGCACTTACCGTACCTGAAATAGTGGTAACATCAGCTGGAATAGCGTCTGGCCTGAACGTAAAATTCCCTTTCCCATCATTCATAAACAATTTAGGCTGGTAGTAAAGTGAATTCAGTGGTTGTTGCGAATCACCATAGGTAACCAGTAAATCAAGATCGCCGTCTTTATCAGCATCAAATAAAATGCAGTCCATGTCTTCCTCAAGTTTTCTTGAACTGTCAACAAGGTTTCTGGGATTTAAGAACTGCTTGTTGCCCTGCACAAAAATCTTTCCGGAAAATCCCGCCGCACCGCCTATAAAAAAATCGATCAGGCCATCGCCGTTCACATCACCACTTGTGATAAATGGACCAAGCTGGGAAAACTTTTGAGGCAGTAAACGCTGATAGGCAAAATCATTGAACTCGTATTCGGTATGACGATATTGAATACCTGCTGTTGCAGTGATATCTGTAAAAAGATAAGAGGGTTGTATTGGTTTTGCTTCCGCAAGTGATGCCGCGTCTTGTTGATACAGTGTAATCGTTGTATCAGCTAAAATATTTCTTTCCACCGTTTTCTTTCCATCTGGCCACGTAGCAATGATTGAATCAACAAGTTTGTTTGAACCAAGACCAAAAATCAAATCCTGGTCAACCGAAGAATAATAACCGCGCACCGGGTTTTGCTCTTCCATCTGCATAAGGCCATTGGCGTACAAACAAACCTTGGTACCAAAAGCATGTCTGTTACTTGTAGTTCCTTTCAGTATCAATTTTAAGAAATGAGCTTGTATGTTCTGATTTTTTTGCACCGTGTTGTTTATAAAAACAAAGGCCTCTTTATTGATGTTGTTGACGACAAGATCAAGATCTCCATCGTTGTCTATATCAACATACGCTGCTCCATTGGACATAGAAGGCTCATCGATGCCTGCGTCTTTAGAAACATCATTGAAAAAATAATCACGGTTATTGAAGTATAAATAATTACCCAGGTTCACGTGATCCAGACTCGCCAGTTTTTTCCTGATCTCCTGCTGCTTTTCATTTTTGTCGGCGATTGTATTGAATGCCTGGCTGCTGAACTCCAAAAAATCGGCATTGATAAAATCCCTTCCTACGCCATTTGTAATATGGATATCTTTCCACCCATCGTTATTAAAATCGGCAAGCAAAACACTCCAGCTCCAATCGGTTTGGGAAATGCCCGCCAGCTGCCCTATTTCACTAAAAAATGGTAAGGTTTTATCACCTACTGTTCTATTTCCGTTATTCAGCTGCAACATATTCCTCATGAACTCAGGCTCATATCCTCTTGCCCGCTCCGACTGATAACGTTCATAATTCATAAATGAGTATGATGTCTTTTTTCTTTCATTGTACTCCGGCTGCATATCTAATGTAAGCAGATCGCTTAGTCCGTCATTATTCAAATCCGCAGCATCTACTCCCATACTAGAATAGCTCTGATGCCGCAATGCTTTATCAATGCAGTTGGTAAAACTTCCATCCTTGTTATTCAACCACAGGTTGTCGTTTGATAAAAAATCATCAGCAACATAGATATCGGGCCAGCCGTCGTTGTTAAAATCACTCACAGTTACTCCGAGTCCATAGCCATCTTCTTTTATACCAGCTTGCAACGTAACATCTGTAAAAACAGGATGGCCCAGGTGCAGGGAATCGCCATCATTTCGATACAATCTGTCGTTGGCAATAGAGGACCCGGTTGTATTTCGGGGCACAATATAATTTGCATTGATGTTGCTGTTGTTAAAAGAGTAATTGGCGAGATACATATCCAGGTCGCCGTCTTTATCATAGTCCAGGAAAACAGCCTGGGAAGAATAGCCAGTATCTGCAAGACCGTATTCTTCTGATTCTTCTTTAAAACTCAGATCATGTTGATTGATGAACAGCAGGTTCTTTGAACGCCGCAGGAGATTTTTTCCATAAGTGCAGATATAAATATCATCATAGCCATCGTTGTTGATGTCAACGATACTCACTCCGGTTGCCCATACATTAGTAACCAGTCCTGCTTTTTCAGTAATGTCTTCAAACCTGTTGTTGCCTTTGTTTATATAGATCCTGCAGCTCGACTGGTTGGCGGTAAAAACTATGTCTTTTAGGCCGTCGTTGTTGAAATCTCCGATGCCCACACCTCCGCCCATGTATCCGAACTCATTGATAATAGAATTGGTTGAATCGGTATCATGAATATCATTGCTGAAATGAATACCGGATTGAGATGGATCTAATTTTGAAAACAGGGTATTTTTTTTCGCCTGGCAAGCAGCGACGGTCAGCAAAACAAATAAACAAATTCGGGCGATGACAGGTTTAGGAGCCATTGGCTGTGTTTTTACAGGGCAATTGCAATTAGATGAAGATCTTTCTGAATTTAACCGCAGGCAAATTTTTAAGTAAGAAGCCATTACAGTTGCAATGGCTTCTTTTTTGTGAGAGACACTAAATCCTACTAACTATTTTAATGCCGGATTGGTTGATGTTTCGGCAAATGGAATCGGCAACATATCTACCTGTCCTTGTTTTGGATCCGGCATAAGAGAAGGTAAATACCCTTTCTTTCTCCAGCGCAGAATGTCAATACTATTAATTTCCTCTCCTGCCAGCTCCACAGTTCTTTCGTGCATCACGGCTTTCAAAGCCTCGTTCTTTGAAGCGACTACCACAGCTGGCATATTTACACTTGGTCTTGCCCTTACCATGTTGATATAAATTGCAGCTTGCGCAGGACTTCCTATTTCAGCTTCACATTCTGCCAGCATTAAAAGAACATCGGCATAACGCATCACACGCTGATTGATACCGCCGGCATGAAATGAAAGATCGATCCAGTCAATTACTGAATATTTTTTGTAAATCCTTTTTAATGAAACGCCATTCTTTATACTCGGATCAACGTTCAAACTGGCTGCAGTTAATACAACACCGGGAGCAGTGCCGCCCTTGGTTAATTCTTTATCACCCTGTTCCCAGAAAGTCATTTTATAACGTGGGTCATTTGCTTCAAACTCATTCAACACCCTGTCGGACGGGATAACGTTGCCCCATACATTTCCATACTCCTGGTTGCGCACTGTAGGAGGTCCCCAATTGGTACCTTCTCCGTTGTATCCCCAATTAAAGCTGTCATCACCTCGGTCCTGAAAAACAACTTCAAAGATGGATTCAGGATTGAATTCATGACCAGCAGTTACTGTTTTCGATTGTGCGGGATCATAGATATCTCCATCAAAATTGTCAAAGAAATTATTGACGAGACGATACTGGCCCGAATTCACAACGGCAAGCAGCGCGGTCTTGGCAGCAGCATAATCGCCTTTCTGCATTTGAGCTCTCGCCAATAAAGTATTGGCCGCTCCCCTGGAAGCCCTGCCCAGGTCAGGACCGCTGTAATTAAGCGGAAGCTTTGAAACCGCGTCGGTGAGATCGTTAATGATCAATGCATAAATATCAGCAACTGGAGATTTTCCCTTAAAACCGGTAGGCGAAGTGATGGGCTCCGAGTAAAGAGGCACTTCACCCCACTGTGATACCAGTTCGTAATAGGCCCATGCTCTCAAAAATTTGTCTTCCCCTATTAACCTGTCCCTGACAGCTGCATTATCTGTGACTCCGGTAGCTTTTGATAAAACCATGTTGGCCTTGTTGATGATTTGATAGCATCCTTGCCAAACGCTGGTCATGACTGAATTCGTCGGTGCAGGGGTTGCCTGCTTCAGCAATTCTGCACGTGGCGCTTCCAGTTGGGGGCCGCCTGCCCATGTTTCACCACCGCGCATGTCGTGAAGAAAGAACCATTCGCGTCCCACGAGTTCTGCAGATCGAAGAGAAGAATAAACAGAGTTGACTCCGTTTTGAAGTTCTGCTGCGGTTTTGAAATAGCTCTCCTGTGTCGGGTTATTTTTATCCGTCACTTCCAGTTTCTTGCTGCAGGCAAGAACGGCAAGCCCAATCAAAATTCCTGCAACGATTAATTTATTTATATATCGTTTCATAATGTTCTTGTTTGGCTGGTTGAAAGTTTGATCACTTAAAAATTTACCTGTACTCCTGCTGTAAATGATTTTGGCTGCGGATACACGGCGAAGTCTATACCGTTGGTCAAAGCCACATTGTTTCCAAAAGGAGTTCTGTTTCCAACTTCAGGATCAAAACCGGTGTATTTTGTAAATGTCAAAATGTTTTGAGCTGATACATAAATCCGGAAACTGGTAACAGTACCTTTTGTCATCGATTGCAAAGACTTCAATGGAACTGTATAACCAATCATGGCATTCTTCATTCTTAAATAAGAACCGTCCTCGAGGAAACGGGTTGAAGGCCTTGCATTTTGATTGGGGTCACCTGAAACAGCTCGTGGAATCTCTGTACTGGTATTTGTTGGTGTCCATGCATTTAAAACCTCTGTGCCGGCATTGAAGAAGCGTACCATGCCTTCTGTAATCACCCTTGTAGCATTGAATATCTTACTTCCCTGCACGCCCTGGAAGAAAACAGAAGCGTCAAAATTTTTGTAATTGGCACCAAGGGTGAAAGCATAGGTGAAGTCGGGTAAATAACTTCCAAGAAATACACGATCCTTTACATCAATGACACCGTCATTATTGATATCTCTGAATTTAAGATCGCCAGGAGATGTATGTTTGGTTGGATCATATGCCTGACCCGGTGAAGGGTTGACCTGCGCAGCTGATTTGCTAACATCACTCTTTGTCTGGAAAATACCATCAACAATCCATCCATAGAACGACTGAATGGGTTGGCCTACCGCGGTATTTGTTATGTTGTAAGTTCCGAAATCCTGATCGCCGCCTGCTTCAATGTTTGATACTCCTGAAGCGAGTTTGGTCACTTTATTTTTAGTAGTGGCTAAATTGGCACTGGCATTCCAGGTAAAGACGCCTTCCCGGTGAAAATATTCTACCTGAAATTCATAACCGGTGTTTTCCATACCGGCAACGTTTTGCTTCACAGTAGAATTGATAAAACCAAAACTCGGAGGAAGGGGCACATCCAGAATCAGATTGTCTGAAGTTCGCTTATAATATTCCGCCGCCACTATGAGCTTGTTTCTAAATAATCCCAGGTCTAATCCAATATTCAATTGATTCGTTTTTTCCCATTCGAGGTCGCGATTTCCCAATCCTGGAATAACAGAAGCAGGACCATTATCAGGTACATTACTAAAAGGATAATAGGCATTGTTGGCAGCAACACTTACCAGCCATGGAGTATTTCCAAGCACTACACCATTCAGACCGGTAACGCCATAGCCTGCTCTGAGTTTCAATTCAGAAATCAGCTTGATGCCACGCATGAAGCTTTCCTGGCCAATATTCCATCCCACTGATCCTGATGGAAAGGTCGCCCATTTTTTGCCCGGAGCCCAAACTGAAAGTCCATCTCTGCGAATGGCTCCGCTTAAAAGATACCTTCCTTTAAAATCATAATTCACCCGACCAAGAACAGACATAATTGAATTTTCGCCATAGAGTGTTTGTGACGTAGGGTTAAGGGCGTTATTAAGGGTTTTGAGTTCATTAGATGGTTGTTTGCCACTTTGATTTTCATTTCGGATCACCTGATTTTGTTGTTCATAAACCGCAATAGCATTTATGTGGTGATTACCAAACGTTCTATCGAAAGTAAATTGTTCTGTATAGAGCAATACAGATGAAATAGCACGGTTATTTGTGATGGTAGCCACTGTTGCACTGGAACCATTGACTGCTCCATTATCATTGAAGATGGGTGAAAAGCGGTAGTCCAATCCATTGGAATAATCAACTCCAAAAGTGGAACGGAATTTTAACCACTTCGTGAAATTGATTTCAAGGAAAGTGGTTCCAAGAATTTTTGCTGTTGTTCTGTTCCCATGATTTTTTAATTCAGCATCTTCAACAGGATTTGTAGGATCGCCTCCGTCCAAAACAGGATGTGCTCCTCTGTATCCTCCGTTTGAAGTAGGATCATAAACAGGAAGGTGCGGAAACATCCTGATCACATTCACTAAGTTAGTACGAGATCCAGTTTCATTATTATCATAATTCTGATCGCCATAAGCAGCATAGAGGTTTTCGCCAAAGGTGAATACCTTGCTGATCACATGATCCGAATTGATTCTGAAATTGTAACGTCTATATCCTGTTTTTGGAGTGACACCCTCCTGGTTCGTATACCCTACGGAAGCATAAAAACGGGAAATGTCATTGCCTCCGCTCAAGCCAAGATTGTGCTGGGTCATCTGACCTGTTCTGAAATACGCATCCTGCCAGTCGGTATTGGTTTGACCATAAGTTTGAGAAGCACCGGGATAGACAGGGACATTAATAGAATCAGACAACCTCGGTATCTGGCTGCCTCTGTAAGTAACTGCATATTTCATCAGTTGCTGTGTGTTCAACAGGTCAAGCCTGTCTGTTACTTCTGAAGTACCTACATAAGAATCCAGACTAACGCGCATTTTACTATCTCTGTGTCCTTTTTTTGTGGTAATTAAAATAATTCCGTTGGTGCCTCTTGAGCCGTAGATAGCAGCAGCAGAAGCATCTTTTAATACATCAACTGATTCAATGTCTTTTGTATCGATCGTTGAGAGATCACCGGTAGGAAATCCATCTACCACGTATAATGGATCTGATGCAAAGCTGATAGAACTGATTCCCCTGACCCGAACGATGGGTTGTGTTCCGGGACTACCGTTGTTGGTTACCTGAACACCCGCTACCCTGCCTTGCAGGGCCTGCGCCACGTTCGACACAGGCAGTTCATTGAGTGTTTTGCCGGGCACATTTGAAATGGCGCCGGTTACATTGGCTCTTCTTTGTGTTCCATATCCAATCACAACTACCTCATTCAATCCCCCCGATATTGCTTGCATGGTAATGGAAAGGCTCTTTGTTCCATTGATGGCGACTTCCTGGGAAGCATAACCTACAACGGTGATGATCAACCTCGCCGAGTTGCCTACAGTAATGGCGAATGAGCCATCATTGTCGGTTTGTGTTGCATTGGTGGTGCCTTTTTCCTGAACTGTAGCACCAACAATTGGTTGATTATCGGATTGATTGATCACTTTGCCTGTAATCCGGTTTTGAGCGAATACACTGCTGCATATAAACAGCAGCAAAGCAAGGCAGAACGCTGCCCGAAGCTGATGGCTTTGTTTGCACATAGCAATAGGTGGTTTAAGTTTAATTAAAGATTAAACTCAGTGTAAGCTATTCTTAGGTTTAAGAGGGTGGGATAAACCAGAATGCCACGAAACGCTATTGATGAACAAATTCCTTATGGATGAATATGGGAAATAACAGGAATTACAAGCAGTTTAATAGCAATCATTTCAGTAAAAAAAGGTAAGGTTATTTAGCAGTACCGGATATAAATGTAAAAGAAAAATGTCTATTTGACAATTATAAAATAAAAAAAAAATTCGCGCTTCCGGGTTCGGCAGTACAAATTCGGGTAGATCTTCAATTATACACTGGCTGGAACTATTTGTTGCGGTTGTAAAGCCCTGGCCTTTAGCCCTGAATCCTTTACAGCAATCCTGGTTAACACAGCAGCGATCAATAATGAGGCAGACATAAAAATATAAGAAGCTCCAAAGTTTCCGGTCTTCCCGTTCAAATAACCAACGAGGTAAGCTCCTGCGGAAGCTCCCAGCGCGCCCAAACTATTAATCAGGGCAATGGCTCCCGCAGTAACATTCGAAGGCAAAATTTCTGTGATGATGGCAAAGAAAGGGCCGTAAGGGGCATACATGACTGCTCCGGCAATAACGAGTAAGGTAAATGACATCCAAAAATTACTTGTGCCTATTAAATAAGAGCTATAAAAAGCAATAGCGCCAATCAATAAAAAAGGCCAGACAAAAATTTTTCTATTCAAGGTCTTATCTGAAAAATAGGAACTAACGAGCATCGCCATTATCGCAAATAGGTACGGAACAGATGAAAGCCATCCTGTTTCAACAATGCCCATGTTGGGAGCTGCTTTTATTATTGTAGGCAGCCACATCACAAATCCATAAACACCAATACTCCAGAAAGCATATTGCAAACAAAGAAGTATAACCGCCCTGCTTCTAAAAGCCTCCAAATAGTTTTTTACCGGTTTAATATTCTGTTGTTCTTTTTTAATAAGTGCTTCAAGTGCATCCTTATCTTTCTGCGGTAGCCAGCTTGCATCTGAAGGTCTGTCGTTCACCAAATTCCACCAAAAGAATGCCCACACAATGGCAGGTACTCCTTCCAGAATAAACATCCATCTCCAACCCAGTGAATTAATTAAATAACCTGACAGGATCGACATCCATAAAACGGTAACCGGGTTACCCAGTATCAAAAATGTATTTGCCCTGGAACGTTCTTTTCTGGTAAACCATCTGCTTAGTAAAATGATCATCGACGGCATCACAGCACTTTCCACCACTCCCAGCATAAATCGAATAACAATCAGAAATTTTACATTGTTCGTCATGCCGGTTGCCATAGCACAAAGGCCCCAAAGTATCAGCGACCAGAAAATTAATTTCTTTGCGCTTTTTGTTGCGGCATAATGAGTGCCCGGTATTTGAAAAAAGAAATAACCTAAAAAAAACAAGGAACTTAACAGTGAGGAAATGCCGGGAGTAATGTGCAGGTCTTTCGACATTCCGCCTGCTGTACCAAATCCAAAATTAGCTCTGTCCAGATAGGCAAGACTGTAAGTGATAAAAGCAATGGGTACTAAACGATACCAACGTGTTTTCGCAGTTATTGCTTCCATAATTTATCTTGAAGGATAGAACAGATCTTCAGTATCATTCTTAGCTAAACACCCTGTCGTGCGACCTCAGTTCATCCCATTCCGTTGTCGGTGCAAAATATGTTTTGTCATCAGGATGCAGATGTTGTTTCACTACATCTTCATTGAGCTCCACCCCCAGTCCGGGTGCGGTCAGGGGAATGTTTGCATATCCTTTTGTGATCAGTTTTCTTCCATCAGTAGTTTTAACAAGGCTTTCCCACCAGGGTAAATCAATGGAATGATGTTCGAGCGCCAAAAAGTTTTGTGTAGCTGCTGCGCAATGAACATTGGCCATGAATGAAATGGGTGTTCCTGCCTGGTGCATAGCCATGGCAACACCATGTTCTTCCGCATAGTCGCCAATTCGTTTTGTTTCCAGCAAGCCACCGGAAGTTGCCAGGTCGGGATGAATGATGTCAACGGCATGAATGTCGATGAGTGGTTTGAAACCGGCAAGCAGATAGATGTCTTCACCTGTAAGCATCGGTGTGTCCAGCGTATCAGACAAAGTTTTCCATTGATCAACATAATCCCATGGCACTACATCTTCCATCCAGGCGAGTCTGTATTTCTCCAATTTTTTACCAAGCCGGATGCCATTGTTCAAATCAAAATGTCCATAGTGATCCGTGGAAAGAGGAATATCATATCCCAACATGCCCCTCACATTTTCTACGAGCTTTGCCATTTCATCCAAACCTTTTTCTGTGATCTGGATTTGCGTGAAAGGATGCCTGGTGTTGGAATAGCTTGTTGGTCCCCAGTTTCCCCACTGCTGTAAATCTCCCTGATCGTTTTCCCAGAATTTGGAATTGACCACAGCGCCGGGAATTTTGTTGATTTCTCCAATACCCAAATCCATTTTCAGCCAGGTGTATCCCTGTTCGTTGATCCGGTAGTTCATCAATTTTTTTTGCTCCTCTGGCGAACCTGCTTCAGGCGTGTCTGCATACAATCTTATTTTATCCCGATACCTTCCACCCAACAACTGCCAGGCAGGAATATTATATGCTTTACCACACAAGTCCCACAAGGCCATTTCAACTCCGCACACACCGCCTGCCTGCCTTGATGGTCCACCAAACTGTTTTAATTTTTTGAAGATCAATTCGACGTTGCAGGGATTCATTCCCAAAATCCTGCTCTTCAACATCAGTGCATATCGAACATCAGCGCCGTCTCTTACTTCACCCAAACCATAGATTCCCTGGTTGGTGTCGATACGAATGATGGAAGTGCGGCCAAGCACAGTTGTGGTGGCATAACGCAAGTCGGTAATTTTTAAATCGGATGGCCCGGAATAACGCGGCACCTTTTGTGTAGTTTGTGCAATCACTTCTTCGATCGGAGAAAACATAAACGCTCCGCCCAAAGCAATTCCTCCCAGTGCGGACTTCTTGAGAAAATCCCGGCGAGGGTGTTCGGAAGCATTTTCCATATTGGAAAGCTTGGGTTCTATTGGTTCCGGACTTTTCAAACCAAGCCTTGATAAAATCTTTTGTGCAGGTGTCATGATTAGTTTTTTGCAGTTGAGGAGAATAAGATGTTTGTGTAGCCGACTCGTTATTTATTGCCAACTAAATTACCAGGTTCTTTGTTTCATGTATTGATCCAGCTCTTGCCGCGACATAGGAAGATTCTTTTTGGTATCGAGCCATTGCAGAAAATCTTTTTTGATTTCATCGCTCCATTGCTGGTCGATCTGGCCGGGCGTGTATTTTTTTTCGCGCAAACGCATATGACCAAATTCATCTTTTAGTTCAATAAATTCCGAACTCAAAACCAGATCTTCCACCATGGACGCAGGAATAAAAACAGTGCCCGTTTTTTTTGCAAGTACAATATCACCGGGCAAAACGGTTGCCCTTCCAATGCGAATGGGAACGTTGATGCCAGTAAGCATCATCTGTTGAATATAAGAGGGATCTGACCCCTTGATCCAGGCGTTAAAACCATCAATCTCCTCCAGCCCCTGGATATCTCTTACCGAACCATAAAAGATCACTCCCTTATGTGAATGCGCATAGATGGAATTACCAAGGTTGTCACCAATCAGTGTTCCATCAACTATTTTTCCATAACTGTCTGCCACGTAAATATCACCGTCATTCAACACGTCAATCGGCCATGAGTTTGTACTTCCAATGCGTCCTTCTTTCTTTCCCTGTTTCCTGATCAGGCTATCAACATCCGGACGAAGGGGCATATATTGGGCCGTGACCACACGTCCAACCATCACCGAATCGGGACGCAGAACCTGCCAGTCACCTTCATATTGATTTTGGAAGCCTTTGTTCCTTAAATAGCCCCAGGCTTCTTCCATGGAAATTTTTTTCAAACGGTCCAATAACTTATCTGTTACTCTGGGGCGGCCATCGGCAAATCGTTCGCCCTTCCAATCCGGAGTAAATATTTTCACCTGATCGGCAGATGGGGTTATCTGAACTTGTTGAGCGTGAGCGAATGAAAAAAGAAAAAGAAGAAAACAGAAAATGGCAGTCCGTTTATTCATAAAGCAAGTTGTTTTGTGGTCATGAAGGCCTGGATAAAAACCTGAACCGTATACAAAATATCCAAACCTTGGAAGAAAAAACTTCCAATAAAAGCCACTGAAGGATTTTAAACAGATTTTGTATGGTGTTGGATGAAAGGTGAGATGATGATTATTCTGAAATTCATTTCTTTCGATCATCATTTAAGATCAATGCGTTTGCCTTTTTTCGCGGCTTCATAGATGGCATCAATAATTTTTAAATCGCGCATGGCTTCCTCTCCATCCACCGGAACAACGGGTTGCTTGCCATCCAGGATAATGGCAGCCATTTCATCCATCTGCACGGTTTGATGGGTCACGTGCGGTTGTGTCAATTCACCTTTGTTGGTGTGCCCTTTAATTGGACCATAACCAGTAGCAGGCCACAATTCTGCAAAACCTTTTTGACCAGAAAGGAAAAAGCGGTCAAGGTAGTTCATGTTATAAGTAGAGAGGCAGGAAGCCACCGCACCACTCGGGAAACCCAATTCAAACTGAATGGTTTCATCAACGCCTTCCTTAAATTTGTCCGGATTTGTTTTTGTCTCCTCCGCAGTTAGCCATACGGGTTCTTCACCCACCATGTACCGGGCACCATTAATCGAGTAAATACCAATGTCCATCAGCGAGCCACCACCGGATAGTTGTTTGTTCAATCTCCATTGAGTGGGATCTCCAATAGTAAAACCTGTTTGTCCCTGGAAAAACATGATTTTGCCGAACTCTCCGGCGTTTCGCATGCGGATTATTTCAAGCGTTTTTGGCTCGAAATGCATGCGATATCCTACCAATAATTTTACGTTTGCTTTTTTACAGGCATCCACCATTTCCCTTCCTTCCCTTGCATTGACGGCCATTGGCTTTTCGCAGATCACCTGCTTGCCTGCTTTGGCTACGCGAATTACCTGGTCGTGATGCAAAGCATTTGGTGTAATGACATAGACTGCATCGATATCAGGATTGTTTTTTACCTGGTCGAAGTTTTCGTAGTTGTAACAATTCTTGTCCGGAATGTTGTACTTGCTTTGCCAGTCTTTGATTTTGGAAGGAGTTCCGCTGATCACTCCAGTAAGCTTTGCTCTCTTGCACGATTGCATGGCTTCCGCTACACGGGTGCCATAACTTCCAAGTCCCATGATGGCAACACGAAGTATTGCATCATCATGCGGTTTGTCGGCAAAAGTTTTCGTTTTTGGGCCTTCGTTCCAGCGTAAAAAAGGAAGAACTGCAGTTGTCAGAGTGATCTTCTGCAAAAAATCACGGCGTGAGTTCATAGCAGGGAGTTTGCTATAAATATACTGATGTTGATGTAATCTTCGACGAATCAGAAATTCTCCTGACAATTTTATTGTTTCGCTTGGATTTATTTTTTTCAGCATTTGGTTAACCAATTGATCTTTTACCGGAATATCATTTGCCAGTTGTCGTAAGTTCTAAATTTCCATCTTTTGTTATTAGATTCTTTGGTTGATCGAATAGAAACAAATTGATGTTTAGAGCTTAAAATTCATACTTACGATGCATCGTTGCCTTTATCGCCTGCCAACTAACGGTTACGACGCTATCACCATGACAAGCATTTACCGACGGATCAATCTGTCCGTTTTTGAAAAGCTGGTAGTCCGGTTTTGCTACAAAGCGAAGGGCAACTAAATTTTTTTCCCTTTGGGGGTATGATACACCGTTAGCTGACACATATCGCACAAGGAAGAGTTCAGTTACCTCACAGCTCCTGGTTAGATTTGAATATAGCAGCAACTCGAAATGAAATTGCATAGCATCAATTTTCCTGAACTTTTGATAGGCCCAACCATACGATTGAAATCCTGCATTGGCTTAACTTGCTGATCTTTTATTAGAATGGTTTTTGCATCCTAGCTGTTACCAATATCGCCGCAACGAAACCACTTGACTTTATGGGTAAACTATCAAAATATTTTAAACCTTATCTCGGGCTGTTCCTCCTCCTCTTGATTTTTACCATCGGACAGGTGATGGCCAATCTTACACTGCCCGATTATATGGCCAATATCATCAATCATGGCATTGTAGGACAAGACCGGAGCGTTGTTTACCATTATGGTTTGATCATGCTTGTAGTAGCCCTTGGTGGGGGAATTTGCACCGTAGTAGTAGGTTATTGCGCTTCGCAAATAGGTACAGGTTTCGCTAAAGATGTTCGTGATGACCTCTTCCAAAAAATCGAAACCTTTTCGCTGGCCGAGTTCAATAAATTTTCAACTTCTTCTCTCATTACCCGTAATACCAATGATGTTCAGCAAATACAAAACGTGCTGATCATGCTGCTTCGCCTCGCACTGATGGCGCCATTCATGGGCGTGATCGCTATTATAAAAGCATATGCACTGGCACCGTCCATGACCTGGCTGATGGCTGTATCGGTGAGCGCACTAATTGTGATCATCGCTATTATTTTCAGCATTGCCTTGCCAAGATTTTCGACGCTTCAGAAACTTGTGGATCGTTTGAATCTGGTAACGCGTGAAATTCTCACCGGCCTTCGGGTAATCCGTGCATTTAGTAAAGAAAAACAGGAAGAAGATAAATTCAGGAATGCCAACCAGGATCTCACCAATGTAAATCTTTTCGTGAACCGGTTAATGGCCATACTTCAACCATCCATGATGCTTATCATGAACTTTACGATGATTGCAGTTGTGTGGATTGGTGCTCACGAAATTGATGCCGGTACACTTCAGATAGGAAATATGCTCGCCTTTATGCAATACGCGATGCAGGCCATATTTGCTTTTCTAATGATCTCCATCATTTTCATCATGGTTCCCCGGGCTTCTGTTTCTGCCAGAAGAATTGCCGAAGTATTGCAAACCGAACCAACCATCAAAGATCCGGAACATCCGCTTCAAACAGAGCAGCACAATGGTCTGGTGGAGTTGCAAAAAGTTAGTTTCAGATATCTGGGAGCAGAAGAATCTTTACTGCATCATATTTCTTTTACAGCAGTGCCTGGAAAAACAACAGCCATAGTAGGAAGCACCGGAAGTGGAAAATCAACCTTGCTGAATCTCATTCCCCGGTTTTATGATGTGAATGAAGGAAAAATTATGGTTGATGGAATTGATATACGGGAGATGAAGCAGGAAGACCTCAGGTCGCGCATTGGTTACGTGTCACAAAAAGCGATGTTGTTCTCGGGAACAGTGAAAGATAATATTGGCTATGGAACGCCTGATGCCAGTGAAGAGGAATTACAACATGCTGCTGTGATTGCACAGGCATCCGAATTTATTGAAGGACTTGAAAAAAAATTCGAAAACCCGATAGCGCAGGCAGGCGCAAATGTTTCAGGCGGCCAGCGGCAACGTCTGGCTATTGCAAGGGCCCTGGCAAAGAAACCGGATATCTATCTTTTTGATGATAGCTTCTCCGCACTTGATTTTAAAACCGACGCTTTGCTTCGACAGGCATTGAAGAATGAAACGAAAGGCAAAACCGTGATCATTGTTGCCCAACGTATCAGCACCATCATGAATGCAGAAAAAATTATCGTGCTTGACAACGGCAGGATCGTTGGGGAAGGAACGCACGCTGAATTGTTGCGAACATCACCAGTATACCAGGAGATTGCTTCCACACAATTATCGGAACAGGAATTGGCGAGATCGTGAAGGGTGAATGGTGAATGGTCAATGGTGAATGGTCAATGGTGAAGAGGGAAAGAGAGTGAATAATGAATAGTGAATAGTGAATGGTGAAAGAGGTAAAGTTAAATAGCGAATGGGTAAGTTAAGGAGAGTTTTAAGAGGGAGATGAACAGTTATTATTTTAAGTTAAGACTATGGCAAAGAGTGAGCATACAAGGAGAGAATTGCAGGACTCGCCGTTTGGCAGAAGGCCTGGCGGACCCATGGCAGCCATGATGGGACCTGCGCAAAAGCCCAAAAATTTTAAAGCCACGATGCGGTCCTTATTAAGATACATGCGACCCTACCGGAGTGCCATCGTCATGGTGTTGGTTCTTGCGGTCGCCAGTACGGGCTTTGCCATTGTGAGTCCCAAGATCTTAGGCAATGTTACCAATGATATCGTTTCGGGCTATGTCAACAAAAAGTTTTACGATCAGGTGACCAGTCGCTTACCGCCCGGTACCCATCTCCCTCCGGGAACTACCGGAGCGAGTTTTCTGAATAAAATACCTCCGGCAGAAGTCAGGAAAATTCCTGCTGCACAACTGGATGCCATCCGTCAACTTGATTTCTCCCAGCGCCCGGGCATTAACTACAATGCAATTTTTAAATGGATCGAACTTTTGGTGGCGCTGTATCTCATTAGCGCTTGCTTCAACTATGCTCAAAGCTGGGTGATGTCGGGTGTAGCACAGAAAGCTACGTTTAGCCTTCGCCGTGATATCGCTTCAAAAATGAACCGGCTTCCGCTTCGCTATTTTGATACCAGAACGCATGGTGAAGTGTTGAGCCGAGTTACCAATGATGTGGATACCATCAGTCAAACCCTAAACCAAAGTTTGATCCAGATCGTTACTTCGGCTACTACATTGCTTGGCATTCTGATGATGATGCTGACCATCAGCTGGCAAATGACCATCGTAGCCATTGTAATTTTACCGGTCAGCTTTGGACTGGTTGGTCTGGTTGTTCGGAAATCACAAAACTATTTTGTTACCCAACAAAAAACCCTGGGACAAATAAACGGTCATGTGGAGGAAATGTTTTCTGGCCATACCATCATGAAGGCCTTTAACGGTGAGTCCCGATCCATAAAAAAATTTTCAGGCATCAACAATGAGCTGTACAAAAATGCATGGAAGGCGCAATTCTATTCGGGCTTACTTATGCCCATCATGATGTTTGTGGGCAATCTTAGTTATGTGGGCGTTGCAGTGATGGGAGGATGGCTGGCCATCAACGGAAGAATCAGGATCGGCGATATACAGGCTTTCATTCAGTACATGAACCAGTTTACACAACCCATCATGCAAACAGCCAACATCGCCAATGTATTGCAATCTACCGCCGCAGCAGCCGAACGTGTGTTTGAATTTTTGTCGGAGACAGAAGAAGCAACAGATATTTCCCATCCTGCAACAGCCGCACCGGTGAAAGGTGAAGTAGTGTTTGAGGAGGTCATGTTTGGATACTCGAGGGAAAAAATGATCATTAAAGGTTTTTCAGCTCATATTTTACCAGGACAAAAAATAGCCATTGTGGGTCCGACCGGTGCCGGCAAAACCACCATTGTTAATTTGCTGATGCGCTTCTATGATGTAGACTCGGGCTCCATTAAAATTGATGGTGTGGATATTCGTGATCGTAAACGTGATGATGTTCGCTCCTCTTTTGGAATGGTATTGCAGGATACCTGGTTGTTTACGGGAACCATTGAAGAAAATATTGCTTACGGAAAAACAAGTGCTTCGCATAAAGAGGTAGTATCAGCAGCAGAAGCAGCGCATGCCGATCATTTCATTCGTTCGCTTCCCGGCGCTTACCAGGTGAAGCTCAATGAAGAAGCAGACAATATTTCCCAGGGAGAAAAACAGCTCTTAACTATTGCCAGGGCTATGTTGGCCGATGCACCGATGTTGATACTCGACGAAGCCACCAGTTCTGTTGATACAAGGACAGAACTGCTCATTCAAAAAGCCATGGACCAACTGATGCAGGGAAGAACCAGTTTTGTAATTGCACACCGTCTTTCCACCATTAAGAACGCAGATTTGATTTTGGTGATGCGGGATGGAAGCATTGTAGAACAAGGAAAGCACGAACAGCTTCTTTCACAAAATGGATACTATGCGTCTTTGTACAACAGCCAGTTCGTAAGGGCCTGATATCAAAACAATGCAAAACAGAACGATTTCAATACCCATCCAAAGCTCTTTGCGTTTTTAAAGAAATACCATTCTGAAGTTTCAAAATAATCCATCACTATCCATGCATTCATTGTTCTGAAGGAAGGCTAAGACGCAAAAGGCCCTTGGAAAAGTTCACATCACAATTCAACGAAAAACTTTTGCGGCCCTCTGCGAATTCTTTGCGCCCTTTACGGTTTCTGCCTCAAATAAGCTCTCCTCATAAAGATATCTTCCACAATAAATTCTTTAAAAACTTTCCAACAAAATTCGATTGCTTGTTCAATTGGTAAAACGCAAATTGGCTTAAGTGACTTTAAATAACATTCAAAATTCAAATAACTGTCTACCTTCAGTATCTTATCCAATCTTCCCTGCTTATTGACTTTCGACCGTCCTATTTGAATAGTCTTTGTTTTGACCCCTACTCCTTGTAACAAAAAAGATTTTAAAGAAACCGAGCAGTAGTTGTACTGTAGCAATTTTTGGCCAGCTATGAGTGGAGACCTGAATTTAATTCAACCAATTTATTGAAGAAATATATTTCGTCAAAATCTACCATGTGTTTGAACTAATTCAGGTTTTACGCAGACAGTTTTTGATCTTTCAAAGATTTGCCGTATCCACAAGTAAACGATCTTCTTCTGGTTGTTGTTGAATAATGGGAAGTCTGTTTACTTTATTAGAAATTTTTCTTTACAACAAAAATTAAAGAATGAAAAAACAGAAAAGTATTCTAGCCAGCACCATCACTACTGTTGGACTGGCAGCTCTGACCGTCCCCGCTTCCAACCAGGGAATCCATATTAATAATGTTCAGGACCCGAACGAGATACGGCCTTTTCATTTTCATGCTTCAGATGAAGCGCTTGCGGACCTCCGCAGAAGGGTGCAGGCCACTCAATGGCCGGACGCGGAAATTGTTTCTGATGAATCGCAAGGCGTAAAACTGGCCACTATCCAGAAACTCGCTAAATATTGGTCAACAGACTACGACTGGCGCAAGTGCGAGACCAGGTTGAATGCACTGCCACAATTCATAACAAACATTGATGGACTTGATATCCATTTTATTCATGTTCGTTCGAAACAAAAAAATGCACTTCCCATCATCATCACACATGGTTGGCCGGGTTCAATTATCGAGCAAATGAAAATTATTGGTCCGCTAACAGACCCCGTAGCTTATGGTGGCAAAGCCGAAGACGCTTTTGACGTGGTCATTCCTTCGCTTCCTGGTCACGGCTTTTCTGGAAAACCTACCTCCACTGGATGGGAACCCGTTCACATTGCTCGTGCCTGGATTGTCTTAATGCAAAGACTCGGGTACCAAAAATTCGTTGCCCAGGGTGGAGATTGGGGTAATGCAGTTACCGAAAACATGGCATTGATAGCTCCGCCAGCGCTGCTCGGTATTCATACCAATATGCCGGCAGCAGTTCCAGCCGACATTTCAAAAGCGCTCTCACTTGGTGTCATTCCTACTACTCTTCCTGATGATGAAAAAAATGCGTACAATCAACTGGATTTTTTTTATAAGAAGGGTCTTGGTTATGCCAGCGAGATGTCGCTTCGTCCACAAACGCTTTATGGAATTGGTGATTCTCCTGTTGGACTTGCAGCCTGGATGCTGGACCATGATGCAAGAAGCTATGAGCTGATTGCTCGTGTATTCGACGGCAAGACAGAAGGTCTTACCCGCGATGACATACTTGACAACATCACACTCTACTGGCTAACAAACACCGCAATATCCTCGGCAAGACTTTATTGGGAAAACCAGCAAGTAGCAAAGGGAGGATTTTTTGATCCGCGCAACATTGTTATTCCTGTTGCAGTAAGCTCATTTCCCGACGAAATCTATGCGGTGCCGCGGGCGTGGGCAGAAAAAGCTTATCCGAAACTTATTTACTTCAATAAGCTTTCTAAGGGTGGTCATTTTGCAGCCTGGGAGCAGCCGGAATTATTCGTGAATGAACTTCGTTCGGCATTCAGGTCACTACGTTAATAAGGCATCAGCTCGAGCACTATTGTATTAATCACCAGAATAAAAAACCGATTGTCAGCAAAACAAAGGTGATCTTTTTGCCTTCATACGGAATCAATTTCGCAAAGAGTATGTCAGAAAAAATCAAACAAGGCCGTAGAAGTTTTTTGGAAAAGGCCGCATTGACAATTGCAGGTGCACAGTTGGGCATGATGGGTGCAACAAAATCATTGATCAACGCAGCAAACCAACCGGAAGGGCCTTCTATTCCCGCACATGTAAATGACTTCCTGAACAACCTCAAACAAATCAATGCCGGTGTACTGAATGTTGGATTTGTGGAAGATGGTCCTACAACAGGTCCTGCAGTAATTCTTATTCATGGATGGCCTTACGACATTTACAGTTTTGCTGAAGTAACCCCACTGTTAGCAAGGAAAGGCTACAGGGTGATATGTCCTTACCTGAGAGGTTATGGAAGTACCCGGTTTTTATCGGAAGATAGCATCCGCAATGGACAACAATCGGCCATTGCGGTGGACATCATTGCACTAATGGACGCACTCCATATTCAAAAAGCAATTCTTGCAGGTTTTGACTGGGGTGCAAGAACAGCAGCCATCATTGCAGCACTCTGGCCCGACCGGTGCAAGGCATTGATCTCGGTGAGCGGTTATCTGATCGGCAATCAGAACGCAGGTAAATTACCGCTTCCGCCTGCATCCGAGTATCAATGGTGGTACCAGTATTATTTTGCCACAGAGCGTGGTAAGGCTGGATATGAAAAATATCGCCGCGAATTCAATAAGTTGATCTGGCAGCTCGCCTCGCCCCGTTGGAAATTCAATGATGAAACCTTTGATCAGACAGCAACTTCTTTCGATAATCCGGATCATGTTGCTATTGTGATCCATAACTATCGCTGGAGGCTCGGATTGGCTGAAGGTGAATCAAAGTATGATGAACTTGAAATGAAACTGGCCAAAGCGCCTCTCATTACAGTACCAGCGATAACGCTTGAAGGTGAAGCAAATGGTGCACCACATGCGGACAGTAGTTCGTATGCAGCGAAATTTTCCGGCAAGTATTCGCACAAGCTCATTAAAGGAGGAGTTGGACACAACCTGCCACAAGAAGCTCCCAAAGATTTTGCCGACGCCATCATTGAGGCTGATAGTTACTAAAAGAAATGACATCATGTAATGCAAGTGAAAATTTCAGTCTGTAAATTCCTTGAAGAAATCTAACTGGTATTCCATTACTTGTTATTGGGATGAACAGATTCCCAGTAGTCTATCCATTTTTTTGTGATCTCTTCTCCGGACAAATAATCGTACGCTGGTGACGAAAGAGGAAGGACCCGGTCAACATGCATACACACTATGTGATGGATGACATAAGGGCTACCCGAACTGCGGTAAAATGAAACAACCGAATCAAATATCTCTCCCTCCTTCAATACCCTGGCCCTTCCCTTAAACCGGTACCCCTTTCTGGAAAAAACATCCACTACGTTGATCTCGATCGAATCGTTGTTCAATAAATTCAGAATAGTGCCAGGAGAATGAATATCTGCAAACACCAAATGATCATCATCCCAGGCAATGGTCGTTCCCTTCGGAGAAAGATTAGCCGTTCCGTCGGGACATACTGTAGCTATAAACCCAAGTTTTGTTTGATGAATGAACTCCGTTATTTCAGGAGTCAGGCTTGCCATAAAAAAGTTTTCCAAAATTACATAGCAATACCCATTAAGGCATACATGGAATGAATGTTTACTCTGTCCGTAAATTCTTTACCGGATTGGCAAATGCCGTCCTGGCTGCCTGCAGGCTGACCGTGACAAAAGCAATCACCAGCGTGAGTAGTCCCGATACAGCAAATACCCACCATTCAACGCTGATGCGATAACTGAAAGTCTGGAGCCATTTGTTAATGGCATAAAAAGCAAGCGGAATGGAAATGGCCAAAGCCAGCATCACCAGCTTTAAAAAATCTTTAGATACCAGTAAAAGTATATCCGAAAGGCTGGCACCAAGTATTTTTCTAATGCCTATTTCTTTTGTACGGCGAACCATGGTATAGGCAGTCAGGGCAAACAAACCGAGACAGGACAAGATGATGGCAAGCGTAGAAAAAGTGGTGAATACATTTGCGGTCCGTTGCTCTGTCTGATATAAAGCCTCATAGTCATCGTCCAGAAATTTATATTCAAAGGGCCGGTGATTGATCCTTTGCTTCCAGGTAGTTGACAGGCGGCCAATAGTTCCCGGAATATCTTTGCCCGATATTTTTACAAACATGGATCCAACCAGTCTTTTGTCCAGAAAAATAACGAGCGGTTTAATGGGCTCATGGAAAGAATGGAAATGAAAATCTTTCACCACGGCTTTGATCGTTCCTTCATTTCCTTTTTGAATTGTTCTTCCCAATGCCTGCTCTGGCGTCCATCCCAGTGCATTTACGGCCGACTGGTTCAACATGAATGTATATCGGATATTCTTACCATCGTTGGATGTATCGAATTGCTGAACGTCCGCCTGGGTAAAATCACTTCCCGCAATAATGTGCATACCCAGGGTCCTGATCGCATCTTCATCTACAGGCAGGGCATTTACCGTAATGCTCTTTCCATCGGTTGTCGTAATCCCGTCGCCCCAGCCGATATCGGTGGGTTCTTCATAAGCACCTCCCACAGATAATACGCCTGGAGTGAGTGCAATGGCTCTTTTGATATTGTCGTAATTTTTGGAAACAATTCTGTCCACAGGCAACACAACTACCTGCTGTTTGTCATACCCGAGGTCCTTGTTTCGGATATAAGAAAGTTGCTGAAGCAAAACAATGGTGGCGCCCGTAAGAAAAATGGAGATCACAAACTGAAACACAATCAGGGTCTTTCTTAGTGAACCCGATGATGAAAAAATAAAACCTGATTTTAAAATGTTCATGATCCTGTTCCGCGATAATACAAGAGCAGGATAAGTGCCTGCACAAAGAGCTATCAAAATGGCAAGGGCCAGCAATGCAGCGACTCCAGAAGGTTGAAACATGACTTCAATGTGCAAATGCTTTCCGGATAATTGATTGTAGTAGGGCAGCAAAAGCCAGGATATCAGCAAAGCAAGCAACAAGGCAATAAGGCTGAGAAGAAAGGATTCAACAATAAATTGCCTGAACAGCTGTCCCTTCCGGGCACCCATTACTTTTCGCATGCCAACTTCAGTATTCCTTCCTGCTGATTGCGCGATGCTTAAATTGGTATAATTGACCCCGGCGATCAACAATATCATGAAAGCAACAATTGCCATGATATAGATGTAACTAATGCTGTTGTTCGGTTCCAACCCTTCAAGGTCTGAATGTAAATGAACCCGGGACAAAGGCTCAAGATGATAAGCCGTATGCTGATTACCCTGTAATTTTAATTCATCCTTTCCAATCTCTTTGCAATAGGCATCAATTTTTGATTGAAGGGAACTGACGGGCTCATTCTTTCTTAACAGCAGATAAGTAACATAGTTTGCCTCACTCCATTTTTCTGTTTTGGACGCACCCAGACTGGAGAAGCTACCTACCATATCAAATTTTATCTGCGAGTATTGAGGCACATCAGCAGCAATTCCAGTAATGACAAAGTCCTTTGTCCCACCCACTTTTAAGGTCTTGCCCATTGCACTTTCCTGGCCAAAATATTTTTTTGCAGCAGAAGCTGTTAGTACCATCTTGTTCGGTGCATCCAGCACTGTGCGGGCATTGCCTTGGAGAAGAGGAAAAGAAAATAAAGAAAAGAAAGTCGAATCGGCGTACAGAAAATTCTTTTCGTCATACATCTTTTCCTGATTGGATACGACGTTTCCATACTTCATTGTTCTGACAAATGCTTCCACTTCGGGGAACCTCCGCGTAAATTCAGGACCAACCCTTGTGCCCGTCAGCGCCGTCCGGGTGTCAGCATCATCGAAATTATATTCCCAGGTTATTCGCACTATGCGGTCTTTGTTGGTGTGAAATTGGTCGAAGCTTAGTTCATCCCAGATATACATTCCAATCAAAAGACAGCTTGCGATGCCGATGGCCAGTCCAAAAATATTAACGATCGCATACAGTTTGCTTGCCTGTAAGTGGCGCCACGCAACCTTGAAATAATTCTGAAGCATGTAATCGGTTTAGTAATGAACAAAGTTTGGCAAATGAAAGGATTTGACTTGAACTATTCAGAACCCGCAGCTATTTAAATGCCAGGCTCTAATTAAAACGGTTTCAATAATTTATATATCTGGCCAGGAGATGCATTGTCCGTTTTCGAACAGTTTGAGTCCGGAATAAATACAGTATGCGGTACCTATCAAATGTTGAAGCAGGCAAAACAGAGCGCCCAGCGCACATGCCAATGATCGAGCCCTGAAATAAAATTGTTGATGTCGGGTGTTGGTATCTGCTTTCAGAACTAAACGAAGTTTTTGGAAGGAGGAAACGACATCGTCCCGAATATTTAGCATTCATTCTTCCAGGTTTACAGCTGTTGTACGTTAACCGTTTATTACGGTAAAAATTTTGAATACTCCGGCGCGAACCAATAATTTACAATCCGTTGCTGACCGAATCGAAAAAATATCACAGGAATTTCAATCAAATCATTCCACTAAAGTTTCCGATCAGAATGCTGGAAAAGTAAAATGAAAAAATAATTTCCCTAATCAGGATAAAGGCTTTGTAGGTTTATTTCATACAGTTTTGGTAAAAAAAAAGAAGAGGTATTTCTATACTTCTTCTTTTTTTTACCCTACCCGCTAAGGATCCCTCAATGATTTTTTACATTACCTGGTATTTGCTTTTCTTTTTTTGACCACCCAGTTTCAGACTCAGTCCACCTCCCAGTCCAAACTGATAAATTCCTGAATAATCATTCAGTCCTACATTGTTTCCGTATGTTCCGAAATAAAAATCGTTGCCGGTGCCCCGCACAATAGAAAGGAATTGGGCCTGCAGTTTTACTCCGAGCCGGTCAAGCAACCAGATGTTGCATCCCATCCGGGCACTGAATGAAAATTTACTAGTAGAAGCAGTGGTGCCTGTTTCCACATTGTTGAGGTGCAGATAAGCTTCTCCCAAAAACAAGCCTGCATAACCCTCCAAACTACTCGAAGAAAATTTGTGGTGGACATCACTACCCAAAAAAAGACAGTCGTAGTCTAACTTTGGATTTTCCGACTTCACCGGGTTGTTCTTGCCGGCCTGCCAGGTTACCGGGGAATGTGTGCTCTGATGGAGGTAAAGAAACTCTATGCAATAAGAAGGTCTAAGCATATACTCCAGTCCCGCACCCCACTGTGCACCGCCGTTGACTTTTCCCGAATAAAAATTGTTGTCATCAAAATGCGAACTGAATCCATCATCGAACTGATAACTGCCGTAAGCATTTAACCGGAGCCTTTGTCCATGCGCGGATATGCATTCCACGGTGAGAAGCAGGAGTACAAGGAAAAGTTTCATACAGATCAAATTATAAGTTGATGGACTCCCAAAATGAAAAATTTATTTTCGAGCGATGCCGGTTAAAATTTTATTTATGAAATCATAGTGCATTTGTTTCAGTTACCTCCAGTTTATTTTCGCTGATCAGGCAATTGAGCTTTTTTGCATCTCCCCAATGCACCTGCGAAAGGTTGGCTTCAGAAAAATCTGCATTGCGAATTTTTGCGCTCGAAAAATCGGCTTCGCCCAGCTGTGAATTGCGGAAAGAAGTACCAAACCTGCTGGTAATGTAATGTGCAATCTTACGCAAGGATTCGAATCCTTTGGCGCCTGTCAGTGCTTTTTTACTAATGAGTGCGCAGGCAATAGCCATCACCAAAGTACCAACTTCACCGCCAAGAGATTTACCAAATACACTTCCCGATACAGCAACAATGATGAATAAAATATTGGAAAGAGAGGCAGCTGCAGCACGCGCAACCGTTCCTACTATGAACATTATCGAAACCAGGATCAGCGTAAGTACCAGATACAACATTCCCTTGCCTGTGCCCATTCCTGAAAAATAAGCAGCAACGGCCATGACCAGAGCGAGAGCAGCAACTGGAATAACCAGATCCCTTATGCCACTTCCCACACCTCTGAAATAAGAGATCAGGATGAAAAGAATAGTTAGAACGATAGCGATAAAACCTGCCGCCCTGATCTTTTCATCATGAGTCGCAAACATTTGTTGCACCGTGCGTCCTGAAAGCATAGCCACATATCCTGAAACTGCTGAAATAATCAGGGCCACCAAAAAAATCCAGAGCATATTCAGGGGCGTAATTCCTGTTTTCACATGTTGAAGATCGGCACCAGTGAGATTGGATCCACTAAAATCAGCCCCACGAAGATCACTTCCGGCAAAACCCGCATACTGCAGGTCGGCATTCCTGAATGAGAATTTTTGAAGATTTTTATTCGAATAGTCTTTACCCGTACCCATAAATTTTTTTGTATCCTGAATACTGCAATTTGTGCAGCCAGTCAAACTCCTATCTATTCAATTAATGCAAAGTGCACATTGGCAAGCAATGTGCTTCTGCTCTTTGTTCATTCCCTTTCAGGAAGTTGAATTAATGTGACTGGCTTTTATTTTTTAATTTGATCACGAGACCACCTCCCAAACCGAATTGGTAAATGGTGGAATAAGTACTTAATCCTACTCCTGCTCCTCCTGTACCGAAATACAGACCTCCGCCCATTCCTTGTGATACTGAATTGAGCTGGGCCTGGAGTCTGATACCGACCGGTCCTGCAGTCCACAGAATGGCACCCATGCGAAGCATCCAGGCAAATTTTGTTTGGGAAGCACTTCTGTCATTGGAAGCAGTGGAGACATCAATAATGTCCACACCGGCAAAAATTCCTCCGAAACCTTCCACCTTTCCACTTGGAGCCAGTTGGTGTCGTTCAGCACCCAGCAAAATATAGTTCATGTCCAGATTGAAATTTTCAGTTTTTACAGAACTGTTATTACCTGCCTGATACGTTGTAGGCGCTGTAGTAGCCTCATGCAAATAGAGCAGCTCTACTGAATAATGGTTTTGAACATTATATTCTATACCTGCACCATATTGTCCGCCGGCCTTGATCTTGCCACTATAATAATTGTAGGTATCATAAGTGGAATTATAACTGTCGTCGAATATATAGGCGCCGTAAGCATTCAGCCGGACGCTCTGTGCCGGAGCCAGCAAGACGAGCAGAGAGCCCAAAAAAACAAACAAAAGCTTTTTCATATCGGAATCATTTAAAAATTATTCAATCAGGTATCCAGCTTCCTTTAGTTTTTTTTCAATAAAAGACTCGCTGGTTCTGTTAAGGTTTTTTCTCACTCAGTGATTGCATCCGTTTCAACTCTTCCTTTTTTAACTCCAGTGAAAGAGCCAGGTCTGCGATAATTTTCTTCAAACAAATATTCTCTTCGAGGAGCAGCTTATTTTCCGTTTTGGCACCAATTGGGTCAATGCCCTGACTTAAAAAATTATGCTTCCACCGGGCAAATACACTGTACGAAAGATTGTAATGCCGCAGGATGTGGCTGATCCCCTGTTGGCCAGCCTGGTGAAGCACATTCAATTTTTCATCATCAGTAAATTTTCTCCTTTGTGCAGTCATAAAAACTGAAGATTAAAATCAACCAGGGCTTCATCCGGGCACTGTATTATTTATTCCGGTGTTTGAACGATAATAGTCATCAATCAACGGAAGGCCGTTCAACTTTTCTTTCCCGCGCCAGGAGGATAACCCGCCATAATGGATTCAACAGCAGCATTAATAGCCTTCTCCGGATCTTTGGGTGTGTCGATCTCCTTATTTCCTACTCCTTCCCAAACCAGTTTCTGTGTTTTTGAATCCACCAAATCAATAATCAGCGAACCATCTTTGTAATCTTGCACATTGTAAGTGGTATAACCAGATGCACCTGCACCACCACCCCACATATACGGCCTGTAATAACCACCATATCCATAATAATTGGTTGTGGAACTGACAGATTGTTTATTCTTGATAATGGCTGCAGTGTGTACCAACAGGTCGGCTGATTCGCTTTCCTGCAATCCTTTTTTTGTCAATGAGGCCCTGATGGCATTGCTGATCCTGTCCAGGTTTAGTTGACTCAATGATTGCTTGGTAGCATCATCAATCTTTTCGATGGAAAAGGTTTTAAACTGTGTAAAATTCACTGTCTTGTCATAGTCGGAAGTCACCTTCAACGAAGGAGAGCAACTCGATGCCATTACCAAAGCCATCAGGCAGATATAGCTTACTGATAAAAACTTCATAGCTTGATCATTTGAATCTGATTGAATTGTTCTGAGGATGTTTTTCTGGTCTGCTCAAACAATTTTATACGGTGCGAATGTTTATTCATTTAATACCCACAAGACCAACATTCAGCGTGAACTGCTTGATATGATCAATATTCAGTGCATCACTGTTGTTATAGGCAACGTTATAGCCAATACTGACCATGCCTTTAGTAGGAGATTGTCCGAAACTGATAAAAGTTCCCAGCTCTGGCCTCACAACAAATGCCCAGTTATTATCTGTCGACACATAAATATTGTAGTAAGCATGCATTTCTGTGTACTGTGCGCCAAGGCCTGCTCCTATATAGGGTTGCAACATGTGACCACTCGTTTTAAAATAGTAATGCGCGATCACGGTCATGGGCAGGGTATAAATCTGCCGAACCATGTCTGTAGTTACGGAAGTAGTTCCCTTCGTATATGTTGTGCTGGAGAAGTGTTCGTCGAAAGCATTTCCACTGATAGCAAGACCCAGCGAAATATCGGAACTTACCATCTTTCGGTATTCGAACCGCCATCCTTTTAAACTTGTTTTACTGAGAAAATTGTTGTCAGAAGGCATGGCTATTTCCCAGGAACCGCCTACAATGTCTTTTACATTGTGTAAGGACTGCGCATGAGCGGCCATGTTCATACCAAGGGTAGCGCCCAGTAAGATTTTCATGAAATGGTTCATACAAAATTATTTTTAAGCTTGACCAGATTTTTATTTGTTACTCAGTTGTGGTGTTTGTGCAAAAGCCTGGTTGATGGCATCAACACCATGTTGCACATTAGTATCGAGATTATCGCCAACGGCGCCTCCCATCACGCTGCCCCAGACCACCCGCAGCGAATTATTGGTGCCGGCGTTTTTCCGGTCTATCATATCAATAATCACACTGCCAGTATTTATCACGTAAGCATAAGCATAGGGATAATAATAGGGATAGTAACCGCCCCAATACCAGGGATCCCACCATCCGCCATAACCAGCCCACCAGCCTGGATACACAACGCCAACATTGGTAATCTTCACAACTCCCATGTTGATTCCAAGGTCAGGGTTAGATCCCTTAGGCACAAAAGTGTAACCCCGGTTACTCATGTTTTGTTTCACTGCATCTACCAGTTTCTGACTGTTGGCAGTTTTAATAATCGTATCACCTGTAACAGTGGAAATTGTGGCCACGCTGTCCGACATATAGTAAGTGTGGTAGGAAGAGAAGTTCGCAAGCGAGTCTGTCTTCGTAACCACTACGAAATTGGTGGAGAGCGTACTAAAATCTGGGCTTTTCAGGCATCCTGTTCCCAACAAGGAAATCAAAATTGCAGTTGACATTAAGTATTTCATATACCTGGTTTGAAAAAAAAAGTTTTACGGCATTCATCCAAGCTTTTGTTTGTACAGGGTATGACTCCGTCTATTGTTATTGCTTATAGACACTTGCGTGAAAGAATTACCGCCAACCCGGAGGCCAGCTGAAATAATATTCTACTTTCAAAAGAGGTAGGTTGCATCTTTCATTGAAGACTTCAGTTTTATTGGGTAACTGAAAAATTTATCCGCTTATTTATATTATTAAGAGGAGACCATCTATCTCAATTGACCTAGTCATGAAGTCTAACTATTAACGCTGTCAGTTCAAGCCAGGTTTCCGAAGGGCAAAGCCTTCAATTCAGCTCCAGGCATTGGAAAGAAAATTTTAAAAGACTTCGGAGGCACCAAAATAAATCCCTCCACTGTCATTACCCTTGGCATAGTCGGCCTGAATATTCATTCGACTTTGTTTCTGAAACAAAAATCTCAACCCAATTCCAAACCCGGGTCTGATATAATCAAACAGTTTTACGCCGGTGTCTTCACTGGAAGTAGTTACACCATTGATAAATACCACGGCTCCCAATGTGTGCGTGCACTTGGATATTGGATAACGGAATTCCATCTCACCATACACCATTTGATTGCCCCGAAAACGTGCAATGGTATATCCTCGTCCTGTCTTTTGTCTCTGGTCGTTGCCAATAGCGGGAAGGTTGAGATAAGGAAGGGTGCCACTCATGGTAAACTCTCCGGCCACCCAAAAAGCAAGTACTTCCGAAGGCTGTTTTTTTGAAACGCCATGGTAGGTCCGGAACTCGGCCCACAGAACGGAGCTGCTTTCATCGCTTCCAAGAAATTTTGGATTCACCCGGTAATTCAGGTTGGCATACATGCCTTTGTAGGCGTTGATGGAATTGTCCCTGTTATCAAAAACCATATTGAGGCTCATCCCCATCACGGTATAATGTGTTGGATCGAAGCCATGTTTTTGACTGTACGCATAGTGGCTGGTGATGTGATGGGATGCCGTATCCAGGTTCAGGTCTTCGATCTTCGCGTACTGGTCGTAGTGAATGCCCGGACCTATATAAAAATGCTGTTTGACCTTGAATGAAAATGTCTGGTGAAGCTTGTAATATTTAAAGCGCATCGGTTGCACCTGGGAATCCTTCGGTTCACCAACATTATTGAATGCGAAATAAGAACCTAGTTTTCTATTCGGTGCATTTGTTCCGAGTCCATAAGTGGGTTGACTATAATCGTAGTAGGACCAGTCGCCCGAAAGAAAGATCTTATTTTCCCTGGCAAATACATTGTTCTCCAGCGATACGGAAAACTGTTTCTTCATGGTGTACTGCACATTGGCCTGAAATGCGGAAAGGCTGGCTGAAGGCAATTTAAAAGCACTTTGCAAAGCAATCCCGACCACCACTCCGGTGCTCGGTGTTGAGCCAACCACCGGTGCAATAAAAAAAGAGGATTCTTTCTGTGTGGTTTTTGGCTTCATGTGAAACCATTGCCTCAGATAATCTGTAACGTCTTTGGTTTGACAGTCTTTATTTAAGGTTGAATCCACTGCGTCCTGGCCATTGACCTGAATAACAATCATGCATAAAATGATCGTGGTGATAGCTGGTATCCTTATTTGACTTTTAGTATGCATTGAACTCAGTCCGGTTTATTCAGAGCCTGATCTTTCGATTGCGTGTCCATTACTATCGATGCAAAACACTTTGAGCGAGACATCAAGCAAGATTCTTCCAATTCTTCAGGAAATGGTTGCAGAGATCTGCTTCACGAAAAAAAGCGACGAGGCCTTCCTGAATCATTGTCAATCAAGGGTACCCGAACTGAACATGATCTGATATGATGTTGAAGTGAGAGTACAATTAATTTAAACGTCATCATTTATTCTACACAGCAGCTCACGGCACGATTGATTCAGCAGGATACTTGATGGCTCCTATTTTAGAAGAGTAGCCCAAAAATTTCTATAGTCAGGACTCAGTATGATTTCCGTTCTTCTGTTTTGCGCCCTTCCTTCCGGAGTGGAATTATCAGCTACCGGATCATATTTTCCGCGGCCTGCTGAAGTGAGTCGAACAGGATCAACAGAAAAATCGTCTCTCAATATGCGAACGATTCCGTTGGCCCGTTCTGTGCTCAGGGTCCAGTTGTCCGATCCTTTTTTAAACATCTTGTCATCTGTGTTGCCTACTACGGTCACTTTTAATTTCGGATAGGCATTGAGGGCATCTGCTAATGCAGCAAGCGCCTGCTTTCCTTCAGGATCGAGTTGGGAACTTCCTGTTTCGTACATCAACTTTTCCTGAAAATCTACATAGATCAATCCATCTTTTTGATAAATCTGAACTCCCTTGTCTTCAAAATCTTTCATAGCGGTCAGCAATCTGTCGTCTGCTGCCTGAAGGAGGGCATTGATATCTGCAATGTCCTGCTCAAGGCTGTTGAGATATTTCTTTGTCCTTTCACATTCATTGCGATAGCTGGCAAAATCGGTGCTGGCTTTCTGATTACCATCGTGTAGATCAGAGATTTCTTTGTGCAATTGCACGTTTTCGTCCGTCAGGGAAGCGTTTGCTTTCTTGGCCTGTTCCAGTTCGCCCTGCGTGCTTTCAAGTTTTTTCTGTGCACCGCAGGAGGAAAGGAGAACGATGAACATAAGGCCTGTCAGTATTTTGCAGGTATGCATATTATTTATTTTGTGGTTTTAGATAACTTAATTCGTGTTGTTTCATGAGATCTTCATTAAACCTATCAAATTCAATCGCAGTCATTGGATTGGCTTGTGGCCAAAGGAATAAACCAGGCCTCCCGTAAATCCAAGCTGGATCAGCATGTTATAAGAATCGGCATTGGTCACCATTCCTTCCGTTTCCCACACTTTGCTGGGCGTTCCCCAAAGGGTAAGCACTTGCGCCTGTACTCGAAAGCCCCAGGAAGGCGAAAAGGAATACAACACTCCTCCTTTGACTCCTGCAGCAAACTGTGTCACGTGCCGATTACTGTCCTGGTTATTCATATTACCCGCGCCCAGATACAAACCCGCCAAACCGTTCCAACGGGTTTTCCCCAATTGCCAATAATTTACTCCTCCCGCCAGATACCAACTCACTGCCAGTTTTGATACCAGGGGCTTACCATCCAGGTCAACCGAAGTGTTTTGTCTTTGATAAAGCAGCTCAAGGCTGTAGCGGTGGTTGATTCGAAATTCCAGGATGCCACCATAATGGGAAGCCGAATTCAATTTGTCTTCAGGCGATGAGCCAGTGAAGGTTTCTGCAAGAGAATAGCCACCAAAAGCACTAAGTCTGTACTGCTGCGCGTGTGCAGGTAAATAAATTAATGAAATGATAACAATGATGGGAATTGATATTTTTCTGCACTCGCAAAGCATCTTTTCCTTTTGAAATGAAAAATTATTTTAGGTCCATGCGAGTAAGGATCACCGGTTAACGATGGTCTTTCAGAAATAAACCTTGTGGCTTGTACTATTGGACTGCACCAGGATGAGCAGCGAAAGGAAGTGAGCTTTTTTTTACCTTATACATGACCGTGAGTAAAATGATATAAAAAGAAGCAAGGGTGAAGCTTATTTCATGGCTTGTTGATCTATTTACCTGCAATTCTCATTTATCATTAAACAATTCAAGCTTCTCACTAATCATTCCACGTCAACTGATTTAAAAAATGGCTTTCGCACATATAACGTGCTGTGACAGTAGAACTACGAACAAATTTTTTCATGATCAGGATCAAGCTCTAAATAGCAGTCATCTCGTGCAATTTGTTTAAATATTGTATCTTGTCTTCATTAGTTGGCATTGAAATTTGGATTATGAGGTTTTCTGATCGTTTTTATCGATATATTGAAACAATTCAGTTTCCAAAGTTTTTCTCAGTTCAGAATACTCCAGAACGAACTTTTCATCTTTTTGCATGTTATTTATCCATTGCTCTTGAGATTTCAGGCAGAGAAAATAGTCAAAACAAAGGGTTTGGAATTCTTCACTGTGGTGATAAAGAGACAAAATGGTTTCCTTTAAGTTAGGAAAGCGTTCGATCATGCAGACCAGTTCTGCCTTCATAATAATTTTTTTACCCGTTCCTGTTCCCAAAATATTTATTTGACCCCTTGAATTCATCCGGTTGTAAGTTATAACGCTAGGATTGCCTGTATAAGTGTTTTACTGTTACATAACTGTTTATTTAGGAATTCATGGAAAAGACGGAAATAGTCATCGCAGAAGAAGCAGTGCGCAATCAGGTTGCCTCCATTCTGAATTGTTCTGAAATCAAAAATTCTCAGATCCTTGCCAGGTTTCTGGAATTTGTAGTGATGGAAACTCTTTCAGGACACAGAGATGAGATCAAGGAATATACCATTGGCGTTAAAGCATTGGGAAGACCCAGTGATTTCAATCCCCAACTTGACGCGGTAGTACGGATTCATGCCGGGCGTCTCAGAAGAATCCTTTTTCAATATTACCAGGGAGAAGGCAAAGATGATCTGGTGATCATCTCCATCCCAAAGGGTACTTATATTCCGGTGTTTGAACTGCGTAATAATCATGTTGAATTAATTACGGACATAAAAAAACCGGCGCTGGCGCTGGAACAAAAAGACCGTTATTCATCAAAGCCGGTGATCGCTGTCATTCCGTTCAAAAATTTAAGCTCGGAAAATTCCAAGGATTATTTTGTTACAGGCATTGGTGAGCAACTGAGTATCAGCCTCGCGCGCTTCGAGAATGTATCTGTCATTTCTTATTTTTCCTCCGACAATTTTGATTCTGCAAAGGATCTGAAGGAAATGCATGAGAAGACAGGCATTGATTATGTCCTCACGGGAAGCCTTCGTTTCAATGAGGAAACCGTTCGCCTGAACGCCGAATTGATCCTCCCTAAAAACGGAGAGATCATCTGGACCGATACTCTGATCCGTCACCTCAACAGCCATAATATTTTTGATATCCAGGAGGAGATCATCAACCAGGTGCTCAATGTTGTGGCAGACGATATTGGCATCATTACCCAAAGAACGAAATATAATAATTCGCTGAACCTTGATTCAAATACTGCAAAAGTTCTGAAAGCAATTCAGCTCTATCATGAATATGCCTCTGGTTTCAATTCAGATGCATTGGTTCAGGCTATAACTGCACTGGAAGAAGCCGTTGAGTTGAATCCACAACATTCTTCGGTTTGTTCCATGCTGGCGAGTATGTATATGGATACTTATTTACAACACCTGGAAGAGGACCCCGAGCTTCTTATTAGAGCATTTGATCTTGCCAAGACCGCCGTGCATGCCAATGATCAAAGTCAACGTGCACACAAATCACTTGCATGGGCCCTACTGCTCACTGGAAAAAAAGAAAAATGCCTGGAAGAAATGGAAAGCTGTATCAAGCTCAATCCAAAGTCTTCGACCATGATCTCTACCATGGCACTTGGTTACATCTGCCTTGGTGAATATGGAAAGGGATTTTCTCTACTGCTGGAATCTCTCCATCTTACTCCGGGGGTTCCCGACCTGACGAAAATTGGATTTGCACTTTACAATTTCTTCCGCAAAAATTATACAGAAAGTTTCAGCTGGCTACAGCGATTGGGTACCGTAAATTCACCCTTCATTTCTTTATTACAATTGTCTTTACACGGAAAAATTCACAAGGAAAAAATCGATCGCGCAGATTTGACTTGGTCCAATATGAAGCCATACATACCCAGTATCATCAGTCGTTTTATTTTTGATCCCGAGCTTCAACTTGAAATGATGGATGGATTGATGCTGGCAGGTTTAACGGTTAAATAATTAAGCGGTCGTTGGAATCCCTGAGTACTTAAAAAAAATTCTCCAAACTTCCATCTCTGTAATCGAACAAGCTTCATGCTGCATATAGTAGAATCAACTGGGAACGACTGATCACAATCCTTTTTTTATATCACCTATAAAGGGAGCGCGGCGCTGCATTTCTGCACGGATCATGGCCTGCATTTCATATTCAATCTGTATAAACTGGCTGGCCCTCATGGGCGTGAGCACATGGCGCATCCGTCCAAAATATTTTTTTTGAAGCCTGGTCAGCGCTCCGTCGTTTTTAAACAACCGGTTGGTGTAGCCAATGGCTTGCGATTCGCTCATGTTCGGAAAATTGTTTTCATATTGCTGCATCAGCGCCATTCGGTAGTATACCAATCGCTCCAGTTTGGCAGCATATTGCGCATAGAGCGGCCAAAACTTTTTAGCTTCGTCCGTACTGAGGTCCATGAATTGTTCTACCACATGTTTCTTTTCCGTCTGCCAGTTCCCCCTATTGTCTTGCAGATCATCTGTGTTATCCTGATTTTCCTGTGCTTGCAAACTGTGTAGAAACCCACACTGAATCCAAATCAGGCTTAACATCAAAAACCGTTTCATAAATTTCTATTTGTTTAATCTGATCAAACTTAAAATAGGGCATTACGATCTTTCCAGGAAAAATATGCACAAGACAATGCATGGATGCACTGTTGATCAAGACCTTCTTGTAGAAATGATATCGCTTACCTACCAGTACCAAAGAAGAACCAGTGCAGTTTCTGCACTGGTTGCTGCTCGCCTTAACCCTAAAGCAAGTGTACTTGAAAAACTACGATAGCAATATAAAAGTAGTTCGCCAGCCTGCAGCATTCCAAATATTCGCTGCACCAAATGGCCAAGTCTTATAAAAGCATGCGGAGTGTTGTAACTTGCCCTGATCAGGGATTGAATGCAAGACAATATCAATTAGCACAGACGATTCTATCTGCAGAAGAAAGACAAAAAAAAATCACACCGATTCCCCACTTCGAACTCCTAACTCCCGACAGCCCTAACTCCTGCGTGGTCAGGATATTTCTTATTGAGGTAGGCCTCATATTTTTCCAGTCCCAGGATAGTGGAAACCAGATGGTCATGACTGGTACAACAACAGATATTTAAATCGTAGGGCCGCGTATGCACAAAATAATTCAGCATGTTGCGGGAACGAAGAAAATACATTTCGTCAAATTCTTTCCTTCCATCCTTATAATACCGGTAAAACTCCTTGTTCTTTTCTTTGAATTTACAGAACCGACTGCGCTCTTTTTTTATGAAGGAAGCAAATTCCAGATCTGTGAGCGGTGTAAAAATTTCCAGCTGATAAACGAGACTGGCAAATTCGATCTCGGAGGTAAATAGGGGCTTTATTTCTTTAAAGAAGTTAATTTCTTCCTGATTGCTTTCAAATTTATGTGTACTGAGCTTTTCTGATAAAATGTTCCAGTACCTGTCTACTATATCATAATAGTTCAGGATATGCCGTACAGGATCAGCATTTTCATTCTGGGCATTTTGCAGGTCTATGTGCATCAGATAAAGAAGCAGCCTACTATACACCTTCATAATTAACCCTTCAGCTTTTTTCCAATGGAGTATTTGATGCATGATCGCTGGAATGGTTTGTTTGGGAATGATCGATCAGTCGCTGGGTAATTTGGTGTAACACCTGGAGGCGCTCCGTGTTTACATAATAATAAATGAATCTTCCTTCCCGCTTAGTACCTACCAGGTCAGCTCTTCTTAAAATGGAGAGGTGTTGTGATATTACTGATTGATCCATCTCAAGATGGGTAAAAATAGCCGTCACGGTCATTTGGCCCTGGCGATGAAGGACCCTCAATATTTTTTGGCGGAGTGAATGATTAATGGCCCGGTAGATTCCCGCCCCGTTTCGAAGACTGATATGATCAATGCCTAATTCAATTATGTCCTTTGCAGTGTTTTTCATTCGTAATGATTGATACTTCTGTGCCGGAATGGTGGAGATGGTATAGGTTGCAACGGCCGAATCGATTCTCTCCCATCCTGGCGATTTGAGGGCGGAATTCTTTAGTTCTTCGTGAACAAAACGGGTTTGAAGAAATCTACTACAAACAAAGCACCCAAGCGGGTGCCTTGTAAGATAGAGTCCAAACTTCTCAACTGTTCATTCATCTTTAACTTCCACATTCCGAACCTCAGATCAAAACCAATAGTTAAGTGCGCAAAGGTATAGGCAGCTGCTGTGCCCATACAAACAAGACTGGTTCAGAAAAGCCGATTCCTGTTTCATTTTATGAGATGAAACAATTTTTTCCGGTCCCGCCTTTTGAATATGCTGAATATTGCACCAGTTTTAAATCATTTTACATCAGCTGCCGCGTTCTACATTTGTAAAATGAAACATGGAATGAATTTTTTGGACAGGAAAACTGCTGGATTCCTATAATTTTTTATTTTTCGGACTATGGTCAGTAACCTTTTGCTTGTTCTCAGTCTGGCTGGTCTCGCCCTCGGGCTATTGGCCTGCAGCATTCTTTTTTTCTCGAACAAGACGCTGAGACTGGCCAATCATCTGTTGGCTCTATCCCTATTGGGACTTGTGTTTGTGATGCTCATGACCTTCCTGATGCAGTGGAACCTGGATTATTATGCCTACATCTATCGCTTTCCCAGTCCTTTTTACTATCTCATCATGCCCTGCGCCTATCTCTATGTGCGCACAGTGGTTCAGGATGAATCCAGGCTTCGGAAGTCAGATGCTGTTCATTTTTTGCCGGCTCTCCTCCACTTTCTGGAAATGTTGCCATTTTATTTTTCCAGTTATGCTTTTAGAAAAGCATTGGTCCATGAAATGGTGCATGACCCCAACCGTTTATTGGCGCAGAATGAAGGTGTGTTGCCAGCTTACTATCATACAATGATCTGTTCCCTGCTTGGACTTGTCTACGCGATCCTGATCATAAAACTGCTTCGCAAAGCAAGAGCAACCAGCTATGGCAAGGTTCACGTGATTGATACGGCAAGCTATAACTGGCTTCAGACCTATGCAATCCTTTTGGGGCTCATTGCTTTGCCGATGGCCTTTATCTTTTTTACCAGTCCATCCATTTTTATCAGCGACACCGAATTTTTATTGATCACCATCACTGTATGTTTTCTTGTCATCAACCTGCATCTTTTTCTTCGTCCCGACATTCTTTATGGCATCCCGCATCAGCAACTACCCGTCCGAAATAAAAAGAACAGCAATGTAGAATGGAATCTGGAAGAACATAATCCAGCAGTCAATCAGGATCGTGCAGATGAAACTGAAAAAGAGAAAAAAGAAGAATTCTCCTTGCTGGCCAACCTCGAAACGTACAAGCCAGTTCTGGAAACATACATGGAAAACTCAAAACCATTTCTGAAACAGGGTTATACCATTCATGATCTTTCCCGTGATACCGGTATACCGCAACATCATCTCTCCGCTTTGTTTAATCGTCGATATAAAATGAGGTTTACCGAATTCATGAACCGCGAGCGAATTGACTATATCAGAAATAACTTTGGAAACCCGGAGTGGGACAAGCTTACCCTGGAAGGAATTGCCAAACAGGCGGGCTTCAGCTCAAGAACCACTTTTTTTAATACCATCAAAAGAAACACAGGGCTATCGCCATCAGAATTTGCAGCGCAAATCAAAACAGATGAAGGGTGACAGAGAACCAATGACAGTAGCTGCCACGTCATTAAATCAATTGATCTCAAAAAAAATTAGGCTGATGGCATCTTCCGACGACTGACGTCCGGGGACTGACGAATCTTCTCATTTATATCCCACGATAAAAAGAAGCGCAAGACTTTTATCATTGACGTGCGAAGAATAAAAAAACCGGCTGCCGACGCCCATTCTAAAATGTCCTTTCCATTTGAAACGGTAAGAAAGCGTTCCGGAAAAATCAGCCAGTGATACAGAAGATCCGTCAAAATTGCCATAGGTGCCGGAATGCACTTTGTTCTGAAGGAAAGAAGGACCTACTCCAAGGTCAAAATAATAGGCCTTCCAAACGTTCATGCTCACCAGGAAATGGAGGGGCACAGCACTGTTAACGATATGTACATCGCCCTGGCCAGAAGAATTGGCAGTATATAAACGATAATAACCCGTCTCCAATCCCAGACTCAAAAAATACTCGGGCTCCCACATAAACCTCGCTGTGACCTGGTAATTAAATTCATTCACCAGGTTCTTCCCCAACACCACGTTATTAAAAAAATAATTGGGACCTGCAGTGAGATAGACCGCATAGTGACTGGTTTTCTTTTCCATAGTTTCGTCACCCTGCGCCTTTGAAGCGATAGCAAATGAGAGGATCAGAATCGTGCAAAAAATCTTTAAAATATTCATGATGCTTTTGTATTTGCCCTTTGTAATCAGTGCATGGTATAATAGTCGTACACCACATACGCAGGGTAATCACTAATGAAGCCATCGAAATTTCCGTTCTGTAAATAATTTGTGATCAGCGAATGGCTGTTCAGGGTCCAGCTATACACTTTCATTCCCATGGAGTGGGCTTTATTCACGTCTTCGGTGAGCAAGCCGAGTGTATAACGAGGTCCGAAATAGACGCTTTTAAGATCAATGGCATCCTGCAAACTCAGTTCGCACATCGTAGGCAGGTCCGAATAATTGGGCCAGGACTTGTATTGGTCAATCACGTCTTTGGTAGGAATATCGGCAATGATCTCCACCGTCCTTCCTTTTGCGGTTGCATGGGCATAAGCGTTACGCACCACGGGCTCGAGATATTTGAAAATATCGGGATCACCCTTTATGTCCAGCCACATATACTTCATTGTAGTGGAGTCTATAAAGGCACGAAGTACCTGCTCCACGGAGGGGATGCGCTGTCCATCTATCAGCTCTATATAATTTTCCAGAAATTCAAAACTGTATTGAATATACTCTCCGGACAATGGACTTTTTTTGGTCAGCAAAATATCGATTCCGGGGTTGTGAATGCAGATTGGAACATGGTCCTTGGTTAGTCGAACATCAAACTCCAGTCCATCTACGCCATAGTCCTGGTCATGCAAAACGCCATTCAAAGAATTTTGCGCATAGGGTGGATTGGCAGTTGTGAGCACGCCATGATGCGCAAAAATGACGAATTCGTGTGTGCGTACATAGTCTGAAAATTTTCTCGAGAAAACAAGATCGATAGATTGGGTTGTTCCGTTCTTGTCAATGAAACTTCCCTTCAATTCTATGGTAGCAGGAACCCGGTTGTTCATCAGGTCAGAAGCTCCGTCTTTCGCTGCTATTGAGAGTTGAATGATGGATTGGGTAGTAGATTCTGAAATTCTCCAGAAGCCGCCAAACTGAATGGAACTGTCCGATGGCTTAAAACCATAACTCAGTATAAAGAACAATCCGCTGGCGTCGCCAAAAAACGAAACTTTGGTTTTCGAAATTTTACAGACGAATTGGCTACCCAGCGCATTGCTTCCGGATTTCAACTGATATATTCCTTCAAGCCCTTTGGCAACAGAAAGATTTACAAAGCTGGTTCCATCGAGATTGTTGTGTGTAGCGTCTGGCGGTGGCGTGATCTCGTTCTTGGAACAGGAAATGGCCCAGACACAGACAGACAGTATGAAGAATTTTTTAAAGAGCATAAGATGATTATTTCGCGAAACCGATATGAATCTCCGGAACCCAGTAGCGATACTGGTTTACGGGGAATGCCGGCCAGGCAATGTAGTGGTACCGGATGTAATTCATTTTTATCCCAAAGAACAGGAGCTTCTTTTTGTGGAGCCTTTGTTCAAAATTCGCAGAGCCGCTCCAGCCATTGAGGTAGGAATTGGTGTTGGAAACAGTGTGGCCGCCCTGGTATTCATAAACTGAACTGGTCCAGTAAACATCTCCCCTCAATACAAGCGCTGTCTTTGGAAAACTATATCCCAAGGTGAGCGAAGGCTGCTGCTCCCAAATAGCCATCTGGGTCTTAAAGCCAAATTGATTCAGGACACCGAAATTAAAACCCACCTGGTAACCCAGCCCCATATGATAATTGCCCTTGCTGTAGTTCCAAAACGGTCCGAGGTTCAATCTGTTTGAAATCAGAAGCGTTGAAAAAGATCCTTGAAGATTAAAACCTTTTGGCAGTGTGTATTTGCCTTCATAGCAAAAACTAGGAGCGTTGATTACATCCAGGGTCCAGTCTTTAGGGAGGACCACATAGACCAGGGAAAGCGCCTGTGAGTATTTCCCTTTGGGCTTTGGTTGGGGCAAAAGAAAACTAACCTCTTTGATATCAAAGGCCTTCGTGGAATCGGAAACTTTGCCTGGATGTTGTGCAAAGCCAGAAGATTGTTCAAAGACCAGTATAAAAATGAAGCAGGTGCGGACACAAATTCGAATGTGATTCATGAATTCAGCGTACATACAATAATATTTTTCACGAAAGAAATACCTGTTGGAACTTCCTTTCCCAGCTTAAAACCGGCCCGACTAGTCTAAGAGTGGTCTGGCGAGGAAAAGCAGGACGAGGTTTTACCGTAAAAAACAGTTATATAATTGATTGGTAGGTGGTGGAAGGAGTTCGGAGTTCGGAGTTCAAAGTTCAAAGTTCAAAGTTCAAAGCTCGGAGTTCAGAGTTCAAAGTTCAAAGTTCAAAGTCGCAAGTTCAAAGCTCAAAGCTTAAAGCTCAAAGCTCAGAGTTGAGAGTTGAGAGGCTGTCTTTGACAGTTGCTATCTTTATTATTTAAAGGAATACAGAAAGATTTCATCACATCAACTTCAAGCCTCCATGCAAAATGGAACCATGATGCAGTATTTCCATTGGTATTATCCAAATGATGGAAGCCTTTGGAAAAAATTAAAACAGGAAGCGCCCAGGCTCGCGGCCATAGGCATCAATGCAGTGTGGCTTCCACCAGCATACAAAGGAACAGCTGGATCAAATTCTGTGGGCTATGATGTATATGATCTATACGACCTGGGAGAATTTGACAGCAAAGGCTCCGTTCGCACCAAGTATGGAACAAGAGAAGAGTACCTGTCTGCGATTGAAAGCCTTCACCAGGAAAAAATTCAGGTGTACGTAGACATTGTTGCCAATCACCTCGGGGGAGGTGATGAAACGGAATTGATCAGGGTATTGTCCATGAACCCGCAAAAACGCGACGAAGCCATTAGCGAACCTTACGAGATCGAAGCCTTTACAAAATTTACCTATCCTTCACGCAAGGGAAAATATTCTGAGTTCGAGTGGAATCAGAGTTGTTTTTCGGGAGTAGACTACGACCACTTGCGAAAGGAGACAGGCATTTTCAATATACTCAATGAACATGGCGCAGATTGGGAAGAGATGGTTACCGATGAAATGGGCAACTACGACTACCTTATGTATTGTGATATTGAGTTTCGAAATCCTGCCGTACGGGAAGAATATAAAAGATGGGGCAAATGGTATTATGACACGACACATTTTGATGGAGTTCGACTCGACGCAGTGAAGCATATTGCACCTCAGTTTTTTAACGAATGGCTGGCTTATCTGCGTGAGTTGAAGGGTGGTGAATTGTTTGCAGTGGCAGAATTCTGGGATCCTGGAAACCCTTCGCATTTAGAAAAATACATCACCGCCACAGATGGAAAAATTTCCCTTTTTGATGCGCCGCTTCAAAACAGATTGCACACTGCATCTAAAATGGGAAAAGACTTTGACATGAGCACCATACTGGAAAATACCTTGGTGGCCAAACATCCTTTCCTTTCTGTTACACTGGTTGGCAATCATGACACGCAACCCTTGCAGGCACTCGAAGCCCCTGTTGAACCATGGTTTCAACCCCTCGCCTATGCTCTTATCCTCCTTAGAGAAAGAGGATATCCCTGCATTTTTTATCCGGACCTGTACAGCGCAGAATATTCAGACAAAGGCCAGGATGGAAATGACTATCACATTGTGATGCCTGCTCTTTCGACCCTGCCCCTGCTGTGTAAATTACGCAAAGAAGCTTCATACGGAAAGGAGCACGACTATCTGGATCATCCCAACTGCATTGGATGGACCAGAGAAGGTGAAGACGATGTTCCCTTTAGCGGATGCGCCGTGGTGATGTCGAACGGTGACCCTGGAAATAAATTCATGTGTGTGGGCAATCAACACGCAGGGGAAAAATTTGTAGATGCCCTGCATCATGAGACGGAGGAAATACTTATTGATGAAAATGGAGCGGCTGAATTTTATTGTCCCGGCGGTTCTGTTTCAGTCTGGGTGAACAAACAAGTTTTGCCAAGACTGAAATTTTAAAACCGCCCAGAATGAAATATTAATGCCCCTGCGACTCTTTGCGCCTCCTTTGCGCACTTTGCGGTTTACTTTTTCTTCTGGCTACTTTTACTTTATCAATCTATTTTAAACCCCAAATAAAATTTTAACTGACAGAAAAAATCTTTGTCACTGGCCGTGCAAAAATTCTTTCATTGCACTATTCCCGCCTTTGCACTCTGTTTTCTTCTCCAATTTTTATTGACCTGATTTTTGATATACCCGGATGTAATCAATTTCATATTTCCTGGGAAAAGAAGTATGCGATGGATCGCCTCCGTTCTGTCCTCCGATTGCGAGATTCACCAAAACGTAATGAGGTTGACGGAAAGGGTTGAAGCCAGCTTCATCTTTATTTCCAAGCGAATCAACAGCAACCTTATTCAACAATTGATCATCCACATACAATGCAATAAATTCTTTTGTCCAGTCCATTCTCCAGATATGAAATCTGGAAGACCAGGATTTACCCATGGAATCAACAGGAATTTTTACACTATGCCATTCTGCATTTCCATTCTTTCCTTTGCAGGCAATATTGGCAAGCAATTTTTTCCTGTAGAACTCCATCATGTCAATTTCTCCATTCGCGGGCCATGGCTTGCTTATTCCCAAAGTCCACCAGGCAGGCCACAAGCCCGAACCGGTGTCTATACGCGCCCGCATAACGAACCTTCCATAGAGCCAGGCATTTTTTCCTTTGGTGATCAAACAGGATGAAGTGTAATGAATTTGAGGACGATTCTTTTTCCAATTACTACTGCCAGCTTCATAATTGGGATTGGTTCTTATTTCTCTTCTTGCTTCAATAATTAATTTTCCATTCTGGCAAAAAGCATTCTCTCGTTGATACCACTGGTCTTCATGGTTCCGTACAAAACCTTCTTCATAATTCCACCGTGAACTATCGGGTCTTCCCTTCGCATTGAATTCATCTGACCACACCAGTTTATACTTCTTGTTTTCCTGACCACAGGAAGAAAATGATTGGAACAGTAAAACTGGAAACAGTATCCCTATAAAAGATTTCATACTTAAAAGAAAAGCTACTTCACCCTATCTCCGCCAAGCTTGTCCAGAACAGGTTTGTCCCTGCTTTGCAGTAAGGATTGTTCGGGTTTTAACAGCTCCAGAATCTCAATTTCATTTTCTCCTTTCTTCAGCCACTCAGCCGGAACATAAATGGTTTGCTGTGGACCAATGTTCCAATATCTTCCCAGGTTGTGACCATTGAGCCAAACTGAACCCTTTCCCCAGTTGCTCATATCCAGGTAAGTATCGCCCACAGCATCCAGATGAAATGAACCATTTTTGATAACGGGAATGGTTCCTCCAGGCTTTGAAGATTTTAGATGAAGTGCATGAATATCATCGAAGGGAAGTGAGAACATTTGCCAGTCCTTTACTTCCTTGCCATCAAAAATTACATTTTCGGTAATGCCCTTTTTATTTTTCAAGAGGTAGGGACCATAATTGATCCTGCCCAGGTTCTCTACCAGAATGTCCAATGTTGCATTGCCTGGCTGTAGGTCCAGCATTATACTATCCTGCTTCAATCTTCTATCAAGTATGCCTATTCGCTTTCCGTTGATGAATATAATTCCATAGTCGCGAAGCCCGTTTATTTTCAATAGAGCTTTTGCACTGCCCTGAATATGGCTTCGGTACAAAACAAATCCATATGCCTGGTTCAGGTCTTCAAAACTTAAAGGTGTGGAATGAGTCACTGCTTTCGGCAACATGTCAAACAAACTGGTGGCCGACGAAAATTCAATTCGTCGAATGATGATGGCCGTCTTAGCAGCGGGAATATCGGGCAGAGTTTGGCCCGGAGGAAGATGTTTCTGTATCGCGTCACGGAAGGCTACGAACTTGGGAGTCGGATTTCCCGCTTCGTCCAGCGGCGCATCGTAATCATAGCTGCTTATTTGAGGCTCGTACGGGTTTTTGTCATTGTAATTGGCTCCATTCATAAAACCTCTGGTGGTTCCTCCATGAAACATATACATGTTGATAGACATTCCTGCATCCAGTACTGCATTGAGTCCTGGTGTATATTTCTCTGCGGGCACTTTATGATGCTGCGTTCCCCACCAATCGAACCAGGCAGGATACCATTCCGCCACAAAAAAAGGTCCCTGGCCGTCGTGATTGTTTTTGACCAGCTGCCTGATCTGAACAGGATTGTCGAGGCCATTAACCGCTGGCAATAGTCCCGGCAAATGTCCTTTGGCAAGAGTGTTTGCAGGATCGCAGGTGTACAACAATCCGTCAAAGCCTGCTTCAATAAATAATTTCCGGTTGATGTCAAGATATTCTTTGTCGCTACCATAGGCGCCATATTCATTTTCCACCTGCACCATGATAATGTTCCCTCCATGATTCACCTGAAGAGGCGCCAGTTGTTTTCCCACTTCCATGATATACGCTTTGTATTCCCGGAGATATTTTTCTTCCTTGCTTCTCACCGTCAGACCTTTTTCGTTCTCTAACCAGTATGGATAGCCGCCAAACTCCCATTCGGCACATACATAAGGGCTCGGACGAAGAATGACCCACAATCCTTCTTCCTGAGCTGTTCTTACAAAAGCAGCGATATCATTGTTTCCTGTAAAATCAAATTTTCCTTTTTGAGGTTCGTGCAGATTCCAGAACACATAAGTTCCGATGGTATTCAAACCCATGGCCCTCGCCATTTTCATTCTCTGTCTCCATGCTTCTCTGGGAACCCGGGGATAGTGCATTTCTCCGGAGATGATCTGAAATGGTTTACCATCAAGTAAAAAAACCGAATCATCCAGTTGAAAACTGTGTGGGGTTTTGATTACAGATATTTGTGCATTCAGTTTGTTTGAGAATGCAATGGCGAACAGGAGCAATAATTTTGAAATAGGTTTCAACATAACAAGTGTTAAAATGATTTGGTCTCATTTAATTTCCAATTCTCTCTCCACGTGATGTAAGGCTCCTGCTGGTCAAATTGCAGGGGAAGCCAGAGGTAGCGGCTATTCCTCAGATTTTTTGGATCCCATTTATCTGCCAGGAAAATGAAGGCTCCTCTTTTTCCGGCAACAGGAAGCACATAGGTGGATTGTCCGCCGTAGGTAGAATCCGATCCGGGACCACGTAATGGATTTGCCGAAAGTCTCCAGCCACCAAACAGGGAATCGGCAACATATAAATTTGCCTGGTTGGGTTTCCAGCCGGTGCAGCCACTGGTGATGAGATAATATTTTTTTTGGTATTTGAACAGGGCCGGTGCCTCACGGTGGTCACTCGCGATCAATTTATCTTTTGAGGTTGGTGCAGTAAAGTCTTCCGAAAGTTGCACGATGCGCATGTCATAATTTTCCCGCGAAGAATAAATTTCATACGCACGTCCATCCTCATCTACAAACAGCGTCATGTCGCGGGACATATGATCATTGGGACGAAAACTGTTTCGAAACTGATAAGGGCCCCATACTTTATCACTGGTGGCCACAGCTGCTCTTGCTGCCTTGTAACCCTGACCTTTTAATTCAAGGTGAAACCACATCACGTATTTTCTTGTTTTTGCATTGTAGATCACTTTGGGTCTTTCCATCACACAACCTTCACTGATGTCGCTTTGCGGATCGCTGGAGGGAGCAAGGGCAAGGTTTTCGAATTTCCAGTGACAGAGGTCTTTGGAGGAATAAACATTCACACCTTCCGAAGCATGTCTTCCGCGCTTTTCACCAAACCAGTAGTATTTCTTTCCCACTTGAAGGATGCCACCCCCGTGTGCATTGATCGTGTCTCCATTCATATCGTACCATACTTCTCCCGGCTTAAAAAAAGAACTGTCCTTTCCAGAATTAGAAGATGGTCTGAGTTGATCAGCATTATCAAAAAAAATATTGCTTTTCCGGCCGGCATTCTTTTCAGCAAGCATGCATCCGGACAACAGGAGAATGACAAATATTTTGCCTGATTGCAATTTCATTTTTCTTTTTTAGGATCCCATTCCAGCACCTCTACCATTTGTGCAGGAAGATGGGCACTGCCTTCTGCGTCCAGTTGTTCTACTTTTTGTACAAAGAGATGTAATTGCTGTTTGGTTTTCCACAACTCTGTATCATAGCTCGGTTCCCAAGAACCAACTGAGTTTTGCAGCAGGTCGATCAGGGTCCATTTGTTTTCTTCGATATTTTTATTGAGCGCAACAGATATTTTGTTTCCTCTTTCTTCATCCCGGAAAATCAGGGCCATTGCAAGATGCGCGCCCGAATTCCACGCGATAATTTGAGGACGCGAAATTGGAACACGTTTGGTTCCTGCTCCACTCAGGCTGAAAGCGGTTTTTCGAAAATCAGTACCAAGCGTTTTCCATTTCCCGTCCTGGTTGAGCACAATATGATATTGGGGAATAGTGGAGCCTTCGTCTCTCCAGTAACTCGCTATAAAAGGATGGCCCGAAGCATCGGCATACATCGAAGTCTGGTTGATCAACTCTGAATGTTGCGGGATGTGCAGTGCATATTCCGCATTGGCAGCGGTGATAGGCAAATGATAGATTTCTCCATCAGATCTTTGCCAGGTTCGTCCACCATCCATTGATTGGGCATAACAGAGGTCATGATTGCTGGCTACATCAGGTGTCTCGCGCCACACCCAGGAAAGATGAATCGTTCCCCTGGTATCTATACAAGCCTGCCAGTAAGCACTTCGCTGGCCTTCGCCATCAATCAAATTGTTCTGTACCTGCGTCCAGGCTTTCGCTTTTGTAGAATAATGGTTCATCACAAGGCTTCCGTTGCCAGACCCGCCATCGCGATAGAAAAAAATAAGATCTCCATCAGGCAGATGATAAAATTCGGGATAGCTCAATTTATTTTCCCGGATTCCGGTCATTGATAGTTCCTGGGTTAGCTCAAGTGAGCCGGGTTCCCTGCTTTTTACATAATGCAAAGAATTGTTGTGATGATTCCAGGCCATGTGAAGATATCCGTCGCCATCAACAATAATGCTGATCACATTGTGCGCATCGGTTACGTTTCCTTTGAGACCTGTTTTTTTCAATTGCCATTTGTTCTCACCGAGTTTTCTTTTTCCCAGCACCACAATTCCATTCTTATCATAAAAAGCAATGTATTGCCAATTGTGAAAACTGACCAGAGAATTTTTTCGAAAAATAGTGGTGTTGACAGAATTATTTGCCCATCCGCTATCAACGGCTACGAGTATTACTTTTACTTTTTGAGCGAAGCAAACAGAACTGATGAAAACCAGAGGAATAAACCAATAACGCATTGTTTTATTTTGAGCGTTCTTGCAGGCTACACGGATTTGAAAGAAGGCCGGACAGAAATTCTTATCCGGCCTTTCGAATTGCTATATGTGAGAGAACTGCTTCCTGTTAATAGCCAGGGTTTTGCTCGAGCTTCGCATCCTTGTTCAAATCAATTTCTGACTGTGGTATGGGCAACAAAAGATTTTTTGATGTGAGTCCAACCACAGGATTAATGGTCTGGGTATTGTGTGCCAGTGTTCTTGATACCAGTGTGCCTGTCCGCATCAGGGTCATTCTGCGGTTTTCTTCAGCCAGCAATTCTCTTGCTCTTTCATCCAGGATAAAATCAAGGTTGATCTGCGCAGCTGTAACGGGTGTAGCATTGGCCCTGGCTCTGATCACATTGATGGAGTTGGCGGCTTCAGCCAGTTTTCCCTGTTTGAATTGTGCCTCTGCCTGCAGGAGATAAGTTTCTCCAAGCCTCATCAAAATAAAATCCTTGATCATCGCAAATCCAAATACGTCGTTGGGATCGAACTGATACCATTTGGTGGTGTTGGGTGCAATTTTGAAAAGTGTATCTGCGCCTACATAAGGAATCTGTTGTCCATAGTAGGTGCTCGCGGGATTATTATAATAATACTTCCTGCGAAGATTGTATTGCGAGTTCCGCATGTCATTGGTCTCATACAATTCATACACCACCCAGTTGGTAAGCCGCATCCGGCCGATGCCTCTTCCACCCAATGAATCGGTAATGATCATGGGCTTTCCATCAGGAGAATTGATCTGGTAATACGCAGCGCCCCAGTTGCGCCTTTGTTGTGGATTATTGGTGATACCCCCGGGAATTGCGCTGGGATTTTCCTGTTCCATCACCCAGATGGCTTCTTTATTTCCCTGATACCTTCTTTCATTGCCATAAATGAACATGTCGGAAAATGGATCTCCGGGTTGACCCGCCTTCACTCCATAACGGGTAGTAGTAAGCGCAAATCTACCGCTGTTGATGATGGCCTGGGTTTGCTGTTCGGCCAGATCAGGCTTGCCTGCGCGAATGTAGGCTTCTGCCAGGAGTTGCATGGCCATATATTTATTGGCCCGTGCAGCAGGTTTTCCATTGGCATTGATCCTCGAACCAAATCCACCGACATCAGTGAGATTGGCCGCTGCAAATACAAGATCCTGTATGATCAGGTTATTGACGCTGTCCACAGAAGCCCGTACGAAATCTGTTTTGGGAATGGTGATGGGTTGGGTAACGAGGGGCACTTTTCCAAAAAGTGTCACCAGCATGTTATAGGCATAGGCCCTGAAAAATTTCGCTTCTCCATCATATCCATTCTTCGTTGCAGTTGTGACACCACCTAATCCTTCTGCATTCCTGATAATGATATTTGTATTGTTGATCATCCGGTAGGCCCAGCCCCAGGTATAAGAGGCAGCACCATCGGTCGTAGTGAGCTGCGTGTAATCATAATAAGGAACTTCGATGCCTTGTTTTTGCGGAGGTGGAACAAAGGCAATGTCCGTACCCGCCTGCCATACACTAGGCCAACCCTGAGGATCGGAATAACTGAAGAAAGTACTAAGATGATTGTACAATCCAACCAGTGAAGCCTCTATTCCCAAAGAGTCATTGAGGGTTTCCGGTGCCAGTGACGAATAAGGTGTTTCGTTGAGAAAAGATTTCTTACAGGAATTAAAAATCATTCCTGAAAAGAAAACTGCTATGAGTATGATTCGAATTTTTTTCATTTCCAAATTTTTTGAAGAACGATTAACGAAGTGCTACGTTTAAACCAAAAACAACTTCACGTGTCAGTGGATAGTTATTTGTCCAGTCGCCTGAACCCCTGAAAGAATAATTGTTTTCAGGATCCCATCCAATCCAGTTAGTGAAAGTGTAGAGATTTCTTGCACTGGCATAAACGGTGAGACTACCGAGTTTCATCCTGTCTAACATTTTCTTCGAAAAAACATAGCTCAGGGTAACATCCTTGATCCTGGTATAACTGTTATCGGAAGGATAACCATAGCCTCTCGTATTGGTATATGCGAGCGAAGGCCTTGTCTGGCTCTTGTTGGTGGAAGTCCAATAACCTGCTTCTGCCGGAATATTCATTCTTCCCGCTTCATCGGCATAGGTCAGTGTAATGTTATTTTTTGTAGCACCCTGGAAGGTTTGAATAAAAATATTCAGGTGAAAATTGTCATAGTGGAAAGTATTCGTTAGTCCTCCGGTCCACTTAGGCGCAGTTTGACCCTGTATCACTTTATCATCGGCTGTGATCTTCCCGTCTTTATTGACATCTGCAAATTTCAGATCGCCAGGCTTGGCACTCGGATCTGATCCTGAAGGATTTTCTCCCACCTGCCACACGCCAAGCAATTTATAATCATAAATAACTCCAATGGGTTGACCAATAAACCACCGGTTGCCTACATCACTCTTGCGATCGCCATACAGGTCTTCAATCTTGTTCTTATTCGCTGAAAAAACAATATTGGTTTGCCACCTGAATGATTTGCCGGTAATATTTTCTGTGTTGATCGTTACTTCGATTCCATGGTTGGTGGTTTTGCCGAGGTTGTCCATGACAAAACTGTAGCCTGTGATCACAGGAAGGTTGCGCCGAAGCAAGAGTCCTTCTGTTTCTGTTTGATACACATCGATCGAACCATTGATCCTGTTCTTTAAGATTCCGAAATCCAAACCGATGTTTAGTGTTTTTGAAGTTTCCCAATGAAGTTTTGAATTTCCCAGGTTGCTGGCCAGCACGCCAATGGTGCTTGCGCCGCCGAAAGGAAAGCGAACTGTATTTTCAGTAGTAATGGTTCCGTAAACCGGGATCGCTTCATTTCCCGCCTTGCCATAGGAGGCGCGCAGTTTCATGGCATTGATCAAGGCAGAAGTTTTCATGAAGTCTTCATTAGAAAGGTTCCATCCCACAGCCACAGAAGGAAAGGTTCCATATTTACTGGTTGCTGCACCCATCACAGATGATCCATCTCTTCGGGCAGTAACAGTGAGCAGATATTTACTTTGATAGGAATAATTGATACGTCCCATTTGTGACAGCAGGCTGTAATGGTCCCTGTATGAAGTAGTGCCCGTGAGGGTAGCTCCTGCTTCGAGCCTGTTGAATGAAAGTTCGTCATTGATGAATCCAATGGAGCCTGCTCCGAAAGTAAAATAGTTTCGTTCCTGTGCGCTATACAATCCCGTAAAGTCGATATGACTGGCACCGAAGTCTTTGGTGTAGCTAAGAATATTTTCGATCAGCCAGCTGTTGGTTTCAGAGCTGCCGCTGTTAGCCGTTCCTCCTACAGTGTTGCCAGCACTTCTTCCGGTATAACTTCCAGTGCGCGTTGGGAGATAAGTATAGCCACCGTTCAACCGGAATTTCAATCCTTTTACGACGCCGCCAAACTTTATTTCTGCATAACCATTGCCGGTGAGATTGCTGGCCCGGTCGATGCGGTCCACATTCAAACCAAGCAGCGGATTCATATACAATTGCTCGGGATTCATGGGATACACTTCATAAGCACCGGTTGAAGTGTACTCCGTCCCGTAAGGACTCATGGCAGCGCCCAGATAAAAATTAGCCCTTCCGCCGTCATAATTATTATTGGCATAGGAAAGACTAGTTCCTACTGTGAGGAAGTCGGTCACATTTATATCGAGGTTCGAACGAATGCTGACCCTGTGATACTGGTATCCTTTTACCGCACCTTTCTGACTCATGTAATCTCCCGAAATATAATATCGCACATTGGTGCTTCCGCCCGACACACTGAGATTATGATCCTGGATCACTCCTTGCTGCATCACCTCATTCAGCCAGTCTACTGTTTTGCCTGCATTGTAGTTGGCAATCTCATAAGCATTGGGCAAAACAGTTTGCGGAGCAGTAGGCACTTGCTGTTTATAGTCCGAATATTTTTGGACATAGGCCTCAGGACTCAATGGTTCCAGAATGTGTGAGATTTTGTCGGTACCTGCATAAACATTATAACGAATAACAGGTTTGCTGGTTGTTCCTCTCTTGGTAGTGATCAGGATCACACCATTGGCTCCGTTCACTCCATAAATGGCCGTAGCAGAAGCATCTTTTAAAACTTCAATAGAAGCAATATCATTTGGATTGATATCGTTGGTAAGTCCTCCGAGTTTATTAAAAGGAACACCATCCAATACAATCAGCGGACCCGTACCTGCCGTGATCGTGTTTTGACCGCGAACCAGCACCGAGGCCGAACTTCCCGGTACAGAAGAAGTCTGACTCACCGTAACACCAGCAACCGATCCTTCAATGGCGTGGAGCAAATTGGTCACAGGGAGTTCAGTGAGGCGGGATTTAGGCACTGAAGAAACGGCGCCGGTAACATCGCTTCTTCTTTGGGTACCATAACCCACTACCACTACGTCGGACATCATCTGGCTGGATGCAGACATTTTTAAATCGATGTTCGTCCGACCATTCACCGGAATCTCCTGGGTATTGAATCCAACAGAAGTAAAAACCAAAACGTCATTGGCTCCTGCACTGATGCTATAAGCGCCGGCCGCATCCGTTTGCGTGGAGTTCGTTGTTCCTTTTACCTGAACGTTCACGTTGGTTAAGACCCCATCTACTGAACTCACTTTTCCATGAATGGTTTGCTGGGCGTGAAGCACCGAACACCAAAGACAAAGGAATAAAGAAAGCAGTTTTAATTTTTGCGGACCTCGAAGTCCAGCTACTTGCAGCGAGTAAAATTTGATCATATAGCAGCCATTTTCAATGATGAATAAATCACGGATTTCACGCCTGCCCGTACCGAACGGTACGTTCGGGCGGGGATTGATTAAAAGGATTACTGGACTGACGATTTCATAGAAACCTGCTCTCAACCCAATTCCTAATTCCCAATTCCTCTTCGGCCGCTGCAGCCTTGGCGTAGGCGGCAATTCCAACTAATACCTTAATACTCTAATAACTCAATAAATTTCCCCTCTATCCCGCACACAGGCAGGGGGACAAATAATAAAATAAGGTGGGTAAAATCTTAAAATGACCAGATTGGGGGCTTGCTGATCCGTTAAAAAAGAAATAGTGGGGTTGAGCGAAGGTAGAAATTAAATTAGCTGCTTGCCTGTTTATTTCCAAGGACCTTCCGATACCTTTTTACATAATCGGAAGGATTCATTTTAAATAATTCGAAAAACTGTTCCCGGAAATAACGGATGTCATTGAATCCGGTGAGGTAGGTGATTTCAGTAACGGTTTTGTCGGTAGTGATCAGCAGTTCAGCAGCCTTACCCAGCCGGATATACCGGATGAAAACATTCACGGTGAGGCCCGAAATGGATTTTACTTTTTTATAGAGGCTTGGATGGCTCATGCCGATGGACCTGCAAAAACTTTGAACGGTGAATTCGGGATTGTCCAACTGGTCTTCCACAATGGCAATGCATCGTTCAATAAAGTCCTTGTGCTCGCCGTTAATATTCATCGTGGGTTTCAACGTAACGGCATTGAAAAAATATTGCTGCAGCCTGTTTCTTCCCTTTAGGATATTTTGAACCTTTGCGGAAATGATCTCTTTATCGAAAGGTTTGGTGATATAATCCTCTGCTCCTCCTTCGATCCCCTTTAGTTTGATATCATCCGAAGAACTTGCCGTGAGAAGAATGATGGGAATGTGTGCGATCCGTGGATCCGTCTTCACTTTCTGACACAGCTCCACGCCGCCTACATTTTGCATCATTACATCACTGATGATGATGTTGGGCGCAAGTTTCAGAGCCATTTCATATCCATCATAACCGTCTTCCGCTTCATATACCACAAAACTTTCCCTGAATATTTTTCCGATATAACTGCGAATGTCTGCATGGTCATCGATCACCAGCATCACAGGAAGCTCAGAGCGGAGCTTGTCAATGACCCCGGATCTGTTTTGGACCATCTGTTCCTGAGAAGATGGCTCAATGGTTTCAGCGTCTTCTACCAGCTCCTGTAAAATAGTAGAATTGTTTTCGGGCGGATTGTGTTCACTGATCGGATAAGATGAAAAATAAGACTTACCCTTTTGAAGCGTCAGGCAAAACTCAGTTCCTTCGCCAGGCTTGCTGGCATAGTTCAGTGTTCCGGAGTGTGCGGCTGCCAGCTTCTGCGAAACGTACAGACCAATACCGAAGCCGGACTGAGAAGCCTTATCCATATTGCCGGCCTGGTAAAAACTCTCGAAAAGCTTATTGCCCGTGGACGCAGGAATACCCACACCGGTATCTTTTACCCTGATGGAAATCTGCTGCGCATTTTCTGTAAGACTCAGGACGATCTTTCCTCCATGGCCAGTATATTTAAAAGCATTAGAAACGAGGTTGAACAAGATGATCTCAATTTTTTCTTTGTCGCCATAGGTCCAGACCTCATGTTCGCCCCGGTCAAACTCGAAATCTATATTTTTTGAAAGCGCGTGCTGGCCAAAACTCAAATACACTTCATGACAGGCTTCTGCGATGTCAAACTTTTCTATGCGCAGCTGCTGGTCCACCGATTCCACTTTCCGGAATAATAATAATTGGTCCACCAGGCTCAGTAACCTGCGTGCATTTCGATAGACCATGCGCAGGTCCCGGTCTTCCTTGTCCTGCTTTTTTGCAAACACCATGTCGCGAAGTGGATTAATGATCAGGGTGAGCGGAGTTCTGAACTCGTGAGAGATGTGGGTGAAAAACGAAATCTTTTTTTCCGTGATCTCTTTTTCTTTTTCATTTTCCAGATGCGCGAGCTTCACTTCATATTTCAGGCGTTCCTGCTGTTTGTTGTAAACGAGGTATAAATAAATTCCACCGAAGAACACCAATGGATATAATAGATAGGCCCACCAGGTCCGGTACCAGGGCGGCAAAACAATGATCTGCAGTAAGCTTGTTTCCGGGCTCCACAACCCATCTGAGTTGGTAACCTTGATCTTGAAACTATAGCTTCCTTCCTGAAGCCTGGAATAATTGGCTGTTCGTGACTGGCTTACATAATTCCAGTTCTTGTCCCATCCTTCCAGTTTATAAGCATATTTTAATTTGTCGGCTCCACTGTATTCGAGTCCCACAAAATCCAGCGACAGTATGGCCTGGTCGTACGGAAGCCTGACCTGTTTGATCTGTTCAAAATCGCGGCTGGTTACATAAGCATCATTTTCTTCAACAGGTGTATTGTTGATCTTTAAGCCGGTTAAAAAAACCTGGGGAATTTCTTTTTTATCGTAGACGCTATCGGGATAGAAAATATTAAACCCTTTGATGCCTCCAAATAAAAATTCTCCCGTGCTTAAGGCCAGGGCTGCATTGAAACTAAACTGGTTGCTTTGTAATCCATCAGACTGCGAATAACTCCTGCACGTCTTTGAGATGGTATTGAACTTGCAAAGTCCATTGTAAGTGCTTAGCCATAGATTACCCTGATCATCTTCCAATATGCGCAGGATCGAATTGCTCGGCAAGCCTTCTGCAGTTGTAAATCTTTTGAACGTGCCCGTGCTTCGGTTGAAGAGCAGCAAACCCCCGCCATCCGTTCCGACCCAAAAGTTTTTATTGCGGCCTTCATGAATACAGCGCACGGTATATCCGATTTTGTAAACAAAATGCTTTTTATACACCCGGTCAATGCGGATCAATGAAGTATAATTGCCACCCCAAAAATTATTTTCCCGGTCCTCGGCGAGGCATTGCAGGTTCTGAATGTTTGGATCAAAAACTTCGAAACGATTCGCAGCCCCGTTGAAACAATAGAGCGTGCCATTGTTTGTGGTACTGGCCCAGATTTTTTTCTCTGCATCCTGAAACACCAGCCAGGCATTGTTCTCTGTGGAATTGGTGTTGGGATTAAAACAGCTGAAATGCTCAAATTTTCCTGATCCTTTTTTTAAACGGTTCACGCCTCCGAACCAGGTAGAGACCCAGAGATCACTTTGCGTATCCTTAAAAAGTCCGGTAATAAAATTGCTGCTGATGGAATGTTCGTTTGAAGGATCGTGTGTGAATTGTTTGTAGCGGTTTTGTGTACGGTCCCAATACCTAAGCCCCGCACCATCCGTACCAATCCAAAGATTTGAATGTTCATCTTCACAAAAGGAAAGAATAAAATTGTTGATCAAACTGTTTTGGCCCGGCGTGTGGTAAACTATGTTTTTAAAGGAACTATTATGAGGCTGAATCAGGTTGATGCCGCCCCGAAGTGTGCCCACCCATTTCCTTTCCTGCTTGTCTTCATAAATGGAATAAACCGCATTACTGTTGATCAACGAACTGCCATTGGAAGATGCAAAAGGTTTGGGTTTGAGAGAATCGAGCGACATGGACCATACACCTGCTCCATCCGATGCAATCCACAAGTTGCTGTGTTTATCTTCAAATAGTTGAATAACCTTGTAGTGGTCCGGAAGCAGGTTGCGGGAATAATTGGCGGTCTCTATGTTATACCGAAACAAGCCAGTTTCGTTTCCCATCCAGAGATTTCCCCTGCTATCCAGTTTCAGGCATTCAAATTCTCTCATCGAATTGTTGATGACCCTAAGTGAATTTTTATTCAGGTCATACTGACAAAGGCCAACACCCGGAACAGCCACCCAGGCCACCTGTCTTGCTGCATCATAGTCGATGGAACTCACGGAATAATTACCGGGATCGATACTTCCACTCAGCGAAACCTGCGTTCCTGTTTGACTATTTTTTTCAAAAACGATTAAACCTTTATTGGCAACACCCAATAATATTTTTCCGCCTTTGATGCACCTGATCACGGGAACGTGTTCATTAATGGGTTGGGGCGTGGAGGAATTCCAGGGTTTGAATTGAGGATGTGAAAATTTCGCGTTCATGGGATTGAACACATACACGCCTCTTTCGCAGCCCACCCAGAGGCCATGGCTTTCATCGCCGTCAATGGTGCTGATATGATTATCGCCAATGGAAAAATTATCGCCGATGATGTTGCGAAAAATTTTGAAAGAGTAGCCATCATACAGGTTTAGTCCATCGTAGGTTCCAAACCACATGAATCCATTATGGTCCTGGAATATGCTGGTCACTGCATTATTGGACAGCCCTTGTTCAATTCCGATATACTGGACCTGATCGTCCACCTGGGCCTCGGCAAACTGGATAAAAAATAAAAAGCAGAAAACAAAAATCCTCACCTTCATGGCAGTCAACTGGGAGGTCAAATTAAGGAAAAGTTCGGAGTTGGGAGTCGGGAGTTCGGAGTTAAAAGTTCAAAGTTCAAAATTCAAAGTTCGGAGTTCGGAGTCGATTAGGAGGATTTTGATGAATTTAGAAAAGGGAACAAGGTTTTCAGTGGGAATTTGGAGTTTGGAAACGCAAACACGGAACTTTGAACCATCAACTCAACTACCAACTATCAACTATCAACTATGAGCTTCGCACGCCTTCTCCTATTCAGTGGGATCTTCCAGCTTTGTTTTCTTTCCTCGGGCCTTTCACAGAGTACTCCTAAAAAAGCACTGCTGGCACTTTCAAAAACCGACCATACCCTGGCGATTGTTGATCCTGTGAGTTTAAAAGTTTTGGCACGCATTCCTGTTGGACCCGACCCGCATGAAGTAGTGGCATCAACCGATGGAGGTCTGGCTTATGTATCCAATATGGGTGGGGGCAGGTTGCACCAACTCGATATCATTGATCTCAGGGAGCAAAAAGCCCTTCCCTTTCTGGATACCGGTCCCATCACGGGACTACACGGGTTGAGCTATGTAGGTGATAAGCTTTGGTTCACTGCAGAAGGAGCCAAGTCCATCGGGAGATTCGATCCGGCAAAGGATTCTATTGACTGGATCATGGGAACGGGACAGGACCGTACACACATGATCTATGTGCGAAAAGACGAGCAGGAAATTTATACGACCAATGTGGAGTCCGGAACGGTAAGCATTTTCGAACACCATCAGCAATCAGGCAATGCGATGCCTTCACACCCGGAATGGGAACACACTATTATTCCTGTTGGAAGGGGTAGTGAAGGTTTTGATGTTTCGCCCCGGGGAAATGAATTGTGGACTGTTGCTTCTGAAACCGGAACCATTGCAATTATTGATATCGCTGGAAAAAAAACTAATCGACACCATTGATGCAAAAATTACAGGTGCGAACCGGTTGAAGATTTCTCCGGATGGAAAGCTTGCACTGATTTCAAGTCTGCGCACAGGCGAACTGCATATCTATGATATTTCAACAAGAAAATTATTGAAGGTCCTTCACCTGGGAAAAGGTGCGGCAGGCATTCTGATAGATACGGATGGAAGCCGCGCCTTCGTGGCCTGCTCTCCGGATAATTATATTGCCATCATTGATTTGAAGACACTGGAAGTAAAGGGACGTGTGGATGTTGGTGGCGGACCTGATGGACTGGCCTGGGCCATCCGGCACTGATCCAGGATTTCTGAATATGTCAATGCGACCTACAGCCAGGGCTTTCTTCGACAAACATAGAAGCCGCACTTGAAGACCTTGGGACAATGAGTGTCTTGCAGAACACGATAACAACGAAGACGGGCTACAGTGGAACCTTATTGGGAACACTTATCAACTTTATAGAGCTGCGCAGGATCTGGAGAAAACGCTTACAGAACGCAAACAAGTTTATGCGGGGTTCAGCTATTGCATACAACATTAAAAAATGGCTTAACTACATAGAGCAAAAAACAAAAACAGCGATAATGGCAATGAAAAAAATGCTGAAATAAAAAAACCAGTTCCTCAAACCGGCATACTTCATTTCATAAAACTAGTTGTAAAACCGCCACCCATATTAAATGCCGTTTATTCACCTTCCTTGCGAAATCCGCCATCTACTTTATGAATGATTTCTAAATCCGTTTTGTCAACCCACGTTTGTTTATTGACGCCTTCATTATCGAAATATTCTATCTGAGCTTGAGTATCGGTCGTGTCTGTTACATTCATAGCTAAACCTCCATTTAGAAGGACTTCTTTATGACGTACTCTGTCGCCAGTTTCTATTTCAAAGTTGTTGGACTTCATTAAAATTTGTTTTGAACTTTATTCTCTTCTTTGTTTTTTATTTCTTGAATTTTTCTGTCAATATTATTTCCTAAAGAACCAGAGGCATAATAAAATAATTTAGCTCTCCTGTATTCGGGTCGTTCGTCAACAACCATTTCAACGACGTAATTTCCTTTGTCCCAATGTGCCCTATAAAAATTACCATCTCCTAAACCATAATCCTCCACAAATCCAGTTCCATATTTTTCTGATAAAGTTTTTTTCAATTTTTCATAATCAGTCTTATTTAAGAATGTCCCATTTTGGTGTTTGAATTCATAAGAGATACTTGTCATTGGAAATTGTCTGCCGTCAAAAAAAACATCCCCACGAACTTCTCCGACAAAGTTAAATTCTGTGCCATCAGAATTTTTAAATTCCATTTTGTGAATTATTAAATCAGCTTCCGTTGTTCCTATGGGTGTCGCAACAAATAGAAGTCCCATCGCACTTGTATTAGTAACGGATTTTAACTCTATTACGCCTTTACTTTTTAAATCTATTGCATGCTCATAGTATTCACTTGGAGTCATACCCAATTCAAAGTCTAAAAATGTTTTTTTCTTACTCCCTGTGCAGGAGAAAAGCAGAATAGCTAGTATAAATAGTGAAACCACTTTCATATTTCGGAGAGTTAAGTTAAATGGCCTGCACGTTAAAGCACTGGCGATATGGCGGTATTTCTTGTTCGTCTACCGACAACCGATGCTGAATAAATAACTAATGTAAAAATTTTATTCAAATGCTCATTAGAATTCGGTCTGACCCCGAAAAGGTGATGATCGGCTTGATGATTGCTTGTTCGTAGCCCCGCCATATGCGCCAATGCACTGTTAGCTGCTGGTTGATTTTGTTTGTGGAATTAGAAAATTAATGAATGCGGAACAAGCCACTAACATAAACTTAGCTTCATGAAATGTTGGAAGCTGCGGAGTATCGATTAATGCATGTCGAATACCTGATTCTTTGCTATTTGTATATGCATACAATTTTTCAAACCCAACTTTCAGTTGTTGATTTAATACAATTCCTTTTAATTCTAGGGAATTCAGCGAATCACCTAGCGTTGACCTGCCAGTTAATTGCCTGCATAATGTTTCCACTGCAGAAATTGATTCCTTTATAGAGTTTCTATAATCTGGATTTTTTTTGTCAGATAATTTTATAAGTGCCTCCTGTAAATGCAGATTTACTCCTTTATATGGTGATTTAAAGAATGAATTGCCTACTGACAAAGCTTCTGCTATTTCAATTAGTTCGACTTCATTTGATATTGGCACAATGATTTGCTCGACAAATCTGTATCCACCAAACTCTCTTTCAAATATTCTATTACATTCTTGAATAAATAGGGGCCAGTTGTAATGAATTCTAATTAAAAGCTCCTTACTCACATTAAATTCGAGAAAGTCATAAACCTCGTGCCATTCATATTTGAAAAAGAGATTTCTTACTTCATTTAAATTATCTTGCGCATCAGAATGTTTTTGATCAACAGGAAGTTTGAAGTACTCATGCCAGAGCAAAGAGAAATAATTGTCCAGTTCACTAGGTCCACTGTATCGAGAACTGTAATTTGATATTGCGAGAATTATGTTTGTCAAATAAGAATTCCAAAGACCATTTCGCAACTCAATATCCATTGACTCAATCTGTATGGTCTTAATACTTGGTTTCTTTCCAATTCTCTGAGCAAATCCCATAATCTCGGTTTAAAGTTGCACCTAACGTTCAGGGCTTTCCGATGTACCGGAAGTCCCTGATTCGTCTGTCAGGTAAGTTAGATAAAGTTGAATAAAGAACAAATAATGATTGATTGTTCGCCAGCCGGTGTAGCGGCAAACTTTTGTTAGCTGCGTGTCAGTTGATTTGAAAGAGGACGTTTTTTAAAGTGTCAAACCCCTTCCAGTTCATTTCCCAATTTACATATCGAATCGTTGTGTCTTTCGAAACTATTAAAAAACCCTTTGCCGCATTTGAAATAGGAGCTTCCTTCTTTTTAGTTTGGATAATAAGGCTTTGAATGTATCTGTTGATTTCTTTTCGACCTGTAGTTGTCACTTCTTTATTGACTCTTAAAATGTCACGCCTAGTCGCGTCCACAATCGTGTCACAGCGAACTGTGTCTTTAAAGAAAGTGGCTATTAAGTCCCCATTTTTTTTGGAGATCGACACTCGTTCACTATGACCGCCCCATTCTCCGCAATCTGCATAGTATGCATATAACAGAAGGCTATCACCGTCTTTCAGTCCGGTAACGAAAGAAGAATCTTTGACGTCGGAATAGCAACTCTGAAACGTTACTGAAGCGATTAAGCAAAGTATTTGCAACTTTCTTTTGATTGTCATTTGAACAAGCTCTTTTATTAGATCGCAGCTGACGTAAAGGGCTTTGCGAAGTGCAGGAAGGCTGCGATTCGTGAGCCCGGATAAAGATATACCGACCTATTGAAAAACAAAAGATCAGTTCTTATTCTTCTGCCTGCATTTTGCAAAGCCACTGTAAGGTGCCAGGCGGATTTGTCAGACAGATGATGTTTTAATATGGGTCTCTAATGGTCTCATTGATTTTAATACCACTTTGACTATTGCGCCCATCATCCATAAAGACATTTTTAATTCCATGTTAGTATATCTCTCAAACTTTGAAAGAACTTCTTGTTTTATATCTGGTTTGCCTGAATGGATGCCACCGAAATAATGGCATGCAGCAATCAATACTTCTCTTACCGTAAATTCATGTTTCCCATAATAAAGAACTGTTGTCTTTAAAAACTCATCCAATTTGACATTTTTACTGTCGCCGATTGGCAAAATAGTTCTTCCGCCACTTCCTTTGTTGTCATTTGAAATTGGAGTATTGGTATAATCCTTTATAAAAAACGTAATTGGTAATTTATAATTTTTATTCACCTGATGTACTAATGGATGGTCGTCTAAAAGTAAATGTCTGCACAAACCACAGGCTCTTATTAAATGATAAGGCTTATTTACTCTGATTTTTGATCGTAAATCTTGAATGGTTTTTAAAAATAATTCTTCATGAGAAATGAGCATTGTGTCTGTATTAGAATCGTCAAGCAATATTTAAGCTCTTTTGGGTGTCTGATTGTACGAAAGCGAAAGTGCTAAAATGTGTTGGGAAAAGAGGCATAGGCAATTAAAACAAATTGAAATGATACACGGTCTTGATTATGTTGCTCATTAGTAGCAGTCAGACCGATTGCACCTTACAGTTGTATTTACGCTAATATACGCTGGTTTCCGTCACGGAGCAATCACCTCAAACTATGCTTCTTCTATGGTTTGTTCAGAAAAACGCGGCTGTCTGCCAACGTTCTGTTTCTCTCTATCAGTTTGCTAACCACAGTTACTTCAAGTTGTCTCTTGTGTCGGGAAATTCTTCGAGCGTCAGTATCAGGGTGGCATAATCCCAGCCTGCACCGCCGGAGTGGCTTGTTAATAATTTTGCCTTTACTGTTTCATCCACAGGCATGGAGTTACCTGTTTTAAATTCGGTCCTGATCTTTGTCATCTCAGTCGTGACATCCGGTTGCTGTCCATTCTCCATACCAAATTGCTTTTGCAATTGCTTCCATCTTTTCAAATCCTTCTTCCCTTGTTCTGTTTTAGAATATCCCGGATCATTTTTATGCGCTTCATGCCGCTGCGCGATGCCCTCCAGTTCCGCTTCGAGGCCACTGCTTTGCTGACTTTCCATTTTCTTAAATCTTTCAATGGCCTGATCTCCCATGATAGAGGAAAACAAATTGGAAATAATCCCATCCAGCTTCAGATCTTCGGATTCGCCTCCGGGTTTTGATACCTTATAATTTTCTTCCGGCGGACCAAAGCTTTGTATATCCAATGCAAACTCCGGATTTTCACCACAGAGGTCAACGGAAAGTTTGAATGGATTCATGAATTCCCTGGGACCCTGGTACACCAGAATGCCGCTGCTGTTTTCAAATATCAATTCCTTCACCGTAAACTTTATCATATCACCCTCTTCTCCTTCCCATACATAACACGAACCATATTTTACACACCTGATCTCTGTTTCTCCACTCATAATACAGCTTAGTTGCGCACCGTTGTCTCCATGTCCATTCGCTTTTATCTCCATCTTTAACTTAAAATGCATGAAGGTGATCGCCTTGTTCATGGCTTCAATAGCTCCGTCCACATTTGTAATTGAATACTCCTCTTCTTTTTTTGTGAGCTTTCGATAATCAAGGTCCAGGCCCAATAAAGCCATTTGCCTGGGAAGGGAAAGCATCTCGGGATACAATTGGTATTGGTATTGCTGCAACAGCCTTTCCTGGAATTTATTATAATAATTCATGGTCCACTCCCGCAGATCAGGGTTTGCAACATCAGGATACGATAATCCAAGTAAGGCCGATTGCCTGATCGTCCCCAAATAAAAACTGAGGCCGCCATAAAAATATTGAGGGCTTGCTTTATATTTTAAAAGCATTGCAGTGGCCTTGTATTGAAGTCTGTTCCCTAAAAACTCAAGGAAGGACATCAGGTCTCCGTCCTGCATTTCATCATAGCAGGGATAATTGCCTTTATTGGGAAGGTGATCCCCGGGAAATATATTTCCGCCCTCACCAACAAGCGCTTTTTCTCTGGCTATATCCATTATCATTTTGATCATGCTGATTTCAGGCTGCTGCGCCCTGGCATTGAAAGAATCAATGATGGACTGATTTTTATCTTCATAGCCCATCGTGTCGCGGCATGCAACGCAATCCGGGTCCAGAACCGGTGGTACAGGGATCTCTGGCTTTGAACCTTTATGCGCGTTCACCCAGGCTTTTATCTTCTCGAATTGTGGTCTTAACGATTCACAATTACTCTTTATCCCTGCATGCATCTTTGCATCATTATTGTTCAATTGCGCAAACACCGTGTTGACCACAGCCGATACTGTCAGGCATAAAAAAATATTCAGGATTCTATTTTTCATTGTGCATTCATTTTAATTTATCGGCCGTTACTCTCAACAGAATAATCTTACTGATACGGATCTTGTGTTCGATCTATTGCTGTATCAACGCCTTGAGCTTCTCATAATCCAGACTCTCGAATATGTCCATCAGTTTTTGTTTTAGAAAGGCGGATGTCAGCTGAGGATGATAAGCGGGTGAAACGGTAATGAGCTGTATAGACGCCAGTGAATGGGCCTTATTAAAATATTCCGGGTTGATGGTCCATAACTCCTGTGCGGCCGGATCTTCCTTTGTTGTGAGCTCTTCGAGGCTGGCTGCCTGTGAACTTTCCGGGATCACATTCCATAAAACATAAGTAGGCGCAATCTTTTCTTTTTCGGAAAGAGAATTCAGCTGACTCGTGTGCGTACTCAACTTTTGAGTCCAAACATCTTCCAGCTTCTTGTCCGCTTCCAGCAAATTCAATTGCTGGTAGTTTTTCAAAAGCGCGGAATCATTGGTCATTTGCATTTTTACGAAATCGGTTTTTACTGGCTCTTTCTGCGCAGACTGCAGATGCTGCTTCACGCTATTTACCGATGCTTCATCATTCTTGTAATTATCGCTGGCATTCTTCAGTTCCTTTTTATCAACGGCGATCTTGTATGTAAGCCATTGCTCTTTTCGCAGGGGCACAAATACCTGCCTGTCATTCACCATTGCCCTGGCCTGATGACCACCCATGAGTTCCAGCTCTATAAAATTTTTAGTCGAGTCGGTTTGTTTAATACTGTATTTAAAAAAAAATATCGGGACGATAAAGTCAACGCCGGCAACGTCATTGCTGTAGGTATCTGGATAAAGATCACTGAAGGAATTGACATGAATATTGACACTGGCCGCGTATTCTTCAGATGTTTTGATGCTGTTTGAAGCTTCGTCCCTGTATAGGTCATGTAGGTCAAAAAACAGAGAGCCCGAATATTGTTTTTGCCAGGGTATTTCCTGTGAAGGCTGATCGGCAAACATGTTCACGATGACACTGAAACCAACCGGGCTATTCAGCAAAGAGTCCAGTAAGGCGATATCGCGAAGCTTTTCAATTCCCGATCTCAGTTCATGAGAAAGAGTGGAGCTTGCTCCGGGTATGATGAAGGAGGAAGTATTATTCAGAACTTTTAGCTGGCCTTTTACTCTTGTAGGATCGAGGCCTTGAGATGCGCAGCATAAAGAAAACAGGCAGCCCATCATGAGCATGACTGGTTTCAGTTGAATTTTGGACATTGATTTATCTTGATGATGACAGAATGATTTCAGACATTTTTAAAAAGCCTGCTACGGGTTGCCTGCCTTACCTGCCATGGCTGATGAATTAAATGCCAGCGATTGATTCTGAGAAAGCTTCAATTAAAGCTAGTCTTTTAACAGGCCCTCTGCAATCACCAAAAAGTGTGAGAAGCTCATGGAAATACAAGCCTGAAAAGAAAGCAGCGAAAGGATAAACAACGATTCTTGTAATTCAGGAATATCATTTTCACTCGTGCATCAAACTGTATTAGCTGGTGCATTTTATAAAACAGGCATCATTCGCACCATTCAATTCACACTTCACACATCTTTATTCATCCTTCACTGCTACTCACCCTTTTATGTGATTGCCCAGCCCTTGCGGTAATGATAACTTGCAACAAATTTTTGCTATGAGAAAGTTCTTGTGCTTTACCGCATTGGCCTCAGTATTGGCT
>JBJMLU010000188.1:0-5631 GCA_045805145.1 Flavisolibacter sp. | reverse complement strand
GATTCACTTTACTGCCCTCTTCGAATTAAAAGACTAATCAAGCCCCGCCGGAGGCGGGGGAACACAGCGCCTTCGGCATCTTTGAATTAAGCCCTCCGAATAGCAAACACATTGATACCTGTAGTGAACTTTATTCTGTAAAAGCCAGACCGCCTAGTATAACGTAACATCGAGACAAGCTTTCGCTGACCGTTGTGCCGCGGCCCGGAGGCCCCGCCTAGGCGGGGGCCTCCTTGAACTTTTTGCTCTACTTTTTCTTTCCAAGAGAAAAAGTAGAAAAGAAAAAACTTACCTGTGATGACCGGCTGCCGCTAAGGAAAACTCTCCAAAAAATTTATCTAAAAAAGATTATCTCCCAAAAAGAAACTATGAAGAAAGAATGACTGCCTTAAATGGCTTCTTCAAAAAGAAAACCCCCAAACCTGTATAGAATGTAAATCCTTTAGAAAACATCCTGAAACAAGAGCTTTAGTTAAGCATAAGAAGAAATGGCTGCTTTAAAAGAATTTCATTGAAGGCTTCTGTCAAACTCATTATCCCAATTAGCTTTCACATTGATCTTTTGATCAATAGGCTTTACCAGTTCAGGTTGACGTTTGATGCCGAAAAAATTTCCCGGGTCCCAGTGTCCGTTTCCATTGACATCGTAAAGTATACTGAGGTCATACTCGCCGGGAAGAAAAAGGCTGCGACTAAAAGTGGCGGTAGTGAGTGGAGCAGAAAATGCTACCTGGCCATTTTGTACAAACTGTAATACCGGATGTTTGCTCAGGTCCAGATTATGCAGACGGATAACCAGGTTCCCGTAGTCGGATTGTTTGCGCGTGGTAAAAAATAAAGTATCTGTTTTGAGCAGTTGCCGGCCGGAAGTATCCGTTGCGAAATCGCGGTCCAATATCAAATTGTATTTGGTTCCTTCTTTCCACTGCGAGCGAATCATCAGTTCCTTGCGCGCGGTGTCAAGACTTGCAGAGAATGTAGTTGCATTAAAAACACTGTCCGTTGTAAGGTGAATCTTGTTTGAATCAAAATTGCGCAAGGGAACGGGAAAGGTCAATACATAATCACTCAGCAAGTCCTGCTCACCGGTAATATTCTGTGTAAAGCGAAGCCTTCGGTCGGTGGCCGGTGCTCTGTTGACCGGATTAACTGTTAGTCTATTTGCCTGTGGCGCTTCGCGGTAGGCATAAAGAACAAGCGAGTCGGCCTTGCCTGCCATTACATGTGAATTTGAAAATGCGAAGAGCTGGTTCTTGCTCTGATACCTTCTCATCACACCTGCATCACCAAGCGCATACACTGCGAAACTGTCTTGCGGCAAAAAACGAAAATGAAATTCGCCACGCTGGTTCAGCCGCGTCACATACAAAGGGCGCTCTCGCACAACTGCAGAATCCCTGAGATCTTTATACAACAGGGCAATCATTGTAGTATCTGTTCCGCCATTCTCGGCGAGGATCACACGACCTGAAATTTCCAGGGAATCCATCGTGGGTCCTGTAGAAAAAGTATAACTGAAGTTCCGGATTGGATTTCCTTCAGTATTATCCTTGATGGCATTGCCGAAGTTGAGCACATAAGTAGTATTGCTCAATAGAGAATCATGAAAAGTCAATGTCATGTTGCGTCCCTTGACCTTGATCTCCGGATTGGTTTCGAAGGTTGGTGTAAACATTACATTGGTGGAAAGATCCTGCTGCTGCACATCGATATTCTCATTGAAAGTAAAAGTGACGTGTTTGGAACGGAAATTCACACTTGAATCACGAGGGTCAACATGTTCCAACTCCGGAGGGATCGTGTCTTTTGGTCCACCAGAGGGCGGAATGATATTGGCACAACCCTGGGGCAGAATTGTCCAGAATAAAGCAATGCAGACAGAGATGACGAGAATGATTCCTTTCTTCATGCAGTGAGTGCAAACATAGCGGTTTGACTGCTAAGAATAGCCTAAAATAAGAGTGGGAAACAGAGCGGAGACGGGAGGATTTCCAAGCCTGTACAGCTTTTCTGTCAGACGATTCGAAAAGCGGATGTTCTTGTTTCTTCCTCATCCTCCTTCAATTCATGAAGAGCGACCGCAAGCCTGTTGGTCTTTACAAAATTGCACCAGTGGCAGTCTTCTTTTCCGCAACCGGTATAAAAATCCTTGCGTTGGATCTTGTTCCAAACCGTGCGTATCTGGTCTTTCACCAGGTCGATATCGATCGAGGAAATGGAAATTTTTTCTCGGTGGTATTGCTTTTTTTTGTCCGGCTCTACAAAATCAAATTCAACGCCTACAACGGTCCAGTCCCTGGGCGAAAGATCCAGCATGATCCGGTAAAAAATGGCTTGCCTCCAGTAATCGCCACCATTGGGTTCTTTCGTTCCAGGGCGCGATAGCTTGTCTCCGCATTTTTCCGGATCACCGGTTTTGTAATCAATGACAGTGGCTTCCTTGCCATTGAATTCAATCTTGTCGATCTTTCCTTTGAGTGGAATTTCGTCGAGCATGACATTGCGGATATTGTGTTCTACCAGCACAATCGGGTTCCAGCTGGAAGAATATTTCTGATAATAGTTGGTCAGAATATCAATGCCATATTCCATTCTTCTTGCGAACTGTTCTCTGGTGAAGCTTTCGCTGTGGCGCTTCATCCACCAGCGAAAATCATCGATAAATTCTTCAACTGTTGGGAACAGCGCCTTTTTATTTCCTGAAGCCTTTGAAGACAAGGACATTTTGCTGAAAAGTTTTTCCAGCGCATAGTGAATGGCCGATCCGAACTCCATGGCCTCATTTCGCGGAGAAGGAATGCGAACGATGTTTTGATAATAAAATCCAAGGGGACAGCGCATATAATTGCTCAGGGCAGTTGCGTTCATCACAAATCCATTCACGATCCGGTCCACCAATTCATCATCGAGGTGTTGTACTTCCGGTGCGATTGTTTTTTCAAATTGAAGGGCACCGAAAGAAGTGATCACTTCGCCATCGATTACCACCTGTTCCCGTGGAAGCTCGTGCTCCTGCTGTATTTCGGCGAGGAACATTGAAGGTTCCAGTTGTTTGCCATCGTTGGAAAAATTGGAATAGGAAATGTATAAATATTTTTTTGCGCGGGTGATGGCTACATAAAAAAGGCGGCGCAGTTCTTCTGTATCATTTCCCTTAGCCTGGGAAGCAAATAGCGTGTCGGGAAAACTAAAACCACTGAAAGGTTTTCTTTTCTTCTCCCAGCAGTTGGAAGTATTTCCTGCAAAGAACACATGGTCGAACTCCAATCCTTTCGAACCATGTGCGGTCATCAGGTTCACTCCCTTTTCATTGCCCGATACCTGCACCAGGGGAAGCACCAATCCTTCACGGCGCATCAACTGAATGCGGTTTACAAATTCCTGAAGGCTCAGGGTTGGATGACGTCTTGTTTCCTCTTTCACATGATCATAGAATCCCGAGAGCAATTGCATGTTCCAGTTTTTTTCGGGGTGATGCATGATGAAGGAAAGAAAACCTGCTTCCCGCACCAGTTTTTCCAGCAAGGTCTGGACTGTATGATTGGAAACGGCCCTGATCAGGTCTTCGATCACAGAGCAGGCTTCTTTTAATTTTTTATGAAGTCCATTGTTGAACAGGTCAACTGGTCCTTTGCATCCTTCTTCGTATAACCATTGACGTAGGGAAGTGCTGGCACCCTTGTACTGAAGTTCATACACCTGTATGCTGGCTTTTGCAATTTCTACGGCCGGAATGTCCAGCCATTCGAAATGCAGGATCTCAAAAAGAAGTTCATCGCCCGCATAGGGCTTGTCATGTTCTGCGGCCAGGTAGTTCATCAGCAGCAGGATCTGTTGAATAATGGGCTGGTCAAGAATATTCAATGAACGCTTGCTGTAATATGGAATTTTTTTCAACCGGAAATAATTCGCAAGCTCTTCTCCATATTTATTTTCCCGGTAGATCACCCCGATGCTGTTGGGAGCTATTCCATTTGTAACAAGCGCCTCCACCTCGCGCGTGATGCCGATCATCTCGTCGCGCTGGGTCTCATATTCAAAAATACGGGGAGGAAAGTGTTCAGTCGTCAGTCCTCCAACGTCAGCTGTTTTCTTACCGGGGTCTGAAGTCTGAAGACTGACGGCCACCAGTTCCTTGCTCAATCCCTCGATCTTTTTTACAAGGCGTTCTTCGTTTTGATTGATCAGGGTTTTTGAAATATCGAGGATTGGTTGCGTGGAGCGGTAGTTGTTTACCAGCACCACTTTCAAAAGATCCTGTTCATAGGTCTGAGCAAACTCCATCATGTTCTCCACGTTCGCTCCCTGGAAACGGTAAATGCTTTGATCATCATCTCCCACTACAAACACATTGGGCTTGTCCCAATAGTTGATCAGGAGTTGAACGATGCGGTTTTGTGAACCGCTGGTGTCCTGGTATTCGTCAACGAGAATGTACTGGAATTGTTCCTGGTACGATCGAAGCAGGTGTTCATTGGTTTGAAAGGCGGTGATGACCCAGTTGATCATGTCATCGAAATCGTAGCGGTTGCGGTCGCGCATCATTTTCTGATAAACATTCAGCTCGAGACAGGCAGCACGCAGCCTTTCCATTTTTTCTTTTTGGTCGTCTATTTTGTCCCATCGAACGTCACCTTTTTTATATTCTTTGGTAGCGCGCTTGCAGATGTATTCATCGCGGTTGGGAAGATCATTGATGTATTCATCAATTTTTCCGCAAACGAATTCGCTGCTCCATCCTTCTTTTTTCATCAGTCCAAACAGCGATTGAAGTCCATTGATCTCGAAGTACACATCGCCGCGGTATCGTTTCAGGGGATGATCTTTTCCAAAGCCATCGATCATTTCTTTCATTAGTTCGATGCGTTCGAGATCGGAGATGGGGTCGAGTGCCGTTTTTTCAAAGAGACCAAGGTTGTCCTGGATCACATCGTTGCAGAAAGCATGGAAGGTGTAGATGGCCACGTGATAAGCATCAGGGCCAATGAATCCGGAGAGTCTGCGGCGCATGGCCACTACTCCGGCATCGGTATAGGTGAGGCAAAGAATATTTTTGGGTTCCACCTGTGCATCGCTCAGAAGAATTTTTCCGATGCGTGCGCTAAGGATCTGGGTCTTCCCGGTTCCAGGTCCTGCAATCACCATTACGGGTCCTTCGATCTGGTCAACGGCCTTGCGCTGTTCGGGGTTCAGGCGGTTGTATTCTTCCTGGAATTTCTGGAGGAGTTTTTCTCTGGCAATGGACATGAATCAAAGTTAAGGGATGAGGGCCTGGAATGATTTTTTCGGGGGGTAACCTTATAGGTCTTATAAACCTATAAGGTTACCCCCGTCATTTTTTGTACCATTAGCGAACAAATCCTGTCCGGAAACGAACAAGTTCGTATGCAGTAGGACTTCCTAAATCCTTGTTTTTCAATCTTCCTTCAGTCTGGCACCAATCCTGAGGAGGTTCTTCATCTCATGTGCATTTGTTCAATCTGGTGTTTCTACACCGGATTTTTTTTACCACCAAGGTTGAATTAATTTTAGTTTGCCCAAACCCTCACAGCTGGCAGCTTCCCGCCGACTGACCTCCGAGGACGCCTGCTCTTACCTACGGTTGTCGGTCAACGGATTTCATTTCGTTCT
>JBJMLU010000187.1:0-81374 GCA_045805145.1 Flavisolibacter sp. | reverse complement strand
CAGCCCTCGAACTTTTTGCTCTACTTTTTCTTTCCAAGAGAAAAAGTAGAAAAGAAAAAACCAACCAGTAAGGAAGGACCGCCGACAAAAACAACCTCTTCAAAAACATCTTAGTAAAGAATGACTGCCTTGAATAAATCTCTAATAAAAAATATTCAATCAGTAAAGAAAGATTACCTGTGAAGAAATCCCGACCTCCCTTCGGAGATCCAGGGAGAACGGGAGCCAGTAAAGACAAACTGTATTTGAGGCAAGGATTCCAATAAAAATAACCACACCTCATAAAAACCTTTGCGCCTTTGCTTCTTCGCGTCTTTGCGTGAAACCAATCAAAGCATATTGCTCTTTCGTCAAACAAAAAAGGGAGCGTGGTTGCTCCCTCAGTTGATTAAGATTTAATAATAATCAGTATTCGCCTTTATTGCTAATCAAGTAGTCTGCGATCCGCCTGCGTGCATCCTTGCTGTTGAAAGGGTGCGCTTTGGTAAAACGCTTCAGTCCCATGAGGATCATTCTTTGCTCGTCGCCATCTGCAAAAGCATTCACGGCATCCTTTCCACTTTTCAGAATGCGGTCGGCTGCATCATAGAGATAGCAAGACAACATGTCCTGGTAAATGGAAACCGGCTCACCTTTTTCAGAAAGCTTCATTACCCGCAACATCAGGCTTTCCGATACAAATGTGTCGATGGACATGTCGGCAATGGACATAAGAATTTCCTGTTCGCTTTCGAGCTTCATCATCAGCTTCTGCGCAGCGGCACCAGCTGTGAGCAATACCGCTTTTTTGAAATTGTTCACCAGTTTTCTTTCCTGTGCAAAGGGAGTTTCATCTTCTTCGCCAAATTCAGGAATGCTCATAAGCTCCTGCGATACCTTCATGGCCGGACCCATGATATTGAGTCTTCCCTGCATGGCGCGCTTCAGAGTCATGTCCACGGTCAGCAGGCGGTTGATCTCATTGGTTCCTTCATAAATGCGGTTGATACGGCTGTCGCGATAAGCACGCGAAATTTCATATTCTGCACTATATCCGTTTCCACCGTGGATCTGAACACCCTCATCCACGCAAAAATCTGCAGTTTCACTTCCAAATACCTTCAGGATCGCACATTCAATGGCATATTCTTCGGCTGCGCCCAGCAAGGCTTCATTGAAAGGTTTTCCCTCTTCCAGAAGTTCATGCTCGCGGTCGTCGATCATTTTTGCGGTGCGATACAGGGCGCTTTCGCAGGCGAAATTGCGGATGGCCATTTCTGCGAGCTTGTGTTTGATGGCACCGAAGTTGGCGATGGGTTGTTTAAACTGTTCGCGGGTCATGGCATACTGTGTAGAAATGGCAATGGTCTTTTTGGTACCGCCTGTTGCAGCTGCGCACAGTTTCAAACGTCCGATATTTAAAATATTGAAAGCAATTTTGTGTCCTTTACCGATTTCTCCCAGCACATTTTCAACAGGCACTTTGCAGTCCTGGAAATAGAGTTGAACGGTGGAAGAACCCTTGATGCCCATTTTTTGTTCTTCGGGTCCTTGTGTGAATCCCTCAAAGCCCCGCTCCACGATAAAGCCGGTGAATTTATCTCCATCCACCTTTGCGAACACTGTATAAACATCAGCAAAGCCGCCATTGGTGATCCAGCATTTCTGTCCATTGAGGAGATAGAATTTTCCATCTGCACTCAGTCGGGCCGTGGTTCTTGCACCCAAAGCATCGCTTCCGCTGTTTGGTTCCGTGAGTCCATAGGCACCTGCCCATTCACCGCTGATAAGTTTGGGAATGTATTTCTGTTTCTGTTCGGGAGTTCCGAAATATAAGATGGGAAGAGTTCCGATGCCGGTATGCGCAGAGATGGCAACGGAAAAAGAATGACCGCCTCCCAGGAATTCGTTGATGATGGTGGAAGTCACGAAATCTTTTCCGAGTCCTCCGTATTCTTCGGGGAATGCCGCAGCCAGCAGTCCCTGCTCTCCTGCTTTTTGGAGAAGGGATTTCATCAGACCGGGCTCGAGCTTTTCAATCCGGTTGTTGACAGGTGTAATTTCCGAATTGACAAACTGCTCACACATCTCTCCGATCATGCGCTGCTCTTCCGAAAATTCTTCGGGAATAAAAGTAGAAGCAGCATCGGTTTCCTTTACCAGCCATTCGCCGCCCTTCAGAGCGTTTTTAGTTGCTAGTTCCATATTTAGGGTTTATAGTTTATTGTTTCTGTTTGAGGCTGAATTTTAATTCAGCTGCTCTAATCTTTTACCATTCACTATTCACCATTCATTATTCACCATTCACTATTCATCATTCATCATTCACCATTCACCATTTCAATGTCCATTGAGGTTATCATACACTCTTTGAAGCACTTGCTTGCACAGGTCGATCTGTTCGGCAGGAACGCCTTCGAGGGCTTCATTGAGGGTTTGTTCTGCCAGTTGCATGGTGTCTTCTTCCAGCTTCTGGGCATTCCGGGTCAGGAATACCTTATTGATCCTCCGGTCTTTTTCATCAGAAACCCGTTTCACCAGATTGAGCTTTTCGAGATTATCAATCAGGCGGGTGATACTGGGCTTGTCGCGAAAAGTAGCGTTGCATAACTCCTGCTGACTCTTTCCATCTTCTTTCCAAAGCTGGTATAGGACGCTCCACTGCTCGATGGTTAGATTCACCGATGCCGAATTAAATTTTTTTTGAAGTCGCCTTGCAATAGCTGTGGAAGCCTTGCCTGTGATAAAACTATAGAGCTCACCTTTCTTAAAATGGTTGTTTGGCATATAGTTGTTTATGCAACTATGTAAATCTAATATCCTTTCCCTGCATTTCCAAAAAAACACAGGTTTTTGTGGGTTAAAATATTTTTTTGCCTTTATAATTCGGGCTAATTTGCCTGCCCCGCCCTATAAAAAAGCTCCGTTATCTGTCTGGAAAAACACAAACAACCAAACCATGAAACCAATTTTCACAGCTCTATTTTTTTGCCTGCTCCTGTCTGCGCAGTCATTTGCTCAGAAAAAGATCGTCATCCTGGGTTCGTCCACTGCAGCCGGTAATGGCGCTTCCACCTTTGATTCATCCTGGGCCAGAAGGCTCTATTTCGAATTCAATAAAAATACTTCCGATGGAGTTGATACCACCATCATCAACCTCGCGTATCCTGGTTTTGTTACTTACCAAGCCATGCCCACCGATTTTGTGTTGCCTGCCAACAGAGTTTCCTGGCCCCAGGACACAGCCCGCAATGTCACCAAGGCCCTGAGTCTTTCGCCCGATATCATTCTTATCAGCATTCCCAGCAACGATGTAAACCTTCCCGATTATGTGATGACTGAAACCATGAACAATTTCCGACTCATGTACCAGCGCATTACATCCAGGGGCGTGAAAGCCTATATCACCACTTCACAACCGAGAAACGATATCAGCGCGGCTCAAAAGCTCCAGCTTCGCCAGCTCGTGGATTCCATCCAGAATAATTTCGGGAACAACTCCATTAATTTTTATGACGACCTCGTTACTTCCGATGGAACCTACAGCCTTCGCGATGACCGCCGCTTCGACCAGATCCATCCCAACGATATCGGTCACCGTTTTCTTTTTGAACGCGTAAGGAACAGGAATATATTCAGCGCTGCGGTGAACAAGCCACCCGTTGCCAATGCAGGTGCGGATCAAACCATTACGCTTCCTACGAACTACCTCACCCTGAATGGAAGTGGCACAGACCCCGATGGCAGCATCGTTTCCTATTCCTGGGCCGAACTCACGGGTCCTTCCAATGCCGGTGTAAACAGTCTTTCAAACGCACAACTGATTCTTTCAAGCCTCATCGCAGGAAGCTATAATTTTCGTTTGACCGTTACTGATAACAATGGGGCCACTGCCAGTGACGATGTGGTGGTCACGGTAATGCCAGCTTCTTCATCAGGATCTTCCATTCACATAGAAGCAGAAAACTGGGTTGCCATGAATGGTGTGAATAAAGAATCTACTTCTGATGTTGGGGGAGGCTATAATGTAGGAAGCCAGGACGCGGGCGACTGGGTGGACTATTCAATCAATATTCCATCAGCAGGAAACTATACACTGAACTTCAGGATCGCCACCATGATCTCGGGCGCCCAGTTCCAGCTAAAAAAATCGGACGGCACAGTACTGGCTACTGTAAATGTTCCTTCAACAGGTACTTATCAAACCTGGCAAACCATTTCTTCGCAGGCAACGCTGAGTGCGGGGCAACAGAGCATTCGCATTTATACTGTTGTTTCTCCGGGAGGATGGAACCTGAACTGGTTTGAATTTGCGGGTTCATCGGCAGTGAATCAAGCTCCGGTTGCCAATGCAGGTCCTGATCAAATCATTACACTTCCTGCATCATCAGTATCGCTCAATGGAACGGGAACAGACAGCGATGGAACCATTGCTTCTTATCAATGGACAGAGATCAGTGGTCCTTCCAATGCAAACTTTTCTTCTCCCACCAGCGCATCTACTACGGCTAGCGCATTGATTCAGGGTTCTTATACATTCCGGTTAAAAGTAACAGACAATTCAGGAGTATCTGCTACGGATGATGTGGCCGTGACGGTAAATCCTGCCGCCACAATATCAACGCTGCATATTGAAGCAGAGAACTGGGCCAACATGAATGGAGTATGGAAAGAAACCACTTCCGATATTGGAGGCGGATATGATGTAGGCAGCCAGGACCTCAACGACTGGGTAGATTATTCAGTGAATGTTTCGGGTGCTGGAACCTATACTATGAATTTCAGGATCGCTACAATGGTGGCTGGTGCCCAGTTTCAGGTAAGAAAATCAGATGGAACCGTGCTCACTACCGTGAATGTTCCCTCAACAGGGAGCTATCAGACCTGGCAAACCATTTCATCTACCGTCAACCTTCAGGCTGGCCAACAAACGATCCGCATTTATACCATTGCATCACCTGCAGGATGGAACCTGAATTGGCTGGAGTTGATTGGAAATGCAGCTCCGCCACCACCACCTCCGGTGAGCACCATTCATATAGAAGCAGAGAACTGGAGCCAAATGAACGGAGTGCAAACGGAATCCACTTCTGATGTCGGTGGAGGATTGAATGTAGGCGGACAAGACTTGAACGACTGGGAAGAATATTCTGTCAACATTCCTTCCGCAGGTAACTATACGGCCAGCTTCCGCATAGCCACCATGTTTGCAGGAGCACAGTTCCAGGTAAGAAAATCAGATGGTAGCGTTCTGGCAACAGTCAACGTTCCTTCTACCGGCACCTATCAAACCTGGCAAACCATCACCTCTCAACTGAGTCTCGCTAGCGGGATTCAAACCTTGCGCATTGTTACAACTGCTTCGCCTGCAGGATGGAATTTGAACTGGTGGGAACTGAGTGGTCCAAACAGCAGTGGTGCGCGTGCCGCCTCTGTGGTGCTCGGGGAAATTTGCGCTCCAGGCTTAGGTGAACTCTCCATCTATCCCAACCCTTCAAAGGATCATGTGCGCGTGCGCATTACCAATAAAAGAACGGGAACCGTAGTTATACGGGTTAGCGATATGCAGGGAAATATTCTCAAAAACTATTCAATCATCAAATCCTCTTCCGATGCCCTGGACACTGATCTCAGTACCACGACCCTGGCCAAAGGAAGCTATATGATCACGGTGCGGATGGGAAACAGGATCATGGAAGCCAAAATGATCAGGCTTTAATAAGTTTGCAGGCCATGATCCTTCTTTTGGTCAGCCTGCTTTTCTTATTTGTTTACGGACTGCTCTTCGCTTATTATTTGCGCGGATGGAATTCTGCCGGATATTTCGAACCGAAGAAGGACCTGGATCACCGCTTCATTTCCATCATCGTTCCGGCAAGGAATGAAGAAAAAAACATTGCTGTCCTGCTCGCGGCTCTGGAAGGTCAAAATTATCCGGCTGCATCTTTTGAGATCATTGTGGTAGATGATTTCTCCACCGATAACACAGCGGCACAGGTGAAGAGATTTCAGAACCGACAGATCCGTCTCATTCAACCGGCAGTGGATGCAACCCGCTCTTCCAAAAAAAAAGCCATTGAAGCGGGTGTGCAGCAGGCGCGCGGAGAATTGATCCTTACCACAGATGCGGATTGTATTCCGGGACCCGAATGGCTATCCCTGATGAATGCATTTTATATCCAGACCAAATCCTTTTTCATTGCAGCACCCGTAAAATTTTCCGGCAATAAAAGCTGGCTGCATATTTTCCAGTCGCTTGATTTTATTTCACTCCAGGGCATCACAGCTGCTTCTGTTCATCTTCAGTTTCATGCCATGTGCAATGGCGCCAATCTATCGTACACCAAAAAAGCTTTTCAGGAGGTGAAGGGATTTGAAGGGATCGACGGGGTAGCAACAGGCGATGATCTGTTGCTGATGTTCAAGATCTGGAAAAAATTTCCCGGTCATGTGGCCTATTTGAAAAATAAAAAAGCCATCGTTGAAACCCGGCCCATGCGTACTTGGAAAGAGTTTTTCATGCAGCGAAAAAGATGGGCGAGCAAATCGCTTGTGTATGACGACTATCGGATCATCGCAGTTCTGATTTTTGTTTATTTGTTGAACCTGTGGTTTGTTCTGCTTTTGATTGTGGCCCTCGTTCACCCTTTTAACTGGATATACGTGTTGGGATTCTGGGTGCTGAAAACGGCTGTTGAATTTCCTTTTGTAAAAAAGGTTGCAAAATTTTATGATGAAGAGGATTTGATGCGCTATTTCTTTTTTCTTCAGCCCCTTCACATGGTTTGCACTGTGGTCATCGGCATTATAAGCCAGTGGGGCCGGTATGAATGGAAGGGCAGAAAAACAAAATAAATCTATCTTTCTCTTATGAACGGACCATCCCCTTTTTTCTGGCAGGCATCGTGGAGAAGACTCAGAAAGAACCGGGGAGCCATGGCCGGACTCACCGTGATCCTTCTTTCCATCCTCGTGGCTCTATTCAGTTACCTGATTTCTCCCGATCCAACTCCTTATGCCAATCGCATCATTCTGGAGATCGGTGGGGAGAAGCCCGGGTTCCGGCAAAATTTTTTATTGGTACGCAAAGAGCAGGTGATAGCCTCCGGGTTTCTTTCTAGCATTTTTTCCGGGAGCCCCGATCGCTTTGATTATGTTCCCATCACATCATGGAAAGAAACTACTGATAGTATTCACGCGGAAAAATATATTGATGAAGGATTGACGGAGCCCATTTCGTTTGCAAAAACTTCCCTGGCAGAACAGCCCGTGGTTCAAAAAAAATTTCTTTTGGGTACTGATAAATATGGTCGTGATATCCTGAGTCGTCTCCTCATTGGAACGCGTGTGAGCCTGAGTGTTGGACTGATCACGGTGATTATTTCTTTAACTGTCGGAATTGTGCTCGGTTCCATCGCTGGATATTTCCGGGGGAGTGCCGATGACTGGATCATGTGGTTGATCAATGTGATCTGGAGCATTCCAACCCTGCTCCTGGTCTTTGCCATTACACTCCTTTTGGGAAAAGGTTTCTGGCAGATCTTCATTGCCGTGGGATTTACGATGTGGGTGAACGTGGCCCGGTTGGTTCGCGGACAAATGCTAGCCGCAAGGGAGCTTCAATATGTAGAAGCAGGAAGAGCTCTTGGTTATTCTGATTTCCGAATCATCAGCCGTCACATTCTTCCAAACATTCTGGGTCCGATCCTCGTGATTGCTGCATCCAATTTTGCATCTGCCATTGTCATAGAGGCAGGACTGAGTTTCCTGGGCATTGGGGTTCAACCTCCGCAACCCAGTTGGGGACTCATGATCAAGGAGAACTATAATTTCATCATCACACAAAATCCAATGCTTGCTCTTGCTCCCGGCTTTGCCATCATGCTGCTGGTGCTGGCTTTTAATTTATTGGGTAACGGGTTGAGGGATGCATTGAATGTGAGAGCGAGATTGTAGGGTAATGGTGTAACCCCTTTCTCAATCTGTTTCTCGCTCTGATCTTTGAGCTACGGTTGTTTCACACAAAGGAGCAAAGGAATGGAAGGCGCAAAGGATTTATAAAGAGTGAGATGAATGCGGTGGGAAAGAATAATAAAGCGAGGGATTGATGCACTGAATATTTGGTTCGTAAAAGTTTTCCGGAAAGCTTCAACATTGAATTGGCAATTGCAGGCAAGGGCGTTGGGATAATAACTGCAGCAGATGATCATTCTGAGAGATGCAAAACTGCGAAAGATGCCAAATACAAATATTAGAAGAGGCTCTTAAACGATCATACCAGAAAACCCATACTGACTCGTCGTTTCCTGATAAAACTTATTTAACTTCATAGCACTACCCCCTGACAATTTCTATCGCAACATCCCCGGCAAAGCCATTCAACTGATTCCTCACTTCACTAACACTTGCTGTCATGAAGAAAGTTTGCCTTTTTTTATTCGTTGCTTTGATTGCCCAGGGACCAATTGTAGCACAGGTGACAGTTCATGCCAGTTCCGGGACTTTAACTGGTGCCTATACTACCCTCAAGGCTGCATTCGGTGCCATCAACAGTGGGACCCACCAGGGCGATATCACCATTGACCTGAATGGTACCATCACCGAGTCTTCGACTGCCGAACTGGATGCCAATGGCACTGGTAGTGATAATTATAGTTCCATAGTCATCGAACCGTCGGCTGCTGCCATTGTCACAGGGAACTTTTCAGCTCCGTTGATCGATCTGAACGGAGCCCAGCATGTAGTGTTCGACGGGAGAATCGGGGCGACCGGATCGGCGCGTACACTGGTATTGCAAAACACTTCCACTTCTTCGGCGGTGGGCACCTGTGCCCTGCGATTCAGAAACGACGCCAATAATGACACCATTCGTTATGCAAATCTCCAGAGTTCGGGATACAGCACTATTTATGTGGCTGGCTCCAGTGGCATCGCCGGCAACAGACAGATTCAGATCGAAAGCAATGACATGGGCCCTGCCGGTCTTTCTCTTCCCTTAAATGCGATCTATTCTCAGGGAAGTTCTTCCTCCGTGCCAAATAATGCTATTAGGGTCCTTTCTAACCTTGTTCACGATTATTTTAGCTTGTCTGGACAGTCCATTGGCATATTTTGTTTTACGGGCAATTCCAACTGGACCATTACCGGAAACAGTATCTACCAGACCTCCACGCGTACCACTACCAACAACTGTCAGCACTACGGCATTGCCATTAGTGAAGGAAATGGCTATGTGATCTCCAATAATTTTATAGGCGGAAACGGACCCAATGCCTCGGGTGGCCCCACTATCATCAATGGACCTTTCAATAACGGGTATACCGGCATTTATATCAATGCAGGCTCCCTGTCTCCAAGTACGCTTGACGGTAATACGGTTTCCAATCTTTCACTCATTAACCAGGCTTCTGTTGCTACCACTGCGTTTTATGGAATGCGGGTAGATGCAGGGATGGTGAACCTGGGTGAGTTTTCTCCTAATGTGATTGGCGCGGTTGCAGGTACCGGTTCAATCAATATCAATACAGCTGGCGCCGGCAATACATTTTGCATCGCGATCTATACTAAGACCAGTGCAGTGGATATCAGAAACAATATCATCGGTTCCCTCACCATTACCGGCACTTCTCCATGCACATTAAGACTGATCGAAGGTGATGACAACAGCGCCGTAAATATGCTCAATAATCAGGTTGGAGGCAGCGATCCTGGTAGCATACAAACCACCAACCCAAATGCTGATATAAATGGTATCCTTTTGCGTTGCAGTATAAACGGCCTCGCACCGCAGGTGTTAGGTAATACCATACGGAATCTGGCGAGCAATTCCATTGCTCCCAACAATGGGGTTATTTACGGGATTTATGATTTTATATCGGTTGGAGGGATTGCTACCACGGCTACGATTTCCAACAATAGCATCACACATTTAAATTCTGCCGGAATGGGTGCCACCATAGGTTTTGTTGGAGGCATAGTGATGCAGAGCACAGGAACTTCCACCTCGGATGCCCTGGTCAGTAATAATGTGATCAGCGGTTTGAATTCCTCCAGCACGGGCACCAAGGCCGAAGTGCTCGGGATTGACGTCGAAATTCCTGCTGCGAATTTTTTAACCATCAGCAATAATCTGATCCACGGACTCACCACTTCTGCCAATTATACGGCTGTTATTGACGGAGCAGCACAGGGAATTGATATTGTGAAGCAAAGTCCTACAGGAATCTTTACAATCCTTGGAAATACTGTGTATGATGTTGAAGCCACCGGCACGGCGGCTGGTATCCTTAGTGTGGGAATTGGTCTGCAAACAGATAATGGCCAGGTCAATATCTCCAGAAACAGAATCTATGACCTGCGCAGCACGCAAACAACCGGTCAGGTTACTGGCCTATTAGTGGGCGGTATGGGCGGAGCAGGTAATTTCATGCTCGCCAACAACATGATCTCTCTTTTGCCATCCAGTGTGGTGGTGTATGGGATCCGCAATAACCAACAGGCAAGCGGACTTCAATTGTATTATAATTCGGTGTTTACCGGAGGGGCCGCCACCGGAAATGAACGTTCTGCTTCCTTTTATCGTGAAGGTTTGACAACAGGCACCATGCTTCATGCCAGGAACAATATTTTTTACAATGTAAGGACCGGAGGTACAGGATCACATTATGCGCTGATGAACGACAATGCAACACCCGCAACAGGCTGGCCCGATACAGCTTCCGCCTATAATGACCTGTACACAGTTAACCCTGCCGCCGCTATACTCTGGGGTAGTTCTGAATTCAGTTTAACCGATTTTCAGTCTGCAGGCAACGGAGAGCAACATTCGGTTTCACGCGCAGCTTCTTTTATTGATCCATCTTCCGCCGACCTTCATCTGACTGGTGCTTCGACAGGTGATCAAAATCTGGGAGGTATTCCAGTATCTGCAGTGACGGATGATTTTGACGGAAATCCGAGAAATTCAGTGAGATCCTACATGGGCGCCGATGAAATCCTGTCCGCTCCTTTGCCGGTTCGCATGGAATATTTTACAGGAAAGAAAATCGGAACCGTTCATGTCCTCAATTGGAAGATCTCCTGCACTGATAAAGTAGATTTTGAAGTCCAGCATTCCGTGAATGGGAAAGATTTTGAAAGCATTGGATTTATAACTGCTATGCCATTCCGGTGCACTGAGCCCTTTGATTATACAGACGAACATCCAAAATATGGCCGCAATTATTACCGGTTAAAAATTATCGAAGCCAATGAGCACCCTGTCTACTCGGATATTGTCGTCATCTATCAGGGGAATAAGGGTTTGGTATATATGATGATGCCTACCTTGATTGACCATGGCCTTTCCCGTTTGTATCTGGACGCTCCTGGCGCAACAAATTTCAACCTGGTTATTAGCAATGCAGAAGGAAAAATAATCAGGAAAAAAGAAATACAGCTGGCTACAGGTTCAACCGAACTGTCACTGGACCTTAGCGGGCTTCCATCTGGCGCTTATCAATTAGGAATTTATTCAGCCAAAGGTTTGAAAGGAACCCTGAGGTTTGTTGTTCAATAAGCTGAGATTTTTACAAATACCCTATACTGCCGCAACTGCGGCAAGCCAGTGATGGTAATCGGTCAGGTTAAACGAGGGCGCTTATGAGCAAAAATGATTTTTTTAAAACAACTCTCGCTTTTGCCGGGATTATTACAATTGCTATAGGATTACTATTAGCCTGACAACATTATCACGGAGGTGTATCAGGCGTTCATCTTTTGCATCGAGAAGACCTGCCTGCTATTTCTAATTGGTGGGGAGCTCTTTTACTTCCTTTGCTTACATGGCTTCTACTCTATCGTATTCGAAATAGAATAGGGCGTACCAACTTTGAAAAACCACAAGTACTGAATCAGCAAAGAGTTATTCTTTTCGGGTTTGCCGGTGTTTTATTTTTTGGGGCTGTGCAAAAAATTTAAAACTATAGTTCTTACCTTCAACCAGATAGATTTAAGGGATGCGGCTAAGGGTGATTGTAATTCTAACTCCACCTCATCGGACGGCCCTGCATGTTATTAATGATATATCAGTAGTCAGTCAATGGACACCGTCAAAAAAGTTACAGAATATTTTCACAGAAAAATTCTTTTCCCTAAGCGCTTCATTTATGGCCTGGCCATTTTCCTGCCAACATTTTTTGCACTATATACGAATGCCCAAACAAAAAAGGAAGCGCTTGAAAACGTACAAGCTACAGCACCGGTTGGTTATGTCGTTTATTTCATCAAGGCTCGTGATACAGGATTCAATCGAGAGATGTGGCAAGCTCTATTTAAAATAATGGGCCCGATGACATCGGGCTTTAGTATGACAAATGATTCTATCAGTTCGGAATTGACTGTGATTCCGGCTGCAGGAAAATCAAGGGAGGCACTGATCGGCCAATTACAGGCTATACCGGAGATTCGAAAAGTTTCAGTGGCGGCTTTGAGCAAGCCAGCCAAAACAACGGAACTGGCCACGGTGCGAAAGCTGTTTACAGGAGTTGGATTAGATGCGGCTACAGTCAGTGACAAACAATTGTCCTTATTTCTTTTTTCGCAGTTGGACCGAACATATGGATACTACGTCGACCAGGACCGCAGTAAAAATGCAAAAGGGTTGAACAACATGCGCATCAAACGTTGGGAAGAAAATCCGAACTATTCCCCATCCTGGCGCAACAAGATGCCTGTTACACAAGACACGGCGCAAGGTTCAGACTCACTCGTAGTGGTGCGTGATGTAGTGATACAGAATGTTGAAGAAAGGGAGGCGCCACCTCCGCCTCCTCCGCCGCCGTCTCCGCCCAATCATTTGAAGGACATGAGCAATGAACAGATCCGGCAGTGGATCAAAAAAAATGATCCGCGACATCTAAAAGACAATGACATTCAAATCAAACGCACAGCCGAAGAAGTGGTGATCACCGTACAAACGAAAGACGGACCGGAAACCTTCAGCTATCAAATAAAAAAATAGCAGTCTTACCATAATAAGATTTGTCATCCTGCTGTGAGCCCTTATATTCTCTCCAGCCAACATTCTTAAAAGCAAATCTTCTTGTCAGCCTTTTTCTCCATCCCCAGTGGCTTTTCAGAAGATCACATCTTCTAACCTAATTCCGGTTTTTGATGGTTTCTCCTTATTTAACCATTAAAATCTTTGACCAGCCGCAAAACTTTTTGCAATTTTTATTATCTTCCTCCCGGCCAATAAGTCATTGGTCACCAAAACCCAAACGATAACTACGCTGCTATGCCCCGCACCTTCCCCGCTCTCCGAAAACAAAACAATTTTTTGTTGCTTGTCCTGTTTTTCTCTATTTCATTTACCGGTTGTTTGACGCCTCAGAAAATGGACGCTTATGTGGCAGGCCGGTACAACAATCAGCTTCCGAGTCCCGTCCGGAGAAAACAGGAAGTTCTTGTTCGCCCGGCCCAGGAGCCTACTGACAAGAAAATTTCGCATACAGTGACCAAGACCAGCCATGTGCTGCCGCTCCTTGTTTACTGGCAAATGGATTATCGCCATACCTGCACTTTAAATCCACAACTGCCCGTTACCAATATTAGCAATGCAATCAACGGGATGTCGGGCAAGATTCTTCAAAAATTAAATGGACGCAGACTGGAACTGACCATTGAACAGGTGCCTACCGCTTTTGCACTCGTGGACAAATCATATATGATACTGTTGTTTGAATGGGATCATATTTTTGTTGAACCGGATGGAAAAGACCTCATCGTTTCCTACCAGGTCTTTCAAAAAGATTCCGTAATCAAGTCCGGAACAGTCACCGTGAACAATATGGAACACAACCGCAATGTGCGGTTTGCCCAATCCTGGCGTTCATCTACGCGGGAATATCTGGACAGATATGAGTCTCACCTCTCTTCCATGGGCAAGATAGCAGCCATGAAGTTGTTGGATGAATTGTGAAAGCGATCAGCAAATTCTACCGCAAAGCCTACGCAAGATTGAAAGCAGACACTCTATTTAATTTAGTACTCCCATTCACCATTCACTATTCACTATTCACTATTCACTACCCCACTCACCATCACCACCACGGCTACACATAAATAAAACACGCTTCCGACCTTGTCTGTTTCAATTAAATCACTCAGAAAATTGACAGTGCATTCCATCATGAGCAAGGATCCAACACATGCGAGGATTGTTTTGTAAAATGGATCATTAAACTTTTTATACAACAACTGGATGTTCCAGAACAGAGCTCCCAATAAAATCAGAAATAAAAGAAGTCCAACAACGCCCTGCTCGATGATCAGCAACAAAAAATAATTGTGCACCGTGGAATGTTCTTTATTCCCGCTGACCCAGGTTTTGAATGCAGGAACTGCATAGGATTTGTAGTGCTCATAAAAACTCGTGGGGCCAAAGCCCATCTTCCAGCTATCCTTCACCATGCGCACTCCGGCTACCCACCGGTAAAATCGTTCCGCTGTAGAAACATCTTTCATCTTATAGGTAGCTACCAGGTGCTCTTCAAAATTGTTGTGGAAGATGGTTGACTTATACTCGTTGTGAAAACGCAGGTATCGGTCATTAGACCCTAGCCAGAATACCGCAGCCAGACAAAGGGCCACCAGTAAGATGTATGCAGCAAACAAAATCCTTTTTCTAATGAACCAATAGCTCAATGAGCCAGTGAGCAAAGCCATCCAGGCCCCGCGCGAATAAGAAAAGTACAGGGCTACAACGGTGATGAACAAAAATATCAGACAAAGATTTTTGATCGCTTTTGATGCCGACAGCTTTCTACAGGCGAGAAGAAGGGGAACCATAAAAACCAACAGCGCCGCATAATCCACATGGTTTGGATAAAACGGACGGAGCGCATCGTTGATCTTTTCAAAGCTCCAGTTATTTCCTGTTTGTCTCACCAGCACCACCATCATGCAAATCATCATGGAAAGCAGCAGCAGCACGCCCGAACGCGCCATGATTTTTTTATCACGAAATAAATAAAGCGGCAATCCCAGAAAAGCAAGAAGGTACCAGCACTTGGCGAGAAAATATTTCAGGGAAACCAAAAAGTCTGTGGAAGTAAGTACAGTGAAGAATGTCCACAACAGTTGAAGCAGGATAATGGAGATGATTGGATGAAATGAACCTCGCTCCTTTTTTTTCTGATGAATGAAAAGAATAAAAAATGCCAGGGAAGACAGGAGCATCAAAGGTTCATCCGGAAGGTCAGTAGACAGATGCTCATTGAAATTAAAAGCAATGGACCAGGGAATGGAGACAAGCAAAGTATAGAGGAGAAATTCAGGAAATTGCAATAACAACAAAGCCGCTACCAGAACCAAAGGATAAAATAAATAAACAGTCTCCTGCTGAAAAGCCGCTTCCATCAGCACATACAGGAATACCAAACTCGTTCCCCAAAAAAAAATTTTATCGAGCCTGATCACTTCGAAATTTTTCTGCTGTCCATAAAAAGAACCATGAGAAAACTAAAAACAAGCGCTGCAAAAAAACTGATCAGCACCGTAGCCAACACTTTTGGTTTGTCGGGCCACAGTGAAGCCCTCGCTTTTTCCACCGTCAACAATGCAGGAGGATTGGTATCGATGGCCAACTGGTATTCGTCCACCATTTTCTCATCGCGTTCCAGCTCTTCCAGCAAGACTGTTTTTTTTGCGCGAACTATCTCTTCATCCGCGCCGGTTGGCCTGCCCAGTGAATCATTGATGGTTTTGTACGCCACTTGCTTTTCCAAAAGGTCTTGCCTGATACGCTGCAACACCGTGGTATTGATCTGGCTTAGCAGATGCTGTTGCACGTCCTGGATTTTGGATAGCAGGGAGTTGGCCAGATCTGCTGCAAGATTCCGGTCTTCATCCCACACTTTTATTTTGAGTTCTCCGTAGCCGCTTCGACTGATACTGCTGTTCTTCTTTAATTGAATGGCTGCTTTATACAATCCCTCACCCTGATCGGGAATTTGATAATGGTCAGCAAGATTCAATTCACTGGCTGTGGCGATAAAAATTGTATCAAGCATTCCGGTGCCTTCGAATTTGTCCAGTTCATCGATGGTGCCCAGATCGGAATATAAAGCCTGGATGTTATCACCAAACAACCTTGCCTTGTCGGCCACAAGGCTGTTGGCGGGCAGTGCTGTTGCAGTGGACAAATATTTTTTTGGGCTGAGCAAAGCAGCTGCCAGTGCAATGAGGGTGGCAATGGTTGTGAGCCCGATGATATATTTCCAGCGCTTTTCAAAAACGCCCAGGAGGTCCGGCATAGACTGAATTAAAAGAATGAAACAAAATATTTTTTTACGAAACTGATTTGCGTGGTCAGTAACAAGAGGCAAAGGATACTGGCAATCGCTAAAATAATCCAAACACTGCTGATCACCATCGGGCCAAAATAAAACAGAACAACCAGAAGAAGGCCTGTAATTCCATACGCCAGCCAGGACCGCAGTCCAAAGGAAATTTTTTCTCTCCTCGAAGCAAAGATGCACAAGCTGATGCCACAAAAGTACTGGCTGACCAATGCTGCAATGCAACAAGCCAAGGCTCCGTATTGAGGAATGAGCAAAAGATTGAACACCAGGTTAAGCACTACGGAAACAAAAAGCAGCCGGATAAAGAGCTGGAGCCTGTTCATGGCCGTTAGCACCGAGCCATACACGTGCACGAGCAGATAGGCCGGCAGGGTGGCCATGCACAATTGAATTAAGCGTGATTGATAGGGATCGCTCGCCCGGTACAGCAGTTGCTGAATCCATGGCGCAAACAAAACTGAAAAACAAACAGCACCAAGTCCAAAGAATATCAGGGCATGCCGGGTATTGAGAACCGTTTCATTGACCAGGTTTTTTTCCTGCTGGTGACGCGCAATGAAAGGAACAAGGAAAGTTGAAGCAAGGTAACCGAGCATACTCGTAGCATCGAGCAAACGGTAGCCTGCTGCATACATGCCTGCCTCTACGGCTCCGTGGTGATGCAACCGCTCCAGTAAAAATCCATCTACACGGTTGTGTACCGACATCAGGAAAACGATCAGTGCAAAAGGCATCACCATCCTGATCATTCTTTCTGATGCATCTGTTTGTCCTGTTAATGCAATGTGCTTCTTTGAAAAAAATGCAAGCACCAATAAAATAGCAAGGAGTGTACAGGCAGTTTGGATCTGCAGGAAAATCTTCAGGCTCATGTTTCCAAAAAAAGAACTGTACAAAATCAGTCCGCAAAAAACCGTCATGAGCAATTTATCTGTTATGGAGAACCAGGCATCGGCGTTAAAATGCTGATGTGCGGTGACAAAACATCGAAGGAAAACATAAAAAGATGCAAGTATCTGCACCAGGGCCAGGTAAAGTAGGTAAGTCCATTGGGTAATGTGCGCCAGCCATCCTGTGAAACAGCAGGCGATAAAATAAATAAAGAGGAGAAGAATTTTGATGCGCACCCAGCGGCCTGTATTTACCGGAATACGGTTGGCGATTCTTTGGTTGAGCATATTGGTGAGTCCTGCATCGGCCAGAAAAATGAGGACGTAAGACAGGTTGAGCACCGAAAAATATCTTCCATATTCTTCGTTACCCGAAGTCAGTTGAACCTTGCGGTCGATAAAAAATATCCAGACCGGTTTTACCAACAGGTTCAGCAGCACCAACCAGGAAAGGCTTTTGAAAAATGAAATTGTTTTCAAGGGGATAAAGTTAAAGATGTCAACCATCAACTATCAACTACCAACTTTCTCTTCTCACATCCCACATCTCACATCCCACATCCTCTTCCTAATCCGCAACCCGCACGCTTCTATTCAGGCTTTCTTCGAGGGAAATAAAAGTTTCCGTTCTTTCAATGCCCTTGATCTTTTGCAATTCGTCGTGGAGAATGAGGCGCAGTTGGGTAATGTCTTTGCACACCACTTCAGCAAAGATGCTGTAATTGCCGGTTGTGTAGTTCATGCGCACGATCTCCGGAATCTTTTTCAGGTCCTTGGCCACGTTATCATAGAGTGAACTTTTTTCGAGGTAGATGCCGATGAAGGCGATGACATCATATCCCAATTTTTTGAGGTCCACCTGGAATTTCATACCGCTGATAACGCCCGAGTCCTGGAGTTTTTTAATTCGGACGTGGATGGTCCCTGCGGAGACAAAGAGTTTTTTACCCATTTCGGCGTAGGAGATGCCTGCATCGTGCATCAGTTGCTGGATGATCTGCAGGTCCAGTTTGTCAATATTCAAAACATCGGTCATTTAAGGGGATGATTTTTGATATTATTTAATAGAACATAAATATATTGAACAGAATCTAAATTTTCCTGTCATTGGTTGAAAATTATCCAAGCCACCCTATTTTTGTGTTGTCAGTTCATTGAAAGGGTTGTTGAGGTTTCTGGTTTACAGTTTTGGTCTAGGTTTCGGATTAGGGATTCATATCCCAATTCCAAATTCCACCACCGAATACCTTAATACCTCAATACCTTAATTCCAATTACACTGTGGGGTGATGAAACCTTAGGCAGACATGCCCTCTTGTCTCGAGGGTGGGGAACACAGGATAAACACAGCATAGAGCCGACGTTACTCAGGTAAAGCCGACCAGGGTTGACCACTAATCTTTGTGCTGCTGCTAACTGCCCCGTGGAGGTTCGACTCCTCCCCCTACAGCATTTTTCATGTGTGTACAATTATAGGGGCTCTGCTATCAAGCATATGTATTGATTAGCGGGGCCTCGTTGTTTTTGGAGGCTAAGGGTTCACGCAAAGACGCGAAGGAAAAGAAGACGCAATGGGTTCGCTTCGCTTACAATGATTTTTTATATCAAATGATGGAAGAAAGAATTATTTGACTATAGCACTATTCAGAAATTACAACAAGCTCCACCCAAGTTTCAGTCCATAAAATGTATTTATATCGCCATTGGTATAGCTTGCGAAATCTAAACGCGCACCAACCATTATTTTTTTAAAATACCATTCATATCCTGCGGTAATCTTATACCCAAATAAAAACTTGTTTATAAATTCCAGATAAGACCTCCTGACGCTCGATCCCGATGTGCTATCATAAATCCGGGTTGCCTGAAATTCTCTGTCCTGAGAGGTATTACCAGCGCATACTCCGCCGGTAATGTTGATTCCTTTTGCAAAGGTTCTGGCGAAAGGATAATAACTAATCCTGGACGACAAAACAATATTGGTGGTAGCCATATATATAGGACCAAAAAGAAATTCTTGCGCAGTAGGATTAATGACAGTTGGGTGTGTGCTTGCATGCTCAAGTGAAATTTCCGCGCCCCATGCAAAATGTGCATTTTTCTTATCACCTATTTTTTTTGTCCATTCCACGTTGGCGGAATAGCCAAAAATATCTCCTGTTCCCAAAATAATCCTGCCTCCAGTTAACTTGAATGCCTGATCAGGCAAAAAGCTGGTTTGGGATTGAGCTATGTTGCACATTAGGGCTGATAACAGGCAGGTAAACAATAAATCTTTCATCTTGACCATGGAATAAGCTGTGGGACAAATCAGGATTCAGAACAAATTTTCGCATACATTCGTTAAAGTACACTTACAACGTGACCGGCTTTTTATAAGGCGGGTAATCTATTTCCGAAAGACCTGGTTATTCTTAGCCGGGTTTATTTTTTCTCGGACGTGCAGAAGTAATAAGCAACAGAGCGCTTTATTATCTCCTCACAAAAAGCTTTTTTCTTGCTTCCGCATCCGCTGCAAAATATTCATTGAGGAACTGGCGCTCCCGGTTCAACTGATTCCAGAACTTTTCAATGCTGACAATATTATCTGCCTTCGCCTGGCGTTGTGCATCCGTTTTAACAACCGCCTCCGATAACAAAGCACGTGATTGCGACACACAATGAACCATGCTGTCCATCATCTGCTGCAGCGCAGCATCGCCAATATTGGTGAACTGTGTGTTCTTGTGTCCAATGTATATTTTATACAGATCGACTGCTGTATTAAAAGACTTGCTGCCCTCTTCAAACGCGGTGTTGGAATTGAACGACTGCAATTTTTTCTTTAGAAAGAGTTGTCGCTTCATCAGCAGATTGTTGCTGACGCCAGCAGCTTCCAGTCGTCTGAGCTCCGCGGTGGTTTGCTGCAGTGAATTGAGTGCGAGGTGCTGCTGCAGACTGTCCTTATAATTGAACAGGCTTTTATTCGCATCGACATTGCCCTCAATAAATTCACGGTTGGTGATGGGATGGTCGAGAAACTGGTACAGGGGATCAAAGGGCATATGATCAGCAATGAAACTGGAAGGCTGGGCCTTGAAAAAAGAATTGTTGAACGAAGGAACAAATTTTCCGTCCATTACATAACCCGCACCCCATGTGGGATCGAATAGCCACCACTCTCCATTCAACAATGCAGCAGCCCAGGCATGAGGGATGGGACTCACTTTTTTTTGCGTCTTTGTATAACCACCCACCTCCATGGCTCTGATGCCAACAGCATCACACAAGGCAACAAAAAGATCACTGTATCCCTGGCACACGGCACTGCGCACATGCAAAACATCATCCACCGTTTGTTGAGGAGGCTCCTGATTATTCAGTATTGCCTGCAGTCGCAACAGGTCATAGCTTACATGATGCGTGATCCAGACATAGATGGCGCGTATACGATCCGAGTCTGTGGTAAAATTTTGTTTGATGTAACTGGCAAGTGTAGCCGCGGAAGTACAATTCGATTCCGGAATGGATTGGGCCATCGCGTCTATTCCTTTATCCTGTGCATAGAGGCTTTGCTGAAGAATGCAAATGAGCAGCAGGGTCAGGAGTTTTCTGGACATAGCAGTAATTTGATGTCCTAATGTACAAAATTTAGAGTTTCATAAGCTCCTCTTCCAAACTCCAGACTCCGAACTCTAAACTCCCGACTTTGAACTTTCAAATTTGAACTCCGAACTCCTCCCTATCTGAAATTAAAAATAACCGCCTTGTCTTTTTCGCCAGTCTTGCACGAATCAAGGTACCAGGAATTTCCAACGCCGTCAATGGCATACAAAAAACCAACTTTCAAAAGAGAGCCGTCGTCATTTGGCACCAGCTTGTCCACCGTGATCTTATGGGCCGCCAAGGGAATATTTTTAATGGCCATGGGTGCCAGAACAGAATCCCATAACACCTGCCCGGAAGCTTTATGTATGCTCAGGGTAAATGTGATGTTGTTGTTATTGGTGGAAAAATCCTGATCGGTGTACAAGGCAAAATGTATGGTTCTGCTCTGTGCAGGAACCACTGGTATATCGTCCTGCTGCTTCTTGCAGGATGTAAAAATGAGCAGTCCAATTGTGATCAGAATGAAAGATTTTTTCATGTTGTCCCCCGTTTATTAGTTTTTGGTGATGCCTATCCATCTTCACTCAACTTGGCTTACTTAGGCAAGTTTTAAAAGCCGGCAATTTAGTCCCACCCTTCATCCACACAAGGTTAAAAGGTACAAGCGGTAATATTTTTATATTTCAAACAAACAAAAATCATTGATGCCACGGATCGTGAAATATTGACAATGAGTGAAAACCCCTACTTGCATTTCAAATCCCGATATGATTAATTTTAGCCGCGATAACCAGGATTTCAGGATAAGCGGGATGAATAGTGAGGGAAGCAGAGTTGAATTGAAGAATTTATTATCACGGATTTCATTGATTAAGATTTCTGATTTCACGCCTGCCCGTACCGAACGGTACGTTCGGGCGGGGATTGATGAAGAAGAATTGTCAGAATTGATGATTTCATAGAAACCAGTTCCCTCCCAATTCCTCTTTGGCCACCGAAGCCTTGGCGTAGGTGGCAATTCCTCTTTGACCAACCGAAGCCTTGGCGGAGGTGGCAATTCCACCCTAATACCCTAATACCTTAATACCTTGCATCCTCCATGATCTACACAGCCATTAGTTTTTTTGCACTCGCAGCTATCCTCGGCATGATCCTTCTGTTTTTTATTTTGAGTGGCAGGAATACCTCTACCACCATGGCAATAGCCCATGGAGTTCTCGCTGCAGCCGGACTTTTTGTGCTGGTGCTTTATGCATTCAAGCACAGGCCAGGATCTACTGAAGGACTGGTGCTGTTTATTATTGCTGCTACCGGAGGCGTGATTGTTTTTTTCAGAGACGTCAATAACAAGCCCGTACCCAAATGGCTGGCGGTTCTTCATGGACTCATCGCCCTATGCGGGTTTATTTATCTGCTTTTTATTGCCTTCCGCTAGGTCCAGGTCCTGTCAAATCTGTTGGGGGGCTTGTATATGCCGAAAGATTCTTATATCTTGAAATCCTATAATCCATCCTATGAACAAGGTAGTCCTGGCATTTCCCGATGCAGCATCCATGGCTGAATTTATCCTCACCGAAAAAATTACCTACGCAGAAACCAATATCGCTGAACATACACTGATCACCGTACTGACCGAATCACAAATTGAAAAGGCCTGCCAGCAATTCGATGCAGTGATCAAACAGATTAGCCGGCTGAAAAATAAATCCTGAATGAAAAATTAAAAAGAGGATAAAAAAAATTTACCTGACAACTTTCCTGTAACCTTTTTGTTATTTCCTTATCCATTTATATATGCATACTGTTCAATTACCATCAAGGAAAGACACCTGGGCAGAAACTTCATCGCCCTCTGTAAAAATGTTTCAACACAAAGATCCCACTGAAGTGGAGAGAGAACTGGCTGGTTGGCTGGAACAAAATGATATCACCATTCAGCACCTGGCACAGTCGCAAAGTGAGCGCGGGGGAAATTTTATTTTCGTATTGACGGTTATTTACCAGAATAACTAGAACTACCGCTGGTTAAAATTGGTTTGAAAGGCAAAGACTTACAGTTTAAATATAATCTTCACTGTTCTTCGGCTATACGCGCTAGTTACTGATCATCAATATTTTTTAATGCTCATGTCCCGTATTTCTACGGGTGATTCAGCTTTCGTAAGTTTACTTATTAAAATGAGAAAAATACTTGTGAAAGCTTTGAAATTACATTAAGGATCACCATTTTTGTAAGCGGTAACACTTAGGATTTTGCCTTACAAAACTCTGAGTATGCCATTAGTCCGTATCATTTGTAAACACCCTATATGAAAACGTTTAAATCCGTATTCGTTATTGTCGCATCCATGTTGCTTCTTATTAGTTGCGATAAAATGGATTCAGCCAAGAAAGATTTACTCGCTGACTCTTCCAACCAAAATCTTGTCCAACCCGTAAAAGTTCAGTCAAGTTCCAACAAACCTAACCTGGTGGAAACCGTTTCTGGTGACCTTGGTGCCGACCTGACCAATCTTACTTTTTGCAGTGCCAAATCGGTTCCGCTTTGTGCCGGACAAATCTATAATGTTGGTGAAGTAGATGTGCAAACCGCCATTGATGGCAAGACCTATATCACTTACATAACTAAAAGTAACTGGTACATCAAGGAACTGCACGTATATGCAGGGGACCAAGGCGCGATCCCGGTAACCAGTTCGGGAAGCCCTGTTCCGGGTCAATTCCCTTTTACCAAAGTATTTGATGCTCCTTATACCAATCAGAAATATACTTTCGTGATCGATGGTTTGGCTGCTACCTACGTCGTGGCAGCCCATGCTTCACTGGTGAAGCTGGCAGCTAATGGCACAGTGCTCTCTGCACAGACCGGCTGGGGCGATGGCTGTACTGGAAAGAAGATTAGTAGTGGAGGGGGCTGGGCTACGTTCATGAACTATGTGAGCGGATCCTGTACCCTCGCCGAAGCAGCCAATGAAGATGTGAATATGTGTTCCTACACCATCAACCAATTCTTTTGGTCGGATCCCAACAATCCTACTGCCGCCACGTGGAGAAAACCTTCTGTAGATGTTGCAGGATACACTTATACCGAACAGGAAGCAAAGGCAATTGCCAATACACCGAATGACAACAGCGGTCCAGGAAGTGGTCCCCAGGATTCAAAGCTTGGATTCATCCGTGCTGTTACGATCAAACTAAGTGAGACACCCTTTAATGATAGCCAAACCCTCGGACCTGCCATGAACACCATTGAAGGCTGGCTGAAGACCCAGGGAAAACTTTCTCCGACAAATCTTCCTACGGGCAATCCTTCAGTGAGAAATGCGGCCAACATGATCGATAGCTGGATCGGCACACACACTTGTGCTGTAGAAGAATAATCCACCAAGCTAAAGCTTATACCCTGCCAAAGCTTCGGTATACGCGGATAGCGAACGAAGAATTTTTTATCGAACGGTTTACTATATCAGGCGCCTTCAATGGCGCCTTTTTATTTTTCAACAACGAGACTCTCTACTTCAATTTTTTCCAGACCTGCCCGTGCAGGACCTGTGAGAACTGCTCCATCAATTCCGTAGCGTGCGCCATGACAGGGACAGTCCCAGGTTTTTTCTGCGCTGTTCCAGCCTACAGTACATTTGGCATGTGTACACACGGGATTCAATGCATGAATGTTTCCTGATTCATCTTTGTACATGGCAAGGGACTTGCCTTCAAATTTTACCAGCTTCGCTTCACCAGGCGCAAGGTCCACCAGCTCTTCGAGTTTTTCTTTAGAGAATCTTTTGCCTACAAATTCCTTCACCACATCTGCATTTTCCTTGAGGAAATTTCCAAATCCTGCCACAGGCTTGAGCCGGTCCGGACTGAATAGTTCCGTGTATTCGCTTTCTCCTTTCGTCACAAGATCAGTAAGTACAAGAGCTGAAATATGACTGTAGGTCATACCGTTTCCGCCAAACCCGGTAGCTACCAGCACCTGGTCAGCATTACCAGGCAGGTGTCCGATATAAGCTATTCCATCCGCCGGCTCAAAATATTGAGAGGACCATTTAAACGCTACTTCCTTCACATCGAAATAGGAGCGAATATGCGCTTCCAGTTTGGCAAAGCAGGCTTCTGTATTTTCCTCATGTGCTGTCTTGTGATCTTCGCCGCCTACAATCAAATATTTCTTTCCGTCTATTTCCTGTGTGCGGTAGTAATGATATGGATCGTAAAGATCGTAGGCAAGTGCATTTGGATAAGCATCATCGTTGAGGGTTACAGCCATGGCATAACTGCGGTAGGGCGCACACCTGAAATGAAGAAGATTGATCCCCGGAGGAATATGTGTAGCCCAGATCATACAGCCTGCCGTGATTTTGCCTGCACTGGTTTCAATTTCCAATGTCTTGTTGGTTTCTTTTACATCTTTTACCTGGCAGTTCTGAAGGATCACGCCTCCTGCTTCTTCAAAAGCTTTTGCCAATGCATAAACATATCGGGCTGGATGGAACTGTGCCTGTTCATGATAGACAATCGCTTTGTTGAATTCAATGGGCAAAGGGATCCTGTCTGTGTGTGCGGCATCAGCTCCTGCTTTTTTGGAGCCTTCAAATATTTTATCGAGTTGCTTTACCTGGTCATCGTCCTGCGCAAAAATGTAGGCGTCCTTCTGCGAATATTCACAGTCGATGCCATATTCTTCGATATTGCTTCTGTAAAGTTCCAGGGCCTGTGATGCAGCACGGGCAAGCATTTGGGCATGTTCTTCCCCAAATTTTGAAATGACAATATCGTAGCTCGTATCGAAAAAATTATTCAGGTGGGCTGTCGTGCCACCCGTGGTTCCAAAGCAAAGCGTATTTGCTTCTGCTACCAGGCATCGCTTACCGCTTTTCTGGAGTTGAAGTGCAGCTGCAATTCCGGTCATGCCCCCTCCCGCAATCACCACATTAAAAGTCTCGTTGCTGATATCTGCTTTTTTTTCTGTGTAGGCAGGCATATTATTTTGCCAGAGGCTGGTAAGGGCGCCGTCTCTTTTCATAAAATCCATTTTCTGCAAAGGCAAAAAAATAATGCCGGGTGGGAAAGCTGTGAGCTATGAGCAGAGAGCTGCGAGCCATTCAGTAGCCTCCAGCAACGTGGATAAAATCCGGGAAAAGCCCTTTAAGAGAATGAACACTTAAAAACCCATTCATTTTAAAAACTGACTCCTTGCTATCCAGCACCCTTGCTATTCACCATTCACTATTCACTATTCACTATTCACTATTCACTCCCTCACCATTTTTCATCTTCCGGAATATCCTTGTTCGGGTGGAAAGATTTTTTCATTTCCATTTTTTCTTTTTGCCGCTGGATCAACAGATCGGTGATGAGATCAGAAGCATCTGTTTGCGGGTGATCCTGAAGCATCTCTTTGAGTTTGATTTCGGAAACATCCACCCTGTAAAGGATCTGCACCAATTTATTGAAGTCGTGAAGGAGAAGATAGTTCACATAATCACGAAGGTGGTTCCTTAGTTCCCCGGCTTCCATTAATGAAAGCTCGCTGCCCAGGCGAATCAGTAAATGTTCAACAGAATGATTTTCTTCCATATTTTTTTGTACCGCATCGAAAGTTAAACATAAGGAAGAAATGTATGTGAGATTGAAAAAATAAAATTAAGGGCTTTTTACAACGGGCAATCTTTGGCGCCACAGAAAGGATTTTCTTTTCTTTGAAGCATGAAGGGACTGAAGGAATTTCTAGACAGGAAAGTAGATGAATACAATGTGCCGGAGTTTATTGGTCCTGACCCCATTTCCATTCCTCACTTGTTTTCACTCCGGCAGGACAGGGAAATTGCCGGTTTTTTTGCTTCGATATTTGCCTGGGGAAATCGTACTACCATCATCAATAAATCGAGGGAGCTGATGCGGTTGATGGATGACGCACCACACAGTTTTATTTCGGGGCACAGCGAAAAAGATCTGAAGAAGTTACTGCAGTTCAAGCACCGCACATTCAATACCACCGACCTGCTTTATTTTATTCTTTTTCTCAAATATCATTATGCCAGCTCCCCTTCCCTGGAAACTGCGTTTTCAAAATGGATGAAGGCAAATGATGAAAACACTGAAAAAGCTCTGAATGGATTTCACGATTATTTTTTTTCTCTGCCCGATGCACCGGTTCGAACCAAAAAACATATCGCCAGTCCGCGCAGGCTTTCCAGTTGCAAACGCCTCAATATGTTTTTGCGATGGATGGTGAGGAAAGACAAGCGCGGAGTTGATTTCGGGCTCTGGAAAAAAATCCGCCCCGACCAGCTCATTTGTCCCATCGATGTGCATGTAGCCCGGGTAGCCAGAAGATTTGAACTGATTCAAAGAAAACCGGTAGACTGGCAAACTGCAATTGAACTGACCAATGAACTCAAAAAATTTGATCCCCTTGATCCGGTGAAATACGATTTTGCCTTATTCGGACTGGGCGTCACGGAAAAATACTGAAGAGAAAGAGATGTGAGATGTGAGATGTGTGATGAGAGTAGGAAAGAGGAGAGACCAATCTTCTGCGTCGTCCTTTCTACGGGGTTATCATAAACCAGAAACAAGAAACTATCCTATCGCCTGCTTCAAGTCATCGATAAGATCATCTACGTCTTCAATACCGATGCTGAGTCGAATCAGTGAATCGGATAAACCGTTTTTCAGTCTTTCCTCGCGAGGGATGGAAGCGTGCGTCATGGATGCAGGATGATTGATTAGAGATTCTACTCCACCAAGACTTTCAGCAAGGGCAAACAATTTTGTCGAGGATAAAAGTTTTTTTGCTTTGTCCACGCTGTCATCTTTTAGTGTAAAACTCATCATGCCTCCAAAACCGCGCATTTGTTTTCTGGCAATGGCATAATTGGGATGATCTTCAAATCCGCACCAGTAGACTTTTCCAATTTTCGAATGGTTGCGAAGAAATTGCGCGACCTTTTCTCCATTCTCACAATGTCTTTGCATGCGTACATGCAGGGTCTTGATGCCTCTGAGCACCAGAAAACAATCCTGCGGCCCGGGAACAGCGCCACAACTTTTCTGAATAAAATACAATTGCTCACGTAAGCTTGCATCATTCATGACGAGGCAGCCCTGGATCACATCACTGTGTCCGCCGAGATATTTTGTTACCGAATGCATCACGATATCGGCGCCGAGGTCGAGCGGGTTTTGCAGATAGGGTGAAGCAAAAGTATTGTCCACACAAAGAATGATATTGTTTTGTTTTGCAATGGCAGCAACAGCTTCAATGTCCGTAATGTTCATCAGGGGGTTGGTAGGTGTCTCGGTCCAGATCAGTTTTGTTTGCTTGTTGATATACTGTTTTATGTTGTCTGCATTCTGCATGTTCACATAATGAAAGCGAATACCGAATTTGGCAAAGATCTTTGTGAACATGCGGTAGGTTCCGCCATACATGTCGCTGGCAGCAACCACTTCATCTCCTGGCTGAAGGAGTTTGATCACTGCATCAGTAGCCGCCACTCCACTACTAAAGGCGAGTCCGAACTTACCGTTTTCAATAGCTGCGAAAGCCGCTTCCAGAGCGGTTCTCGTAGGGTTTTGACTGCGGGCATACTCATATCCCTTGTGTTGGGCCGGTGCTTCCTGAACATAAGTGGAGGTCTGATAAATCGGTGTCATGATGGCTCCTGTAGTTGGATCTGGTTCTACTCCTGCATGAATGAATTTTGTTCCCAGCTTCATAGTTTTTATTTAGAACGGGCAAAGATAGTTCGGAGTCGGGAGTTCTCAGTCGGGAGTCCGGAGTTGGGAGTTGGGAGTTCAAAGTTCAAAGTTCAAAGTCGGTGAACTATGCGGCGGTTAGACTTTGCAGGTTGGCAGGAGATTGCTTCGCTTCGCTCGCAATGACGTAAACTTCAGCTCTCACTTCCGGATGCACGCTGGTTTTTTTGTGTGAGGGCGTAAAGCCTTCGCCTATAATTAAAGCCAATGTATAGCTTAAGGCAAGCACTGGAATCAAGATGGACTTCGAATCCACTAAACGTCATTGCGAGCGAAGCGAAGCAATCCCGCGCCAACCTGTATGCCTAACCGTTTCCCAGTTCACTGACTTTGAACTCCGAACTTTGAACTTTGAACTTTGAACTCTGAACTCTGAACTCTGAACTCCGAACTCCCAACTCCCGACTCCCGAACTCCCATCCACCTTAACAACAACTTAATCTTTTGCATAGAAATCTGGCATGGGTGTTCAAAGCATTAATTGCCCGTTCATCCCTGAAATTTTCCACTGTGTACGGGGAGCGGACAAAATTCATTTTTGTATTGGCAGATCCTTAACGCCGGTAGTGTAAAACAATTTAAAACCTCTTTTTTGGCTACTACATTCGTCTGGTCATTCCATTTAAAAATTCATAAACCACAGCCATGAAAAAGATTTTAATTGCAGCACTGATCCTGGGCACATCCTTCCGTTCTATTGCAGCCGGCCCGATAGTCAATGAAAAAGTATTGAACGCTTTTAATAAAACTTTCCAGAATGTTCAGAATGTCACCTGGACCGAATCAGAGTTTATTTATGAAGTCAGTTTCAAACAGGAGCAGGTCACTTCCAAAGTCGTGTACGACAAACAGGGAAACATCCTCAATACCCTGCGCTATTACAAGGAATCACAATTGCCCATCATGATCCTGACCAGGGTAAAACAAAGATTTGCCGACAAAAAAATCTTTGGCGTAACAGAACAATCTTCGGATGAAGGAACGTATTATTATATCACACTGGAAGGTGAAAAGACCTGGACCAATATCAAAGCTGATAATTATGGTTCTATTACCGTGGAAAATAAATTTAGGAAGGGTTGATAGCTGATAGTTGGTAGTTGGTAGTAGTTGATAGATTAAGAAGTTTGAAAAGAGCAAGTTCGTTCTATCAGTTTAAACTAATCCGCCTAATCATTTAATCAACCGACGTCTGAAGTGTGATGACTGAATTCTCAAAAACTTAAAATAAAAACGAAGCAGACCAGTATCTCCAGTCATTTGCCTGAGCCGCATAACTATTATGCGGCTTTATTTTTTGGTTCAGGACCTGGGTTTTGAGAATATGTTCTTTCACCAGCTTTTCTTTTCCATATCTGATCGCCTCCTGCACATGTTTTGATTCCATCCATTTTTTTTGGGGAGGCTCAAATCCCACTTTATCCTGCCGCCAAACAATTTCTTCGGGAAGCTCGCCTTCAACAGATTTGCGCAGGATCCACTTGGTCCATCCCTGGTGAATTTTCATTTGCGGAGGAAGAGTAAAAAGAAATCGTACGAGCTCATGATCCAGGAAGGGCAGGCGCACTTCAATTCCATGTGCCATGCTGTTACGGTCTGCCAGACGCAACAGGTCTTCCAGGCCGAGCACGAAGGTGTCAAAATACAAAACATCATTGAGCTCAGTGCCCGAGGGCCGCGTATAGTGCAAATCATTTTTGTGTGAGAAGGCAAAGTCCGGATCGAAGTCGGGATGTCTGAATGCATTTCTTGCTCTTCTTCCTTCAGCAATGGCAGAAATAAATTGTGGCAGCAACGCAGCAAGCTTGTTTTTCAGAGAAAATTTTTCTTCTATGCCGTTTTCACGTGCTGCACGATACTCTCCACTCTTTCTCAATTCATTATTTCGAAATAATTCCTGCCAGTACCAATGGAAATATTTATGATAACCGCCAAGCACTTCATCTGCACCCTGCCCGTCGAGCAGCACACGCACACCTTCGTTCCTTGCTGCTTCATACACTTTATATTGGGCAAGAGGACTCGCTGTTGCAATGGGCTCTTCCTGATTGGTCATCATTTGCGCCATCAGACCAGGAATTTCCTGTTCATTCAACTCAATAAGATGATGTTTCAACCCAAATTTTTTTGACACCAATTCCGACCAGCGTCGTTCATCTTTTTCAAAACCTGCAAAGGAAGCCGTAAAACAATGATGGCTGTAATGACTGGAATTTTGTTGTTCACAAAAAGCCACGACCGACGAACTATCGAGTCCTCCGCTTAATGAAGTGCCAACAGGCACATCGCTTCGTAGCCGTTTGTGAATGGAAGAGGAAAACAGTAGTCTGAAGTTTTCTATTGCCTCCTTTACCGTGATCGATTCACTGATCTCTGCATAGATCTGCCAGTATTTTTCTATGGCAAGTGTTCCTGTAAGAAGCGAATATTCCAGAAAACAAGATGAAGGAAGCTTTTGAATTCCCTGGTAAAAACTTTCTGCCGGATTTTGTGGATTGGAAGTATAACCGATCGAAAGGAAATTATAAAGCATGCTCTGGTTCACTTCTTTTTGCACGCCCAGTTGCCAAAGCGCTTTGCTTTCGGAAGCAAAAAGAAATTTTTCGCCATCATGAAAATAGAAAAATGGCTTTTCGCCAAATCGATCTCTTGCAGCAAAAAGAATTTGCTCCTGCTCGTCCCAGATCGCAAAAGCAAACATCCCTTCCAATCTTCGTAGGCAGTCCTTTCCCCATTCGGCATAAGAAGCAAGAATGACCTCGGTGTCGGACTGAGAAAGAAATTGGTGACCCCTTTGCTCCAACTTCTTGCGCAGCTCCATGTAATTATACATCTCGCCATTGTGGATGATGGTATAACGGCCTGCATAGTGCATGGGCTGACTGGCTTGTTCACTCAGGTCAATGATGCTCAGTCTTCGATGGCCGAGTGCCACATTGTTTTGCGGATTGGTCCAGACTCCTTCTGCGTCGGGGCCACGGTGACGGAGACAGCGCACTGCGTTTTCCAAGCGATCTTTGGAAACGAGGCTGCTGTTCTTACTGATCATTCCTGCAAGACCACACATTGCTTAATTTTCAGAGTATTCAAGAGGCAATCGTGCTTCGGTATCATCCCAGGCCATTACCAGATCGGCGCCTCTACCTGAGGGCTGAAAGATCATTGAAAAATATTCTACAGACTGATTTTTTTTGACCGCCGGAATATCAAAATGAAAAAGATCTTTTTCCGGATCCGGAGTAAGTCCCCAGCTATAGAGGTTGCTGTTGAAAATAATGGTCCATTGATCCTGCTGGGGAATACAGTAAAGGACATAGCGGCCCCTGGAAATCGTTTTGCCCTGGATCTTTACGGGTTGGAATAATTCGATCTCTGTGGCTTCATTGGCACCGAGGCGCCAGGGTTCTCCATATTTCAATAAGGCGCCAAAGATCTTGCGTCCCTGTTTGTGCGGACGGCTATAAATGACCCGCGCAACTGGAAGAGATTTTCGAACAGACATCTTTGGATAGTCTGTTGGCAGCCAGCTCATATCCATGGGAGAAATATCAACCGCAACATAGGGATTGGTGGATTCCGGTTTTACGAGACTGGAATCGGTGTTGATCCGCGGACGCGAACTGGCTTTTGGTGGTGCGTCATTACAGGAAAGAATGCTAACCAGGGCAATCACAGAGAATAGAGATTTCATGCCGAAAAAATACACCATTAACCGGGATTATCCTTCTTTCGAAGGAATGGGTAACCTGGATTTTAGGATGGCCCTGATTACCAGGAATAATTTTATCACGGAGTTCACGGATTAAAATTGGGTTTCACGGATTGATTAAAAGGATTACTGGATGGATGATTTCATAGAAACCTGTTCTCTCCCAAATTCCCAATTCCTCTTTGGCCACCGAAGCCTCGGCGTAGGTGGCAATTCCTCCTTAATACCTTATTACCGCAATACCTTAATACTTTCTCCAGGCCGTCTCATCTGTTAACCCTTGGCCCGTTCACCCAAGTCAAAACTTGAACAATTGGGGTAAGGTTTATTATCTTTATCCCCCTTAAGTCGCAACAGTCTTTTCTGACCATATGTTAACCGATTTTAAATTACTTGTACAAAGTATTACCGAAGCCGTATTTCTTCTTGACAAAGACGGCTATATTAATTTTTCAAATCTCGCAGCCACCAGGCTTACCGGCTTCAGTTCCGAGGAGTTAATCAATAAACCTTATTCGCTATTTGCAGAACAGAATGAAGAAAATTCGTTCAAAGGTGATTATGCGCTGGAGCAAGCGAGAAAAAAAGGATACTGGGAAGCAGAGGGCTGGCTCTATAAGAAGGAAGGCGAAAGATACTGGGCAGAAATAAATCTTAACTCAGTTAGAAATGACAGAAGCGAACTAATGGGTTATACATTAAGTATCAAAGATCGCTCTGAGAAAAAGAAAACCGAATTACTGCTCCGGGAGACGGAACAACGCTACCGGTTGATGGTGGAAGGTGTGAAGGAATACATGATCATCCTGCTTGATGCCAACGGAAATATCTCGAGCTGGAATGAAGGCGCAAACCGCATCATGGGCTATCACGAATCGGAAGTCATTGGCAAGCATTTTTCAATGTTCTATACCCGTGAAGACTATGACTCAAAAAAATGGGAGCGAGAATTAAATACAGCAGCCACTGAAGGCAAGTTTGAAGAAGAGCAATGGCGGGTTCGCAAAAATGGTTCACTATTCTGGGCCAACGTGGTGGTTACTGCTCTTTTCAATGAATACAACGATTTGGTTGGATTTTCTAAAGTAACCAGGGACCTGAGCGATAAAAGAGAAAAGGATGAAGCACTTCGGCAAAGTGAAGAGCGCAACCGTTTGCTGATAGAACAGGTGAAGGACTATGGAATCTTCATGCTCGACGACAAGGGAAGAATTGTTAGTTGGAACGAGGGAGCAAAACGCATCAAAGGTTATACAGAAGAAGAGATCATTGGAAAATATTTTTCCATTTTTTATACGGAGGAAGATATTCGCAACGGTAAGCCGCCTTATGAATTAAAGGTAGCGCGCAAGGAAGGCAAGTATGAAGAGGAAGGATGGAGGGTTCGAAAAGATGGTTCATTGTTCTGGGCCAACGTGGTTATTACCGCGATCTATAACAAGGAACGCGCCTTGATTGGATTTGCCAAGGTAACCCGGGACCTCACGGAAAGAAAAGAATCAGAAAAGGCATTAAAAGACAGCTATCAAAGCTACCGGCGATTGGCAATTGAACTAAAAGCCACCAATGAACAATTGATGCACGCCAACGAGGAGCTGGAACAGTTCACTTCTATTGTATCTCACGACTTGCAGGAACCTGTTCGCACCATTAAAAGTTTTTTGCAGTTGATCCAGATAAAGCTCAGTGCCAGCCAGGATGAAGACCTCAAGAACTATATCCAAAAAGCAGTGAATTCAAGCAACCGGATGAAGGAACTCATTCTGAACCTGCTTCATTATTCACAACTGGGCAAGGACGAATTGTCGACCGAGGATGTGAATGTGCAAGATCTTTTTCAGGAAGCCATTTCCAATTTGAAAGGGTCTATTGAAGCAGGCAACGCACAGATCATTATTGAAAACGAATTAGAATATATTCGTGGTAACCGCGTTCAACTCGTTCAACTCATTCAAAATTTACTTAGTAATGCACTCAAGTTCACCCACAACAACGAGCCCAAAATAAATATCCGGTGTACAAAAGAAAATGGAGAGGTCATTTTTTCCATTTCTGACAATGGTATTGGCATCGCCAAAGGAGATCTCAACAAAATTTTTGAAATATTCAGAAGACTGAATCACGACAGGGATTTTGCGGGAACAGGAATTGGTTTGGCCATCTGCAAAAAAATTGTGGACAGGCACAGAGGAAGGATCTGGCCGGAGTCGGAACCCGGAAAAGGAACCACATTTTATTTTACCATCAATACAGAAAGCGAATCAGCACAGACGGCATAATATGAAAAAGCTTAAAATCGTTTTTGTAGAGAATGACGAGGACGAACAGTTGTTCATCAAAGAAGGCTTTGAAGCAACAGACATGTACGAGGTTCTGGGGCAATTCAGCAGTGGTTCCGAATTATTTTCCTACATGGATAACAAACTATCCAGGTGGCCCGATGTGATCCTGTCCGACCTGAACATGCCCGGAAAAAATGGTCATGATATTTTAACGGAGATCAAAGAAAAGCCCTATGCCCGTGTTCCTGTCGTCATTACATCCACTTCTTCAACCCGCAGCATCATTGAAAAGTGCCTGAGCATGGGCGCTGCGGATTATATGATCAAACCTGAAACTTTTATCGAGTACGAACCCTTTGCCCGCAATTTGTATAAAAGAGTGATTGAGAAAAATCTGGTGTGAGGAAAGACGTCTTGTAGTCAGGCAAAATCACATACACCCGAATCTTTCTCTGCTACTCTCCGCGCCTTCTTTCTCTGCGGCTGATCTCTATCTCTTTCTCTTTCTCTATCTCTATCTCTTTCTCTTCTACCAACTACCAACTACCAACCATCAACTATCAACTATCAAATATTAACCTTCTCAACGGTTTCTTTTTTCTCTTCGGGAAGGGTAGCCCAGTGGTGGCCATCCTTTGCTATCAGTGCTTCCGCATCTTCAGGCCCCCAGGAGCCGGGTGCATAATTGGGAAAATCAACGGGTTGTCTGGTCTGCCAGCTTTCGAGTATGGGCTCAATGATACGCCAGGCAGATTCCACCTGGTCAGCACGCATGAACAATGTGGGATTGCCTTCAATCACATCCTCCAAAAGTGTTTCATAAGCCTCCGGCTGATTATCGCCATAGGCGTCTGCATAGCTGAAGATCATATCCACCGGTTGTAACACCATGTGCGGACCCGGTTGCTTCGCCTGGAAACGGAGGCGGATATCCATTTGCGGCTGAATGCTGATGGTTAAGCGGTTGGGCCTCCAGGTTTCTCCTGCTTCATAAGGAAAAGCATATTGAGGTGCAGGTTTAAATTGAACGCTGATGATGGTTGATTTTGAATGAAGCGCCTTTCCTGTGCGCACATAAAAAGGAACGTCCTTCCATCGCCAGTTGTCCACGTAAAATTTTACAGCCGCAAAGGTTTCTACGTTTGATTGTGGTGACACATTTTTTTCTTCACGGTAAGACTTCATTTGTTTTCCTTGCATCCAGCCACTTCCATATTGTCCACGCACGGCATTGAGGTGCACTTCATCTTTTCTCCATCTACGAATGGCACGCAGTACGTCCAGTTTTTTATTCCGGATCTCGTCGGCATCAAAAGACACAGGTGCTTCCATGGCGATCATGCAGAGAAGTTGTAGCATATGATTCTGCACCATATCGCGCAGTGCTCCTGCCTGTTCGTAATAACCTCCCCGGTCTTCCACACCAATGTCTTCCGCTGCAGTGATCTGCACATGATCAATATAATTACTGTTCCATATGGGTTCAAACAATGCATTGGCAAAACGCAGGGCAAGTATGTTCTGAACGGTTTCTTTTCCGAGGTAGTGATCGATCCGGTAAATCTGTTCTTCGCGAAAGAGTTGTCCGAGGCGAATATTCAATTCAGTGGCACTGGCAAGGTCGTGACCGAAAGGTTTTTCAAAAACCATTCTTGATCTCGAAGGTTCTGCCGTGAGCTTGGCCTTGTGCAGTCGCTCGGCGATAACGGGTGCGAGTTGTGGTGCCACCGACATATAAAAAATTGAATTGGCTTCGGTTCGCCATTTGGTTTCAGCGGCAGCCACGCGCTCATACATTGTTTTGTACGTCTTTTCATTATCGAGGTCAGCCTGAAGGTATTCGATGTGTTGGGCAAATTCCTTCCAGGCAATCTTCACACATCCCGGACGACGGGAATGTTCTTCAATCCCTTTCTTACTATGGTTTCGAAAGCTCGCGTCGGTGTACTCGGTGCGGCCAATGCCTACAATGAGAAATTGTTCAGGAAGATATTTATCCAGATAGAGATTGTACAAAGCCGGCATTAGTTTGCGATAAGTGAGATCGCCACTTCCACCAAATATGAATATGATTGTCGGACGAATCCCTGTTCCATTGCTCTTTCCTCTGTTATTTCGAATTTTTTTCATGATCTTGATGTTGTCATAGATTTCACGAACCAGGAAAATTAACGGCAAAGAACGCAGACAGATCGCAAAGGACCGCAAAGGGAATGTTCTCTGCGACTCTTTGCGCTTCCCTGCGCTCTTTGCGGTTAATCTCTTCTACCAACTTATCTTTCCTTGCTCTTAACTGAACTCCTAACTCCCAATTCCTGACTCCGAACTCCCGACTCCGAACTCCCGACTCCGAACTCCTGTCTTCTCCATCAACTCTTATTCTCCACATTCCATTCGGTATGAAAAACACCTTCACGGTCGATGCGTTGATAAGTATGGGCTCCAAAAAAATCTCTTTGCGCTTGAATCAGGTTGGTAGGCATGCGTTCACTAAGGTATGCATCATAGTAACCAAGGGCGCTCATCATGCCATTCACAGGAATCCTGGAGCTCACGGCCCATTGAATGGTGCGACGGACATTGTCTTCCCTGTTCTTTAATAATGCTGCAATCTCTGCGTCCAGAAGCAGGTTGGGAAGTTTCGGATCCTTTTTGAATGCATCTGCAAAATTTCCAAGCAGCGCAGACCGGATGATGCAACCCGCCCTCCACACACGAATAACATCCGGAAGCGGAATATCCATTTTCCATTCATCAGAAGCCCTGGCCAGCATGCTCAGGCCCTGCGCATAGGCAATGGCAAAACAAAACGACAATGCATGTTCCAGGTCGGCGAGAATATCATTGCTGATCATGATCTTGATAAAAGAAGGCTTGTACAATTTTGCAGCCTGAACTCGTTGTTGCTTGTATACGGAAAGATCGCGCATGGCCACCGCCATATCGATGGTAGGAATAGCTACAGGAAGGTCCATCGCCTCCTGAGAAGTCCATTTCCCTGTTCCTTTCGACCCAGCCTGGTCAAGGATCTTGTCTACCAGATAATCTTTTTGGTTGGAAGTTTCGTTGTCTCCGGTTTTAAATACTTCCGCGGTGATCTCGATCAGGTAGGAATGCAGCGCACCCTCATTCCATTGATTGAATAGATCGTGCAGCTCCTGGTTTGAGTAATTGCCCGCCCTGTGAAGAAGGTCGTAGGCCTCACTGATCATCTGCATCAGCGCATACTCAATTCCGTTATGAACCATTTTTACATAATGGCCGGCTGCATTATTTCCCATATAGGCAACGCAGGGAATGCCTTCCGACTTTGCTGCAATAGCTTCCAGTATGGGTTTTAAATATTGGTAGGCGCCTTTATCTCCACCCGGCATCATGCTGGGTCCAAGCCTCGCTCCCATCTCTCCTCCGGACACACCCATTCCAAAAAAATGAATGCCCTTGTTCTGCAGGTAGCCAATGCGGCGCAGCGTGTCTTTGAAATAAGAATTGCCTCCGTCGATCACAATGTCTTCTTTTTCCAGGTGGGGCAAAAGGTTTTCAATCACATCATCCACCGGCTTGCCTGCGGGCACCAGCATCATGATCTTGCGGGGCTTTTTTAAAGAAGATACCATTTCGGTCAGGCTCACCGTCCCTTTTACTTTTTTGCCCTTGCCAGCCAGTTCAAGTTTGTCGGCACGCTCCTGCTTGAGGTCAAAGCCAATGACAGCATATCCGTGGTCGGCCATATTGAGCAGCAGGTTGCTTCCCATTACACCGATCCCGATCATGCCAAAATCAAAACTCGCTTCCATAGTTTATTTTGTTCTCCTGGTTGTGTCTGATGGGGGTCTTTGTTGCGGTCTTTCCACCATTGGCGGCTTAGTAGCGGGGTCGGTTGAACCATGGTGACAGGTATAGCAGGTGACCATCAAAGCTGTATTGAGGTTGCGTTTGGAACCTGAAAGATCAAAGAATTTATCGTTGATCTTGTCCATCATCTTCATCATGCCCCGTGCTGTCAGCTTGTGTTTATTCTCATCGGAAGCAAAGTCCCAGGTCTTGGTGGAATCGTTGCGCATATGGCAATAGTTGCAACGCACATTCAGCGAATTGGCAAAATGGTGCATCACGCTATCCATCTGTTCCTTGGTGATATTTTTAGGAAGCACTTTGAGGTTCTTGTATTTGGGATCGTCCTTCGTAAAAGCCATGCTAACTACTACCACCAATGAAAGACCGATTGTAACAAGAAATGATTTCTTCATAAAAGAGTTAAAATTTACCTTGAAATTATGCAAAAATCCCGCCTTGGCGTTTCAACAACAATTCGCTGGCCGCAGTTCTTTATTTTTGCAGAATAAATTTTAGGAATGTCGGCATTGGTACAGGAATTCAATGATTACAGGGAAAAAATGAATGAGGTAATCCTGAGCAAGAACAATCTGGTAATGAAGAGGCTCTGGAATCTTGACACCAATACCTATGAAGACGGAGCACTGGACAGGAAGACAAAAGAAATGCTGGGACTGGTAGCCAGTATGGTTTTACGTTGCGACGACTGTATCAAATACCATCTCGGAAAATCACATGAGCTGGGCATTACCACGGAACAGATGTACGAGATATTTGCAGTAGCCAATATCGTTGGCGGCACCATTGTAATTCCTCATACAAGAAGAGCTGCGGAATACTGGGAGGAATTGAAAAAGGGAGTTTAATGCTTAACTTGTGCATGGGTATCGGGTATTAAGGTATTAATTGGAATTGGGAATTTGGAATTAGGAATACAACAGGTTTCTATGAAATCATCAATGCGTGAAATCCAATCCCAATCTGTGATAAAGAAATCCTGTTAATCCTTTAAATCAATCTGTAAAATCCGTATTTAATCTGTGAAATCTGTGATACGAACTCTTTTTATGAATTCCTCAAAATCGTTTTAATCAATCTGTGAAATCCAATCTTAATTTGTGAAATCTGTGATATAATGGAAACATTGGCTTCAACTACACCGACCCTTACCGCAAAAGATTTTGCAACCGACCAGGAAGTACGCTGGTGTCCGGGTTGCGGAGATTATTCCATCCTGGCACAAGTGCAGAAAGTGATGCCCACCCTGGGAATTCCACGGGAGAATATTGCTATCATCTCTGGTATTGGTTGCTCTTCACGCTTCCCTTACTATATGAATGTTTATGGCATGCACTCCATTCATGGCCGTGCAACAGCAATTGCCAGTGGACTAAAAGCTACAAGACCTGATTTGAGTGTGTGGATCGTAACAGGCGATGGTGATGGACTCAGCATCGGCGGCAATCACATGATCCACCTGCTTCGCCGCAATTTTGACGTCAACATTCTTTTGTTCAATAACCAGATCTACGGACTCACGAAGGGTCAGTATTCTCCTACTTCAGAAGAAAACAAGATCACCAAGTCAACACCTTTTGGAAGCATTGATCATCCCTTCAACCCTCTGGCATTGGCAATGGGTGCGGATGCTACATTCGTTGCCAGAAGCATGGACCGTGATCCAAAGCACCTGCAAACTATGCTTGCAGCAGCGCATGCACACCATGGCACTTCCTTCCTGGAGATCTATCAGAATTGCAATATTTTCAACGACGGCGCCTTTGAAGTTTTTACAGAAAAATCCACCAAGGCAGACGAAGCCCTTTTCCTGGAACATGGACAACCACTCGTATTTGGTGCTACAAAAAATAAAGGGATTAAGCTGGATGGATTTACTCCAGTTGTTGTAGATCTGAACCAGGGAACGAGCCTGGATGATCTTTGGGTGCATGACGTAAAAGATATTTACAAGGCCCAAATCCTCACGCGCATGTTCGACGATCCAAAAGCAGACAATCATCTTCCCCGTCCATTTGGAATATTTTATCAGGCCGTTCGTCCAACTTACGAGGACATGATGAAACAACAAGTAGAAGAAGCAATTGCAAAGAAGCCGGCGGACCTGAATAAGTTATTAAGAGGGAATGAGGTATGGAATATTGCGTAGGGAGAAGCTGCTGGCTGTTAGCTTCACTAAAGTAGTCTTCGGCGCTATCTTTCTGTTTATAGTTACTGTTCTTAAAATTGGTTCTTGAGGGCTTGTGGTTTGTTGTTTATAGTTTGTCGTTTCATAAAGACCGTTTCGTACTCATGGCTCGGAGCTCACAACCCACACCTGCATTTACTGCCAACTTCTCTTCGCACCTTCCATCAATAGAACAGATAAAAAATAAACGACCAAACGAATTGCCAACAGCTAATGGCTAACAGCTTTCGCTTTTCAGCTATCAGCTTCCCTCATCTCTTTTTGTGCATTCTCAAAAATGATCCGCTGCTTGTTCTCATACCACCACTTCGGTGCGGTTTTCTTCATCATGGTATCGATGCCACGCATGCCAAATAGATTCCAGACACCTTTTAATTTTCCACTGAGCGAAGGCTGTAGTGCGCGAAGACTCATGGCAAAACCACTATCAAGGTATTCCATGTGGTGCCAGTAACCTGCTGGCATGAAGAGGGTATCGCCATGATCAAGAATGGTTTCGTAACCACTGGCATATTTGAGTGCAGGAAATTTTTTGTAATCCAGCTTGCTGTGGTCTGAATAATAATTGGAAAAATCGGCCATGCTCAATACCTCCCAGGGTTTTCGATAGAGTTTGTGTTGTTCATTGAAAGGAAAGAGAAGCACTCTTTTTCTTCCTGCAAACTGAGTATGGATGATGTGTGAGAGGTCGATATCGAAATGCATGTGGGTGATGGAACCTTCACCACCCACGAAGAGCATAGGAAATTTTTTCACAAACCCTTTCATCAGATCTTCGGGCCAGGTAAAGTCGGAAACGATTTGAGGGGCGTGTTCAAAAATATTGAACAGGAAGATGCGCCAACCCGCTGGACCCTGGCGAATCATGTCGATGTATTCACCAAAACTTTTGTAATCATCTGCAGTATTGATTGCCGTGTATGCGTCGCTCTTGATGTTGTTGTACAGAGCAACGCGTGTGTTGCCCACGGTTCTTTTAAAAAAATCCCAGTTCCATTTCCTGTAAGCGGGCCAATCCTTTGCCAGATTTTTTATGACAACCGGCTTTTGCAGATCGTAAAAATCTTCTTTAAACACCTGTGGATCGATCTTTTCAAATTCAGGTATGGTTTGCAGATTCATGTGTGCGATTTTTGCAAAATAAATCAGCGCTCAATGTAACAAGATTTTTTTGTCCGGGAAGCTGTGCAGAAACACCCTGATTAAATTAACATTATGCTTATCCGCATTCATCCGGTAAATCCACAGGAAAGACTCATTCAGCAGGTCGTTGACATTCTGAAATCTGGAGGCATCATCATTTACCCCACCGATACTATTTATGGACTGGGCTGCGATATTTTTCAGCACAAAGCCATTGAACGGATCTGTCAGATCAAAAATATACAACCATCCAAAGCACAATTTTCATTTGTCTGTTACGATCTCAGCGATCTGAGTCAATATGCCAAACAGCTTTCCACACCTGTGTACCGCACGTTGAAACAATTTCTTCCCGGGCCTTACACTTTTATTCTGGAAGCAAGCAGGGATGTTCCAAAAATTTTAAAGACAAAAAAAGACACGGTGGGCATTCGGGTTCCCGATAATAAAATTGCACGATGCATTGTAAAAGAACTGGGCAACCCTATTCTCAGTGCTACACTTCCAGGGGAAACAGTAGAAGACTACACCGACCCGCAATTGATTCACGAGAAATTTGAAAAACTGGTGAATGTAGTGATCGATGGAGGCATTGGCGGAATGGTTCCTTCTACCGTCATCGATCTTACAAGGCCGGAGCCGGAACTTGTGCGTGCAGGTGCGGGTTCCTGGGATTAAACGAGCAAACCACAGAGAAAGAGAGCGCAGAGGGTGAGTTTTAAAAACAAAGCATCCCAGATTTTACCCGGGATGCCTGTTAACCTTCAACCATTCTTTTACGGCAGATCATTTATAAAAAATGCAGCACATGAAAAAGACAAGGATTAGACCCTAAAACGCTGCACGGGTTTAATCAATCACGACCTCCTCGGCCATTTCGGCTGGGCTGTAACTGAGTCTGAAAGAGTTGCGGTGGAACTTGCAGGGCCCGTATTCATTGAGTGCCTGCTGGTGTTCCCTGGTTGCATAACCCTTGTTCTGCGCCCAGTTGTAACGGGGAAATTTACGGTGCAGCGCTTTCATATAATCGTCGCGATAAGTTTTGGCGAGAATGCTGGCTGCTGCAATGGAAGCATACAGGCCATCTCCCTGTACGATGCATTTATGCGGGATCTTCCTGAATTTTTTAAACCGGTTGCCATCAATGAGCAGGAGCTGAGGTTGTGGATTTAATTTTTTGACGGCGATGTGCATGCATTTGAAAGATGCCCAGAGAATATTGATCTTGTCGATTTGTTTATTACACAAACTGGCCACCGCAAAAGCTATTGCCTCTTGTTCAATCATCGGCCGCAATTCATACCGTTGTTCTTCGGTCAGCTGTTTTGAATCGTTGAGCACTGGATGAGAAAAATTCTTTGGCAAAATCACAGCAGCTGCGAACACCGGACCCGCCAGGCAACCACGTCCGGCTTCATCACAACCAGCTTCCACAAGGCTTTCATCGAAATAGGACAGCAGCAAGGTTTTTTTTTCAAAAATAAGGGAAAAGGAAAAGAAAAAGATGGGAGATGGGAGATGTGAGATGTGAGATAAGAAATAGGAATGATGAACTTTAGGTTTTGAATTAAGAACTCTCAACTTCTGGCTCCCACTCACATCCCACATCTCACATCCCACATCTCACCTCCCCCATCCCACATCTTTTTCATCAGGATTTTGTAAATTAGAAATGCGATGCGGTTCCTTCAATCATATTGGTGTCCGGTTTGTTTGGGACTCATGACCATCATCGCCCTGGTGATGAGTGCGATGCCTTCCAATCAAACCACTCTGGTTAAAAGCATACATAGCTGGTACCGTGAAAATGAAGAATGGATTCCGCCTTCAGAGTCTGAAATTCCTCCCGATGGTGAAGGAGATTTAATCAGGTATGGAAAAGAATTGATCGCACACACCTCACAATACCTCGGTCCAAAAGGAATCGTGGCTCGCCGTTCCAACGGCATGAATTGCCAGAACTGTCATATTGATGCGGGCAGCACCAATTTTGCAAATCCTTTTTCTGCAGTAGCCAGCATTTATCCGCGCTATCGTGAGCGAAGCGGACGAACAGAGTCCATCGAGTTCCGTATCAATGAATGCATGCAACGAAGCCTGAATGGGACGGCACTCGATAGCCTTAGCCTCGAAATGCGTTCCATGGTGGCTTATTTAAAATGGATCGGAAGTGAAGTACCGAAGGGAGTTCGTCCGAAAGGTGCGGGAACAGAAAGCCTGCCTTTTTTGGACCGTGCTGCAGATCCTCTAAAGGGGAAATTTGTGTACGAGCAATATTGCGCACGCTGTCATGGAGCAAATGGAGAAGGCCAGCTCATGGCAAACGCTTCTGAATACACCTATCCGCCTTTGTGGGGAGAGCACAGTTATAATGTTAGTGCAGGAATGTATCGTCTTTCCGGACTGGCAGGATTTATCAAAAATAATATGCCCTTTGGTACCACCTGGAAGGAACCTCAATTAACAGCTGAACAAGCCTGGGACGTAGCTGCTTACATTAATTCGCAGGAGCGGCCTCAAAAATTTTTCTCTTACGACTGGAAGAACATTTCCAAAAAACCATTTGATTATCCCTTCGGTCCCTTCAGTGATAGTTTTCCTGCTGAACAGCATAAATACGGTCCGTTTGGAAAGATGAAAAAATAAAAAAGCCGTATAATTTTTGAACACTGAAGTAGTGAGTGATAAAACGCAAAGGACGCAATGGAAACGCAAAGAGCCGCAAATTACTCAATGACTTGCGTGTGATTTCTTTGCGTCCTCTGCGCACTCTGCGTTTTTAATTTCACTTCAGACGACTGGTGACGCTTCATCCAGCATAACAATACGCGCATCCATGTTCCTGCGCACGGCCAACAGCCCACACACCAGCAGGCACTACCTGAATTCCTGGCAACACTGCAGCCATCCATTCTTTTTTGACATCAGCTGCATTCAGTCCCATCATTTGTGCTGCAACAGCGCTGTACACGGTTAGGGCCATATTGCAGGCACAGAACATCACACCACTATCCTGCAGTTCATTGATACCGATGGAAACATTTCCAATGCCTGGCACCTGAAAATCGCCGGGAGCTGGCTTCCAGTAAACATTGCGTACTGCTGAAGCTTTTGTTACATCATCATTGATCTTGAAAATTTCTCCGAGTTTGTATTTGGACCAAATGGAATTATCCAAAGCATAGGGAATGGCATTGTGTCGAAGGATCACAACAACGTTGTTGTCTTTTTCAGGAGTGCCGGTCATTTGATTGGTCATTAAAAAAATGCGCGACCAGGCAAAGGGGAACATGCCTTTAGGTTCAACAACATCGTAAACGATCTTGTGTTTTCCTTTCAACTTATTGAACCAGGCATCCGGATCATCATCATTTTGGAAATGGACCTTTTCACGGGCGGCAGATTGAAGTGGAGCAGCCAGACTGCCCAGGCTCATGGCAGCAGCGCCGGTAGCCAGCGTACCGATAAAAGAGCGACGATTGGTAGAGAGGTTGAGGTCTTTACTTTCCATAAAAAGCAGTTTTAGTGATGAAGAATTTTGGCCATAGAAAAGCTACGAAAACTCCCTGCGTTCATAAAATAATTTTTTTATATGGCCGAGTGGAGGGCGTTCACTGTTCAGTGTCGGAAGTTAGGGTTTCACGCAAAGACGCCAAGAAGCGAAGGCGCAAAGGGATTTTTTTTAAACGCAAAGGACGCAAAGAGCGCAAGGAGAGAGACGCAAAGGTGTTCGCTTCGCTCACGGGTGGTTGATTTTATTCTTTTGATTCGGAGTGTAGTCTTTTTTAATTCTGAGTGTACTGCTTGTAGTTAATTACTTAAAGTAGGTTGAATTGATTTTTGGATTCGATAGGGTAGTTCATTTGTGGAATGCCCTGCTGAAAGAACCACTACAGCACAACTGAGTGACATAAGAAAAGTTGCTGGCAGTACTGCAGCTGGTTACATAAACTTCTTAGATATAAAAACGGATCAATACTATGAGGCATTTTAGTCATCTTATTCATCGCACGCTGGCGCAATCAAAAAATAATTCCCATACCCACCCGTGAGCGAAGAGAACCTCTTTGCGTCTCTCTCCTTGCGCTCCCTGTGTCCTTTGCGTTTAAAAAACTCTCTCCTCCACATTTAAAACCCTCTCCTCCACATTAAAAAAACCCTCTCCTTACATTTAAAAAAAATCCCTTTGTGCCTTCGCTTCTTTGCGTCTTTGCGTGAAACCTTCAAATCTTTGTGTCTTTGCGTGAAACCTTACCGATGAACCACCAGCTATCGACTTTGAACTAACTTCGCGCGCGATGAAAACCCTGCAAAGTTCTTCTTACAAACCTGTTGCAATCTGGATCATGGTGGGTGTGGGTATGCTGATTGTTCAAATCCTTTTGGGCGGCATTACACGTCTTACCGGTTCAGGGCTCTCCATTACAGAATGGGATGTGATCACAGGAACGCTTCCGCCATTGAACCAGCAAGAATGGCTCGAAGCATTTCATAAATACCAGCAGACACCCCAGTATCATTTTCTGAATTACGATTTTATCCTGAGCGATTTTAAATCGATATTTTTCTGGGAATGGTTTCATCGTTTGTGGGGAAGACTGATTGCAGTGGCTTTCCTTATTCCTTTTGTCATTTTTCTGATTCAAAAAAGATTTCGTCCACAAATGATCAAACCCCTGATCATTCTTTTTCTTCTGGGTGCTTTGCAAGGTGCAGTGGGATGGATCATGGTTGCGAGCGGACTAACCGGCGATGCCATTTATGTGAAGCCAACAAAACTTGCGATGCATTTTGTTCTGGCCTGTATTCTGATCTGTTATGCTTTCTGGTTTGGACTGGAACTGCTTATTAAAAAACAAAACAAACTGTACGACCCGGGATTAAAAAAATTCACCTGGGTCATTGTCGGTCTTCTTTTTATTCAACTCACCTTCGGTGCCTTGATGGCCGGACATAAGGCAGCCACCGCCGCCCCCACCTGGCCGGATATCAATGGGAGCTTTGTCCCTCCACTTCTTTTTCATCGACCCGAAGGGTGGATCAGCATCATCGAGAATCCGATTACGATCCATTTTATTCATCGTTCCATTGCTTACCTCCTCGTACTCCTCATTTTCATCTGGACCTTCAGGGCCCTAAAAACCAGAGCTACGCCTGCTTTTTCGCGGTGGCGCATCATTCCCGCAGTGCTGGTAGTGGCGCAGCTTTTACTGGGCATATTCACAGTTCTTACCAGCACCCGTATCCGCATTGCCAGATGGAACATATTCGAATGGATGGCCCAATTGCACCAGCTGGGGGCGATCTTCCTTTTACTGTCCTTTATAGGCGCTTTATTTTTCCTTCATGCCAAAAAAAGGTCAAATCAACGATAACCACTTGAATCTAAGCGGATTTATCAGTATTTTACAGAAGATGAAAACACCTTTTAAAATCTATTTACGAGGCATATTTTACTCCCTACCCGTCCAACTTATCTTCCTTCACTTCAGGAAATACCAGATCCTGCTGGCCCTCTGGATCATTTTGTTTGCCGTGGTCAATAGCAGTTTCATGAAAAGTTTTGGAGCAGATGCACTTTTTCTGGCGCCAGAATATTTAGGTAATGTCAATTCCCTGAGTGCAGCCATTATGGGAATGTCCATTGGTGTTTTCTTCATGTGCTGGAACATTACCACGTTCATCCTTTTCAGCCGTCAGTTTACTTTTCTTGCAGCAACCCAGTTTCCATTTTTAAAATACTGCATCAACAACAGTGTCATCCCCATTACGTTCCTGGTTTTTTATCTGATCAAAGCCTACCAATTCGCGCACTACAAAGAGTTGATCAGTAATGTGGAGATTATTTTTCTAACCGTAGGATTCATGGCCGGACTGTTACTCATTCTTTCCATTTCCTTTTTCTATTTTTTCCGCGCCGACCGCACCATCTTTAAAAAACTTCAGCCCGCTTTCAACAATGCGAAGAATGTGCTCTATCATTTTCAACCCGAGCCACATCCTGCTACTATAAAATCACTAATCTATTCTGAATGGTTCCTCGATTCTTTTTTCCGCATCCGCCGTTGCCGAGATGTATCGCACTACTCGCGCGACCTGATGGAAAAAATATTCAAGCGTCACCACTTCGCCGCGGTTGTAAGCCTGTTGATCTCCTATCTTTTTCTGATCGTCATCGGTTTTTTTCTTGACCATAAATTTTTTCAGCTTCCTGCAGGAGCCAGCATTACGCTGTTGTTTGCCATTCTCATTGGCGTGTGCGGAGCAATTGTTTATTTTTTTCAAAGCTGGAGTGTTCCAGCCTTTCTGATTTTTGTGGTACTACTCAATTTTTTATACCGCATCAACTGGATTGATCCAAGGAACAAGGCCTACGGCCTGAATTATTCTACCAGTATTCAACAACCCGAATATTCGCAGGAGGCACTGGAAGCATTGGGAAATCGGGATTCCAGCGCTGCAGATAAACGGAATATGGAATCGATCCTGAACCGGTGGAAACAAAAACAGGGAACCGGTAAACCCTTACTTGTAGTAATGACCACCAGCGGAGGCGGATCAAGAAGTGCAACCTTCACTATGGACGTATTGCAAAGACTCGACAGCATCACCAATGGACAGATCATGAACAAAACTTTTCTGATCACCGGTGCTTCGGGAGGAATGATCGGCGCTTCCTATTTCCGTGAGCTTTTCAGAGAGAAGCTGCACAATCCAAATATCAACCTGCGTTCGCAACAATATGTGGATGATATTGCAGAAGACCTGCTGAATCCAACCTTTACTTCTTTTATTGCCCGTGATCTTTTTGCCCCGGAACAAAAATTTTCTGTTGGTCCTTACACTTATTTGCGCGACCGCGGTTACGCTTTTGAATCAGCCCTCAACGACAACACCAATGGTGTACTCAATAAACGACTCAAGGATTATGTGACAGATGAATCGGCTGCCAATATTCCACTGATGTTCTATCATACTGTTATTACCCGCGATGGAAAGATGATGCTCCTCAGCACGCAACATGTTCGTTTTATGATGCAGCCACCTGCCGATTCCAGCAACCTTCAACCAACTGCCGATGCAGTGGACTATACGAGCTTTTTTTCCAAACAGGATCCGTATAATCTGCGGTTGCTGACCATACTTCGCATGAATGCGAGCTTCCCGGTGGTCCTGCCCAATGTATGGATGCCATCCAAACCGGTGATCGATGTGATGGATGGAGGACTCAGAGATAATTTTGGAGTGGAGAATTCGCTCCGGTTTTTATCGCATATGCAAAAATGGATCGAGGAAAATACAAGTGGCGTGCTCGTTATCCAAATTCGTGATCGAATGGACGGAGGCTGGGAAAATCCATACGAATCCGACGACCTCACCGGCAATGCCACCAAGCCTTTTTTCCTGTTGCAGCACAACTGGTATAAGATGATGGACTATTTCCAGGGCGATATGGAAAACTATTTCATGAGCAATACGGGCTATCCCATTCACAAGATCACTTTTCAGTATATTCCCAATAACGAAGAGACCAAAGCCGCCATGAGTTTTCACTTATCAGAAAGAGAGAAACTCGACATCGAAGAATCGCTTGATTCAAAGCCCAACCAGGAAAACTTTATCCGGGCTACAGAGTTTTTGAATGCTAAGGACAAATTAGCCGGAAATAATCCTTCAAAATCCGGATATTGATCTTGCTTGCGGTTTCTACAGGATCTCCGTCAAGGTGCATGGGTGCTTTAGCGGGATTTTCAATTTTAATTTCTTCTACCTGAAAGTAAAGCACACCGGCATCAACATCCAGTTTTCCTGCCGACTGCAGCGATGTATAGCCACGCACCTGCAAAAAGGTTTGGAACAATACGCTTAATTTATTTTGACGGGTCATCACCACGATATCGAGGAGTCCGTCGTTGAGCCTTGCTTTTGGAGCGATCGTAAAATGATTTCCGAACTGGTTGCTGTTGGCAATGCTGATAAAAAAAGCTTCGGTCTCTATTCTTTTTCCATTCACTTTTAATACAAATGGATAAGCCCTCGCTGAAATGAAATTGGAAAATGTTTTTTTAACATAGCTGCGCAGTCCTCTTTTGGGATCATTGGCAAAATCATGCGCCACTTGTGCATCCAGTCCGAGTCCGCAAAGCATGCAGGAAAAATTCTCATTCACCAAAAAGGCATCGGTGAGTTTTGTTTTCCCCTTGAAAATTATCTGCAGGGCCTTTTCATGGTTTTTTGGAATCGAGGCACTGAAAGCAAGTCCGTTCCCCGAACCACAGGGAACAATGCCAAAGGGCAAATTCAGTTTTCGCAAACTGTTCACGGCCTGGTTCACTGTTCCATCGCCGCCGGCAATGATGATGTCGGTAAACCTCTCTTCTTTAATAATTGGAACAAGAAAAGAATAGTCGCCACTTTCTACGGAAGGATAGATGGCATAATCGAATCCCGCCTGGGTGGTCTTTACGCGTATCAACTCCTGAAGAGAGGTCTTGCTTTTTGTTCCCGAAATGGGATTGACCAGGAAAAGAAGTTTTCTTTTAATCAATGGAGATGGGGTGAATACTCAATAGTTTCTGAATGGAAACAAATGTAAGAAGAAGTCAAAAGCGATAGGTCAAAAGCAAAAACTGAGGCGGAAGAAAAATGGCGTGGATCTTTAAGGAAGCGAAAGAGCAGAAAAGACTTGCTCTCATTCTGTTTCCCGTTCTTTGTTCACGAGCGTACACAAATGAACCCTTCGAACGCGAACAGAAGCCTTCATCTTCGGGTCGGTAGGTATTGACATAGTATAAATGCTGATACTCTTCGTGCTTTTGAAAAACTCAAGAAGCTTGTCGTCTTTTATTTTCAGCTCATGTCCCTTCTGTTTGAATAATTCCCTGTCTTTTTCGTCATAGATGTTGATGGTGCGCTCCCAGCCTTTTTGCTCACTGGCAGAATTAAATTTCACATCGAGCTCCTTTTTCTTTTTCAGATCGGTTGTTGAGATTTTCACCTGGTTCTTTTGAGCGTCTTCGGTATTTGATTTGAGGATGGTTTTCCCATTGAGAAGAACTTTCCAACTGTCCTGCGCCTGGCCGGGCGAGCGGAAAAAAACAATGGCGAAGAGAATGATAAAAAATCTCATGACCAAAGCTACCAAAAGAAGACCGGAGAAAGAGAGAGTAGAGCGGGTGATAAGTTATTGAAGTGATAAGATTGTGCCCCGAATAAAAACCCTTTGCGTCCCCTGCGCTCTTTGCGTTTTTCTGCATTTTCAGGTATCGGTTTCACGCCAAGAGCAGGAGATTGGGGTTTCACGCTAAGACGCAAAGAGATGAAAGACGCAAAGGGATTTTTTTTATATGTGGAGGGTAGGTTTTTTAAACGCAAAGGACGCAGGGGGCGCAAGAAGAGAGACGCAAGGTTTGCTTTACTCACGGGTGGTTGATTGTATTCTTTTGGTTCGGAGTGTACTATTTTTAATTCTGAGTGTACTGCTTATAGGTAATTCCTTAAAGTAGGTTGAATTGATTTTTGGATTCGATCGTGTCGTTCATTTGTGAGATGCCTTGCTGAATAGAATCACTGCAGCACAAACTGACTGACACAAGAAAAGCTGCTGGCAGCACTGCAGCTCGTTTCATAAACTTCTTAAATATGAAAAAGGATAAATGCTAGGAGGCAATTTAGTCATCTTATACAGCGCCCGCTAATCGCCATCAGGAAATATTCCCATACCGACCCGTCAATGAAGCGAACGCCTTCCTCATCTCACCTTTGCGTCTCCCTCCTTGCGTGCCCTGCGACCCTTGCGTTTAAAAACTCTTTGTGAGCGAAGCGAACACCGCGTCTTACTTCGCTTTGCGTCTTTGCGTGAAACAACAAAAAGTTTTTGTAAAGTCCGCCCTTTTACTTTCATCCCCCCTCTTTATTGCCTACCTTTGCGCTCCGAAAATCACTGCATTTTTTGAACTCTCGAAGCACGAGGCTCAAAACTCGCAGCTTCAACTCAATATGGATATCAGAAACATAGCAATTATCGCCCACGTTGACCATGGCAAGACTACCCTGGTAGATAAGATCCTTCATGCAACCAAGGTGTTCCGCGACAACCAGGAAACCGGCGACCTGATCATGGACAGTAATGATCTGGAAAGAGAAAGAGGAATCACCATTTTCAGCAAGAATGCAGCCGTAATCTACAAAGACGTTAAGATCAATGTTATTGATACCCCGGGCCACGCCGACTTTGGCGGTGAGGTAGAACGTGTGCTAAAGATGGCCGATGGTGTGATCCTTCTGGTGGATGCATTTGAAGGACCCATGCCCCAGACCCGTTTCGTGTTACAGAAAGCCCTCCAACTGAATTTAAAGCCTATCGTTGTCATCAACAAAGTAGACAAGCCCAATTGTCGTCCCGATGAAGTGCATGAAGCCGTTTTTGAACTGTTCTTCAACCTTGATGCAACGGAAGAACAACTGGATTTTCCCACCTTCTATGGCTCCGGAAAGAACGGATGGTTCAATGATAGTCTTACAGAGATCGATAATATCTTTCCTCTTCTCGATGGTATCCTCAAATATGTTCCACCGCCCAAGGTGAATGAAGGAAACCTTCAAACGCAGATCACTTCACTGGATTATTCTTCCTTCCTTGGAAGGATCGCCATTGGAAAAGTGAGTCGCGGTTTCATCAAGGAAAATCAACCGATCTCTTTGATGCAGGCTGATGGTTCCATTAAAAAATCAAGGGTTCGTGAGCTCTATGTGTTTGAAGGCATGGGCAAGAAAAAAGTAAGTCAGGTAATCGCCGGCGACCTCTGTGCTGTGGTAGGACTGGAAGATTTTAATATTGGCGATACCATTGCCGATTTTGAAGCTCCCGAAGCACTGCCTGTGATTAGTGTGGACGAGCCGACCATGAACATGTCCTTTGGTATCAATAATTCCCCCTTCTTCGGTAAGGATGGAAAATTTGTGACTTCGCGTCACCTGCGCGACAGGCTGATGAAAGAAACCGAAAAAAACCTTGCGCTCAGAGTTGAGGATACAGATAGTGCTGATAGTTTCATGGTCTATGGACGTGGCATTCTTCACCTGGGCATCCTGATCGAAACCATGCGCCGCGAAGGATATGAACTGACGATTGGTCAACCACAGGTGATTGTGAAAACGATTGAAAATGTAAAATCAGAACCATTTGAAACACTGGTGGTGGATGTGCCGCAGGACTATGCATCAAAAGTGATTGACATGGTAACGCGCAGGAAAGGCGAACTCCACGTGATGGAAACCAAGGGTGATATGCAGCATCTGGAATTTGATATTCCTTCCAGAGGATTGATCGGACTGCGTACGCAGATGCTGACCAACACAGCTGGCGAAGCCGTGATGAATCACCGCGTAAGTGGATACAAACCCTGGAAAGGGCCCATTCCCGGACGCAACAACGGTGTACTGATAGCAAAAGAAGCCGGATCAACTACAGCTTATTCTCTGGATAAATTACAGGACCGCGGAATCTTCTTCGTGGACCCCGGAGAAGAAGTGTACAAGGGAATGATCATTGGAGAGAACAATAAACCCGGCGACCTGGTGGTGAACGCTAATGAAGGAAAAAAGCTTACCAATATGCGTGCTTCCGGTTCTGATGCCGCAACCAGCATTACACCCAAGCGACTGATGACGCTGGAAGAATGCATGGAATATATTCAACACGACGAATGCATTGAAGTAACGCCCAACAATATCCGGATGCGCAAAGTGATCCTGGATGAGGATGAAAGAAAAAAACAGCAGAAGCGCATGAGTACGGAAGCAGCGTGAGGAAGAGTCGGGAGTTGGGAGTTCAAAGTTCAGAGTTCAAAGTCGGGAGTTCAAAGTCGGGAGTTCGAAAGTTAAGGGTTCACGCCAAGACGCAAAGGGAAGAAGGCGCTAAGTGCTCGCTTCGCTCGCAAAGAGGTAAAGCTTACTACTGTATAATGAGTATTAAATGGCAGTCTGATGACTGGTGCTCGCTTCGCTTGCAAGGAGATTGCCGCGCTACGCTCGCAATGACGTTCATGGGTTTCGAGGTCGGTTTATAATTCGTGCTGCTGTTAGGTTTTGAATTCAAATAAATTTTGAGTGATTGCCATACGCCTTAGCCCATAAGGCCCACTGAATCCTATAGGAAGCACTATAGTTTACGTTCATTGAGAGCGAATCGAAGCAATCCCCCACTAACAAGTAACAAACACCATACACCTTTGCGAGCGAAGCGAGCACTTAGCGCCTTCTACCCCTTTGCGGCTTTGCGTGAACCCTTAATTTCCGAACTCCCGACTCTGAACTATGAACTCTGAACTTTGAACTCCCGACTCCCGCCTCCTCCCTATCTTTGTTTTGATGAAACGAATACTCATCATATTTTCTCTGATTATTTGTTTGATGCTGGTTCATCATCAGGTTCAGGCACAGTGTTCCATATGCACCAGAACCGCGCAGCAATTGGGAGAGAAACCAGCCAAGGGACTCAATGCAGGAATTCTCTACCTGGCCTTCACTCCACTGGCCATCATTGGAATCATTGGATACAACTGGTGGAAGAGAAACAATTCTAACAGCTAATATGCGCAAAGGCCTGTCTGTTGTGATCCCCAACTACAATGGCATTGAATTATTTCCTCAAACTCTTCCCACGGTATTTGATGCGCTGAAACAGATCCACATTCCTTTTGAGGTCATTGTCTCCGATGACTGCTCTTCGGATGACTCGCTCAATTATCTGAAAAAAAATTTCCCTTCTGTCCACATCATCCAAAACGAAACGAACAGCGGGTTTTCCGTTACCGCCAACCGTGGTATCTGGGAAGCCAACCATGACCTGGTGTTTCTTTTGAACAGTGATGTGAAACTAGAGCCAGAATATTTTTTGAATCAGTTCCGGTATTTTGATCGTCCTGATACTTTTGGTGTCATGGGTAGAATCATTGGTTGGGAAGACGAGCAGATCCAGGACGGAGCGAAATATCCTTCCTTCCATTCTGCCAAGATCAAGACCTCTCGTAATTATCTTCTTTGCGATGAAAAAGCCATGAACGATGGTATATACACCACATACCTCTCGGGTGCGAATGCGCTGATGGACCGGAAAAAACTTCTCGAGATGGGTGGCTTCAATGAAATTTTTTCGCCTTTTTATGTAGAAGATTATGAGCTTAGCCTTCGCGCCTGGAGACTGGGATGGAAATGTTATTACGAACATGCAGCCGTATGCCGGCACCGGACTTCTACTTCCATCAAATCAAAAAGCAGGAAATGGTTTATCAAGATGATTTCCAACCGCAACAAAATGTACCTGCACGCCATTCACCTGACTCCATCCTGGCGATTGCTGTGGTGGATACAGATCCTTCCAGAAGTTCTTGTCCAGTCTATCTTTCTCAAAACTTATTACCTGAAAGCTTTTTTTCTTTTCCTTTCCAATTACAGCAGCGTGCGGGCCTCCAGAAGGGAGCTGCTGATCTTGGCGGGTGACAGAGAACTTCTTTCCGTAAAACAAGTAGCACATTTTATCCAGTCTTCAGTGAAAGATCTCAAGCTGAAATTTTTCTGATCATTGACTGATGCCGAAATATTCAAAGAAATAGGAAGGTTCTTTAAGATTAAGCCATGCCTTTCTATTCTCCGCCAGCTGCTCGTAAGTAAGGGCTGTGATCTCCGCTTGTGTAAAATGAAGTGGATTTTCCGGCTTGCCAAAACTCACCACACCGAGTCCATGATCACAATCAAGGACAAAAACGTTGATATCATTTCTGAGACTACGCAGGTGAAGAATCGTTTTCCAGACATCGCCATTCCAGTTACTTTTGAAATTGATCTTCTTCCATTCTTCAAAGCTGCTGGCTTCTGCGGCTGTTTGAGGATTGCAATCGTGCATGATGATGACGCCGTGTGACTGCAGAAATTTCAATGCATTCTCTACATCTCTCAGGGCAAACTGGTATTCGTGCATGCCATCGACAAGACAAAGATCCAGGTCTTTGTTCGAATAAATCCTCGGTGCATCTTTTGCAAAAAAATCATCACTGGTCTTTTCATAAAATTTTGCCCACAGGTTATTGATTTTTTTAAATACACGCTTGGCTTTCCGATAAAGACCAAAACGAAACTCAGGGTCTACTGCTATTTTTTTTTGCGCTGAAACATTAAAAAATACCTTACCTAAAAAAACGCCAATCTCCAGATAGGACCTGAACCTTTTTTCTTTGATCAACCTCTCAATAAAATAGAGTCTATTAAATTCCATTGCCCGAAGATATTTAGTGTTTCCCGTTTTTGAAGGCCTCAGGGTTTAAAAGGCGCCAGCAATTAACCCCCGCATTTTGAGGGTTAAATTCCTTGCGCCCACAATAACCTTCGCGGCATCGAGCGAACTATGCCTTCGTATTCCTTTTCGAATACTTGAATGAATGTTTTAGATAGGAAATCCAAGGGAATACTCTTTTCTTATGCGCGAAAACAATCCTGGCGTTTCGCAAAAGGAACCAGAAAAGCGACAAAGAAAAATTCTTTTGCGGAAAAACCAGGTAATGACGAAGAAGTTCCTCTCCAAATTTCCGGTGCTTCGGGTCAATGCCTTCAATGCCGAGGATGGCTGGAAGGATGATCTGAATTTGCCTATAGAAAAGTATTTTGGGTTTGGCAGCTCCCGTAGCATTGCTGGCATGCATTCGGTGCCATACCAGAATCTTTTTTTCCGCAACAATTTCTCCCACCACGCAGCAATTGGCGGCCAGCCACCAGTCGTAATAAACTTTTTCGGGAAACGGAAGCGATTTTTTTAGAAGTGAGGACCGGAACAACATGTTGTGCCCTGAAATGATGTTGAGCATGAAGAATCTTCGGATATCATGTCCTTCCAAATAGTTTACCAAACGAAGGCTACGCAAGTGCGGCTTGTTGCGCTCTTCAAACCTTGCAGAAATTCCATGCACAAGGACATTGCTTTCTTTTTCTGCGAGTCTGTGAAGCAGGATAGAAATCTTTTCCTCTTCCCAGATATCATCCTGATCGGAAATGGCGATAAAACCTCCTCTGGCTTTTGAGCACGCAATACTGAAATTGAGATTATAGCCCAGGTTCTTTTCATTGCGGTAAGGTTTTACCCTCGGATCCCTGGAAGCATATTTCAGAAGCAAGGCAAAACTTTCATCAGTTGAAGCATCATCACCTGCAATGAGCTCTATATTCCTGTACGACTGGTTCAGGATAGACTCTACCTGCTCCCCAATGAAGGCAGAACCATTGTAAGTACACATGACAACGGATACCAGTTCCTTCTCCATATTACCTGGATGAATATTGTTTGAGATAATCCTGCACAAAACGATAAAGGTTAAAACCTTTTTGATTCGCTTCGTGTTGAAGCGATGCATGCAGCTCATTTCTGTTGACTGATTTCATTTTTTCTTTTTGAATCAGATACCATGCTTTTTTGAACTGTAATGCGAATTTTCTTTCTTCATCATTTATTTGTCCGTGCAAATTTTCAATGGCCTCAAATAATTCAGGCAATCCTTTTTGCTCGCTTGCTACTGTCTTCATCACAGGCACCTCTTGTTTGCGGGTGGAAAATGCAGGAGCGAGCATCTGTCGTAAATTTTTTACAAAGAGATCAGCATCTGGCCGGTCCGATTTGTTCACGACAAAAATATCGGCAATCTCCATGAGTCCTGCCTTCATGGTTTGCACTTCATCACCGCCTTCAGGCACCATCACGACCACCGTCATATCTGCGAGTCCTGCGATCTCCACTTCACTTTGTCCCACACCTACAGTCTCGATGATCACAAGGTCATAGCCTGCTGCTTTTACCAGGTCGGTCACTTCCAGGATCTTTGGATGTAGTCCGCCCAGTGAACCTCTGGTAGCCAGTGAGCGGATGAACACATCAGGGTTCGCATACCAGTTACCCATTCTAATCCTGTCGCCCAGCAAAGCACCCAAATGAAAAGGTGAAGAAGGATCAACACAGATCACTGCTGTACGCTTCTTTTTTTTCAGTGCTTCTCCAACCAAACCATCAACCAGTGTGCTCTTGCCTGCGCCTGGCGGACCTGTGATGCCAATGACTGGAATGTTTTTGTTTGTTTGAAGAGCTGACATCAATTGCTCATAACCCGGCTGCTCATTTTCAACAAAAGAAATAGCTCTCGCCAATGCCTTTGTTTCTCCCTTTCTGATCTGCTCAAGCAGTTGTTGCCACATGAAAATTAGTTGTTGTAGGTTTACAAAAATATGGGTATTAGCACAGACAGGAGGTTGCGCCAACAGCTCATTTTCTTTTCGATGCTCCTGATGATCCTTGGCTTATTCCTGTCAAGGGTGGTGCTTTCTTCCGGACTTATTGCCTGCACTGCGTTTTGTTGTGTTCACAAAAAATTTTTGCAGCAGCTGACATATTTATTCAGCAATCCTTTGCTGTTGGGTGTATCGCTTTTGCTGCTGATTCCAGTCTTCACCTGGTTCTGGAGCGAGGACAAACTGGAGTGGTGGCGATGGATCAGGGTGAAGCTTCCACTTTTTATTTTGCCCGTCATATTTGCAGGCGAATGGCAGCTTTCATCCAGGCAATGGCGACAGCTTTGCCGTTTTTTTCTCCTGTTGGTTTTTGCGGGCTGTTGCTGGAGCATCTGGCAATATTTGCAAAACATGCATGCGGTGCACCTGGAGTATTTCAGGGCAAAGCTGATTGCTACCCCGCTGGAAAACGATCATGTCCGATTCAGCGTGCTCGTATGCTTTGCCGTTATCTTTTGTGTAAAACTTTTTATTAGAAATCCGGGGTCAGCTGAAAAAATTTTTCTTTTCCTCGCAACAGTTTTTTTTATTTTTTACCTGCACCTGCTCTCTGCACGAACAGGACTCATTGGCTTTTATCTTTTCCTGATGGCTTCCATTGTTTACCTGTTGCTAAGATTACGCAAAACAAAATGGATGATTCTGTTGCTATCCATGCTGGTGTTGTTGCCGGTAGCTTCCTGGTTCTTTCTGCCCACATTTCAAAACAGGATCAGGTATGTGTGGTATGATCTCTCATTGATCCGGAAAAATGTTTATCTCCCCGGCGCCAATGATGGCAACCGCATTCTTTCGCTCAGAGCGGGATGGACCATTCTGCAACAACATGCAGGAGGTGTGGGCAGCGGCGATGTGATGCAAAAAACCATGGAATGGTACAGGCTGAACGCTCCCGGTGTACAGGCATCGGAACAGATCTATCCCAGCAGCGAGTGGCTTCTTTATGGAGATTCTGCAGGCTGGATTGGAATGGTTTTATTTACACTCATCATGATGCTTCCTTTTTTTGAAAAGAACAGGAAAGAAAAATTTTTCTGGTTCGTTCTTAATTTCATTTCTGCATTCAGTCTTCTTTTTGATGTAGGTCTGGAAACGCAATTCGGTGTTTTCATCTATGCGTTCTTGCTTCTCTCGCTTTGGAAAAGCGGGAGAAAGCGGATAGCTGATAGCGGATAGCTGTTGGCTGATAGCCCTCGCTTCTAGCCTTCGGCGTGATCAGGTGGAAATAGTGATCACGGTTTAATGTGCGAATAGAGCAACATAACCATTGGTTTGAATGATGGCAACAGTCATTTCTAAAACTGAAATCCAAGCTTATAAGAAAAGTGAAACGATAAAGAAACAACCATCGTTTGATAACTATATATTGAGTGCCCAAGCCGCAGGCTACAATTTAGAACTAACAGCTAACAGCTATCAGCCATCAGCTATCAGCTATCAGCCATGAGCTTTCTCCCTTATTTTGCATCAAATTTGCTTTGGCTTGGTATGACCAATTTCATCCCTATATTTCCGTTGGGGTTGGTAGTGTATCCTGGTGAACAGCTCAACCTACATATATTCGAACCAAGGTACAAGCAACTCATCAACGAATGCCAGACGGAAAAAAAAATATTTGGTATTCCGTCGGTGATTGAAAACAGGATGCAGGATTATGGAACTGTGGTTCGGATCACAGAGATCAGCAAGATGGAGGATAATGGTGAGATGGATATTAAAACGGAAGGAGAACAGGTGTTCCGGGTGCTGGAAGTGATCAAAGAAATTCCGGATAAATTGTACAGCGGTGCGATTGTCAATTATCCTTCCAACCAGGAAGAAGGAAGTTCGGAGCTGATGCGCCGTGTAGTGAACAGCATTCGTGAATTGTATAAACTGCTCAAGGTAAAAAAAGAGTTTATAAAAGATGATATGGCATTGAGAAGCTATGATGTAGCCCATCATGTAGGACTCTCGCTCCAGGAAGAATATGAGTTGTTGGCACTGATGCAGGAACGACAAAGACAGGAATATCTGAAGCGCCATCTTACAAAAGTAATTCCACTGGTTGCCGAAATGGAACAACTCAAAAAGAAAGTAAAGCTCAATGGACATTTTAAAAACCTTTCGAGCTTTAATTTCGAAGAATAGAAATTTGCCTGGGATAGCCCATTATTTATTGAACCACAACTAACTCAATGAAACCTCTTTCACTTTCAAAACAATATTCAAAGAATCCAGATAATCCAATCCCTAAAATCCCATTCACCCCGCCTTCCAAACCTACAACTGGCCGCCATTCACTATTCACTATTCACTATTCATTATTCACTATTCATTATTCACTCCTTCACCATTCACCCCATGATCTCCCTTTGTCTTGATTTTGGAAATACCCGGCTCAAAGCAGCTCTGTTTGATGGAGACCGTCTTCACAAAACCATGGTGCTTGGAGAAGAGCCTGCACAGGAAATGAGCGGGATCATTGAAGAATTCCGTCCCCAATATTCCATACTTTCTTCAGTGATCAATCATCCTTCGGAAGTAGAGGAGATCCTGAAATCAAAAACTCATTTTCATAAACTGAGTAATGAATCGAAGCTTCCCTTTTCGATTCCTGTTGGAAAGCCAGAAACAGTAGGCGCCGATCGTCTTGCTATTGCAGCTGCTTCTGTTTTTCTTTTCCCTCATAAAAACAACCTCGCTATCGGACTCGGGTCCTGCATCACGTTCAATTTCATCAACCAGGAACACCAACTGCTCGGAGGCTCCATTTCGCCTGGAATGGAAATGCGCTTTCGGGCGATGCACCTATTCACAGCATTACTGCCCATGGCAGAAGCAGATTGGAACGTTCCTTTAATTGGATATGATACAAAAACAAACCTGCAGTCAGGAGTGGTTTTAGGCATGGCCGCGGAGATCGATGGCATTATTGAATTCTATCGTGAACGATATGGCAACTTTAACGCGCTTTTAACCGGGGGCGATTTGGGAATATTTGAGCCCCATTTGAAAAATAAGATATTTGCAGACCCTGAATTAATCTTTAAAGGTCTTTATGCGATTAGCCAAATCAATCATGCTTAAGGTACGGCTTTGTTCGAAAAAATTTCTGGCAGTTCTTTTCATTTTTTTTTCTATCACATCTTTTGCGCAAGATAATTCTCCCTATTCGCGATACGGCCTGGGTGATATGACACCCCAAACCAACATCACTACCAGGGGAATGGGCAGTGTCTCCGCAGCTTATGCAGACAGTCTTGGCCTTTCCATCAATTTTGAAAATCCAGCTTCCTATTCCCAATTTCTTGCTGTACGGGAAGCAAGATCAAAAAAACTGCAATATGGAAGGGTGATCCTGGATGTTGGTTTGAATTTTAGCAACAGAACGCTCATCACACCCAATACACCTGATCGTTTTACTGCTTCCGACGGTTATTTTTCCTACCTGCAGGTTGGTTTGCCGCTCAAAAAAAACTGGGGACTGAGTTTTGGACTTCGTCCACTGAGCCGCATTAGTTATATGATCAACAAGTATGAACGACTGACTGATCCTATCACGGCACTTCCAATCGATAGTGCGCTTACGGAATTCCGTGGCACAGGAGGAAGTTATCTTCCCACCATTGGTACCGGATTCGCTATTGGCAACCTTAGCCTCGGTTTGAACTTCGGGTATCTCTTCGGAACGAAGGCCACTACCACTTACAGAAGTTTTATCAATGATTCCGTGGTCTATTATTCATCGGACCATACGACCAGCACTTCTTTTGGAAATACTTTTTTCAATGCAGGACTTCTTTACAAGATCAAATTCAATAAAAACACTTTATTGCGGGTGGGAGTTACAGGCAACTGGCAGCAAACCATCAAGGCTTCACAAAATATTTTGCGTCAGACATTCACACGCGGAGCCGCCGGTGATGAACTGCGCATCGACAGCGTATTCGAACAGAATAATGTAAAGGGTGAGATCATTTATCCTGCCATGTACAAGGTTGGCCTTGCACTGGAACATAGCAAGAGTGATCTGAGTGGATGGTTGATTGAAGCTGATGTCAACCAATCGAAGTGGAACGATTACAGATACTTTGGTGCTGTTGATTCAGTGAAGGACAATATGCAGCTGCACGTGGGTATAGAAATCCGGCCCCGTGCAAAAGAAAATTATTTCAGTCACGTTGCTTACCGCTTTGGCTTTTATGGAGGCAATGATTATATCAATATCGAAGACAAGCTGCCTGTTTATGGCGCTTCCTTTGGGTTGGGTCTTCCCATTCGCAACTTCAACCGACTGAGTCCCGGACAATTTACCATGTTGAATCTTGCTTTGGAATACGGTAAAAGAGGAAATGACAACAATCTTCTCAAAGAAAATCTTTTCCGGTTTTCTGCAAGCTTTAATTTGAGCGATCTTTGGTTTGGAAAAAAGAAATATGATTAGATTTTTTTCCATTCAACATCTTTTAAAAGGGGCAGCTTTTCTATTAGGCTGCTTTTTCTTTTCTGCCTGTGAGAATGATCCAAAGACCATTGCCGAATGGACGAACAACAAAGTGATGGTGGAGGAAGCAAAGGACATTCAGACTTACCTGAGCTCGGGAAGCAGGATTAGAGCGAAACTCTGGGCTCCCTACATGTTGCGCTACCAGACAGATACGGTTTATGTAGAATTTCCAAGAAGCCTTCATGTGGATTTTTTCGACAGCACTGGAAATGTTCAGAGTCACCTGGATTCACGCTATGGAAAATATTTTGAGAATCTGAACAGGGTTTACCTCCGCGACAGCGTGGTCATATTTAATAAAGAAGGTGACACACTTCGCAGTCCGGACCTGTGGTGGGACCAAACCTCACAAAAATTTTATACAGACAAGAAAGTAAAAATCCGCAAGAGCGGAAACCTTATTTACGGAGTAGGCCTTGATGCGCGCCAGGACCTCAGTGACATCGTGATCAAAAAAGTAACCGGCACAGTGTACGTGGCTGACTCGCTTGCTCATTAAGGTGTGGGGGTAGTGATTGGAATTAGGAATTGGGAATTGGGGAGAGAGCATGGTTTCTATGAAATCATCAATCCAAATTAATCCTTATACTCTTGGGTCATGGTAATTGCAGAGAGCGAGATGGCGGAGTTTTTTGCAGAGAATGAGTTCAAACTGTATCCGTATAAAACCCTTGCGGCTCTCTGCGTATATTTTGCGTGCTCTGCGTTTACTCCCTCCTTTAAAAAATAGCTGCCTCTTCATACTCGCTCCTGGCCTCTGAAGTATGACACTCCGACGACTTCTTCAGGATTTACAAGTATTTTCGTTCCAACCTTAATCATTATGGAATACAGGAGAATGGGAAAAACTGGCCTTCAGCTGAGTGTATTGTCTTATGGCAGCTGGGTAACCTTTCACAAACAGATCGACGACTCCATCGCAGATGAATTGATGGGAATTGCCTATGACCAGGGCGTGAATTTTTTTGATAACGCCGAAGTGTATGCGTCAGGCGAAAGCGAAAAGCTTATGGGACGCGTTTTGAAAAAAAAATCTTGGGACCGCACTTCCTATACTGTCAGCAGCAAGGCCTTCTTCGGATGGAGAGGAAAACAAAATAAGCCCAATCAAACAGGACTCAGTAGAAAGCATTTGGTTGAAGCCTGCCACGAAGCGCTTCAAAGATTACAACTCGAGTATCTCGATATTTTTTTCTGTCACCGTCCCGACAAAAATGTTCCCATTGAAGAAGTGGTGTGGACGATGAATATTTTAATTCAGCAGGGAAAGATCCTTTATTGGGGAACCAGTGAATGGTCGGCTGCCGAGATCATGGAAGCACACCGTGTGGCCGCGCAGTTTGCACTCATCGGACCATCGGTGGAACAACCTCAATACAATCTTTTGGAAAGACAAAAAATGGAATATGAATTCTTGATGATCTTTAAAACCGTAGGCATGGGAACCACCATCTGGAGCCCGCTGGCATCAGGATTACTTTCCGGTAAATACAACAACGGCATTCCGGAGAACAGCCGCTTTGCTCTTGAAGGCTTCGACTGGCTCAAAGATCGCTGGATGGTGGAAGACAAGATCAACAAAGTGAGAAAGCTGGACGTGATTGCAAAGGAGCTCAATACTTCGCTCGCCACACTTTCCATTGCCTGGTGCGCGTCCAATCCCAACGTGACTACCGCCATTTTGGGCGCCACCAAAAAAGAACAACTCACTGAAAATCTCAAAGCAGTAGACGTCCTGCCAAAACTTACACCGCAGCTACTTCAACGGATTGACGAGGTGATGGAAAGCAAGCCAAAGCAGGCGGAATATTAGGTATTGCGGTAATAGGGTATTAAGGTATTGCCACCTACGCCAGGCTGCGGTGGCCAAAGGGGGAATTGGGAATTTGGAATTGGGAATTTGGGAGAGAGCATGGTTTCTATAAAATCATCCATCAGTGAAATCCTTATTTAATCTGTGACATCCGTGATACTAAATCATCCATCAGTGAAATCCTTATTTAATCTGTGACATCCGTGATATTATGAAAGGAAAAATAGTTTTAATCACCGGAGGAAGCCGGGGCATCGGAAAAGCAATTGCATTAAGACTCGCAAGAGAAGGTGCACATATTGCTATTGCTGCAAAAACCACAGAGCCTCATCCAAAACTGGAAGGAACGATTTATTCGGCAGCGGAGGAGATCAACGCTGCAGGTGGAAAGGCACTGGCACTTCAATGTGATATTCGTCATGAAGAGCAGATTGCAGATGCTGTATCGAAGACCGTTCAGCAATTCGGCGGCATCGATGTTCTGATAAATAATGCAAGCGCCATCGGACTTTCACCTACTGAACACACAGAGCCCAAACGCTTTGACCTGATGCACGATATCCAGATCCGCGGAAGCTTTTTTATGTGCAGGGCCTGTATTCCTCATTTGAGAAAATCTTCCAATCCACATATCCTGAGTCTTTCTCCTCCCATCAATCTTCAACCGAAATGGCTGGCACAGCACCTTGCTTATACCATCAGCAAATATGGAATGAGCATGATTGTAATGGGGCTTGCAGAAGAATTAAAAAAAGATGGCATCGCAGCCAATGCCTTGTGGCCCCGTACCACCATCGCCACGGCTGCAGTCCAGAATCTTTTGGGCGGAGATGCCCTGATGAATATGAGCCGCAAGCCGGAGATCGTTGCTGATGCAGCCTATCATATCCTCAAACAATCTTCTCGTTCCTGCACCGGTAATTTCTTCATTGATGAAGACGTTCTGAAAAAGGAAGGCATCACCGATTTCAGCAGCTATGCATTCAAGCCTGGTGAGAAATTAATGACCGATATTTTTTTAGATTGAGGAGATGGTGAGTGGTGAATGGTGAATGGTCAAATGGTAGATGATGAAATGGTGAATGGTGAATGGTCAAATGGTGAAATAGCTGTTTTTATTGGGAGATTTATTGAACCGCAAAGAACGCAGAGAGCGCAAGGCAATGAACTGGAAAACTGATGACAAATAGAGATTCGCAGTTGTCTATTATAGTTCGACCAGCTCTTATCGCATCGCTGTTTGTTACAGTCATGTCTGTCTTCTGTCCTGTGTCTTCTATCTTCTCATATCCTGCCTCACATCTCCCTTCTCACATCTCACATCTCACCTTTCACCTCTCACATCCTAAACCGAATGGTTGATACCTTTAGTTAGCACTTTACCTTTAGGACGTCGGTAATCGATTAACGGTTGACCCCTTAATTTCTCGCCACTGCATTATTATCCAGCCGATACAAAATCGCGCTTCCTTCGAATTCGATGAGCATGAGGCGGAGGCGATCACTTTCCTTGGCACCAACAGCGCGCAGATGAAACGAGGGATCATCTACGGTTGTTTGCAAAATGGTGCTGAAGAATTGGTGGTCCTTGATCTTTGCCACAGAACTGAGATCAAAATCTATTTCAGACACAGCAAACCAGCCCAGTTCTTTTTTCACACCATTGATGATGGCTACAGGACAAATGGAAGTAAGCCGGTTGTTCATGGTTTGAGTTGCAGCACAACAATAATATTCTTCCTTCACCAGGATTTCAACAATGTCTTTGCAGTCTGTGCATCCAAATTGAGAAGGAGCCAGGGGATTTTCCACCCGGTCATTAGAATATGCTATGATCTTTCCGTTGAATGCATGCCTGATCAACTGGTCGAGAAAGCCATTTGATTCAAAGAGCTGGTTGTTGCCGGGTGCATCTTTTACAATGCTGCTCATATATCGCTGGCTAAATAGATAATCACCAAAATCGCAGGAGGTAGATACAAGTCGTGAACGATCGTTTTCATTACTGACCCTGGCGCCTGTTGAATCCCATTCGTTGAGCGTAACGAAGCTTTGATTACCCGAATAATTTCTTTCGCAACGCAGCAGGCCTTTCTCATCCCAAACCCGCCATAGTCCGGTCTTCTGATTGCGATCGAACTGGCCTTTAATCCGGAGCTTGCCTGTTTCGTAAAAGCATGAAAATTTTCCATCGAGGAGAGGCCCTTCCATTTCATATTCGTAGTGCACCCTGCCATTGTCGTGCAGAATGATCTTCTTGTCTTTGGCAAAGGAGCTGAGGGCAAAAAGAATTGCCGATAAAATGAATGCCGGTTTCATGAATATGAATTTGGTTTTATACAATGAGATCATAATGATTGAACCAGCGGATTCGGTGGTATAAAAAAAAATTCACCGATGAAATCGTCATGCAGATGAAGGCACGACGATCGCCTGAACGATCATTTAGATCAGTTTTCTAGAACTCTGTTTTTTTGTAAATATTGTATCCTGATAAAAAAACTTCCCGTCCAGAGAAGCTTAACAAAACCTAAGTAAATGGTCTGTATGGTTAGATGATCCTGTAATTGCGGTAATCAAATGGTCTTTTTCCAGTGAGCCTTTCTATAAAATTCTTGAGCCTGTCTTTTGGTTTGAGCTTGTTGCGCGACACATCATAATTAAATTCCCATTCTATTTCTCCTAATCTTTTCTTCATCACTGCCGGATGACTCCCTTCAAATTTTTTGAGTGCCTTCACCAGTAACTGGTGATATCCATCTGGCACTACGATATTGGTGTCATCTCCTTCCTTTGCAAAATTGATCCTGTCCTTGAAAATAAATTTCGCCATCATCATTTTTGGGTCTTGTACCCAACCGTAATGATAGATATATGCATCAACCGGTTTAACGTTTAATTTTTGATTATTGCTCTTTCGAAAACCCTGGGCGTCCCGGTACGAATAAATGGATTTGTCGTTCCTCACCACCCTTATTTCGTGCCGGTACCAATGTCCTTCGATGCCAATATAATCATAGGATCCGAAAAAATGAAGATAATTGAATAAAAATCCATCTACTTCTTTGTGATCCTTCCATTTTTTCATGGCCGTCATCACCGAATTGTATCCCTGTTCATGCATCACTTCATCACCTTGTATGTACACGCACCAGTCGGTATCTTCACTAATGTTCCTGAATGCCTTATCCGTTTCTTCAGCCAGCACAACTCCCCCTTCACGAAGCGAATCATCCCAAACAGTATCAATGATCCTGACCTTTGGATCAATAGAAGACACGAGTTCACGTGTCTGGTCTTCTGATTTTCCCACCGCCACCACTACTTCATCGCAGATCGGGAGAATGGACCGGATGGCTTCTACGATGGGATAATTGTACCTGATCGCATTTTTGATAAAGGAAAATCCGGTTACTTTCATTGCATCATTTTTCCTCTTCTTCATTGGCTTCCACGATCCATTTTTCAGGACGCATTTGTGGAAAGAGCAACACATCCTGAATAGAAGGCTGATTGGTCAGCAACATGCACAAACGATCGATGCCAAATCCTATTCCCGAAGTGGGCGGCATTCCATATTCCAGTGCGCGCAGAAAATCATAATCGATATACATCGCTTCTTCATCACCGCGTTCCATCAGCCGCGTCTGTTCTTCAAAGCGCTCGCGCTGCTCAATGGGATCATTGAGCTCACTGTATGCGTTGGCGATTTCCTTGCCATTGATCATTAGCTCAAAGCGCTCTACCAGCCCGGGTTTGCTGCGATGCTTTTTGGTGAGCGGACTCATTTCAACAGGGTAGTCTATAATGAAAGTAGGCTGCACATAGTGATGCTCGCATCTTTCGCCAAAGATCTGGTCGATCAGCTTTCCCTTTCCCATGGTGTTGTCAACGGGGAGTTGCAGTTTCCTGCACACATCACGCAACTGTTCTTCATTCATTTCATCTACTTCAAACCCCGTATGTTCTTTGATGGCATCATAAATAGAAATTCGTTTGAAAGGAGCCCTGAAGGAAATGATCTTGTCACCTACCGGAACGTCTGTTGTTCCGCAAACATCTTCAGCAGCTTTTTCCAAAAGACGTTCGGTTACATTCATCATCCACAAATAATCTTTGTATGCCGTATAAAATTCCAGTATGGTGAACTCAGGATTATGCGTACGATCCATGCCCTCATTTCTAAAATTCCGGCTGAACTCATACACCCAGTCAAATCCGCCTACAATGAGGCGTTTGAGATAAAGCTCGTTGGCAACACGCAGGTAAAAAGGAACATCGAGTGCGTTGTGATGCGTAATGAAAGGCCTTGCAGCGGCACCACCCGGAATGCTTTGCAATACTGGTGTGTCCACTTCCAATGCTCCATGCTCATTGAGAAATTCACGGATTGAGTTGATCAACTTTGTCCTTTTGACAAAAGTTTCCTTGACTGCGGGATCGATCACCAGGTCTGCATAGCGCTGACGATACTTGAATTCAGGATCGGTGACGGCATCAAAAGTTTGTCCCTCTGCTTCTTTTACAATGGGAAGGGGACGGAGTGACTTGGCGAGGATCTCCATTTCTTTTACGTGGACGGAGATTTCGCCGGTTTTGGTGCGGAATGCAAATCCGCGCACACCGATAAAATCGCCGATGTCGAGCAATTTTTTCCAGACCACATCATAGAGCGTCGTGTCTTCACCCCTTGTGAGATCATCACGACGCACATAAAGCTGGATGCGTCCACGGGAATCCTGGAGCACGGCAAAGCTGGCCTTTCCCATGTCGCGCACACTCATGATGCGCCCGGCCAGGCAAACATCATCGAATGCATCTTTTTCTTCATCGCGGAAGGCGCTTTTTATTTCTGTAGAATAATTATTGACAGGGTACAGGGAAGCAGGAAAAGGATTGATGCCAAGCTTTTTGAGCTCTTCGAGTTTTTCCCTTCTCACCAGCTCCTGCTCCGATAAATGCGCTGTTTGCATAATTTCTAATAAAAGCGCAAAATTAAGAGTTCGGAGTTCAAAGTTCAAAGTTCGGAGTTCAAAGTTCAAAGTCAGGGGTCAGGAGTTCAAAGTCAGGCGCAGGTTCCAACCTGTATTGCGTTCCTAAGTTGAAGTCATTGCGAGCGAAGCGAAGCAATCCCCTCGAACTAATAGTGATTCGGGATCACGCGGGCTTTTCTTTCAACTATCAATTATGAACTATCAACTTCAACTACCAACTACCAACTATCAACTATTTCTCCTTACAGGTTGAAGCCGGCGCTGAGATAATAGAGGCCGCCAATTCCGGGGTTACCAAAACCATTTTTGTAATAGCTGTTGAATATATTGGTTCCACCGAGCTTGATCACCGTCTTAATCTTATTGATCCTGTAACTCACCTGCATATCAACTGTGGTAAACGCAGGCACATATCCGCTTGCCAGGTCACCATCGCTCATGAATCCGTCCTGCCAGCGAAGCATGGCATTGAATCCTATTCTTTTTTTCTTCCCCAACCCGCTATTTCCCAGGCCCGCGTTCAGCCTGAATTTTGGCGTGTTGAAATAAGCCACAAATCCGGTAGGGACATCGGTGAGCACATCAGAATAAACATTGGCAAAAAAGGAATAGTTGGTCTTCGTTGCATAGTCCAGCGATAAACCGAAACCATGTGTCTTCACACGGGTGCTGCTGTTGACCACTGTTGAATAAACAGCTTTTGTATCGGGCTGGTAGAGGGTGTTTCTTCCAAGAAAGTCTTCATAGGCTCCCAAATAGCCATAAGCATCGACCATGAGCCTTTCGGTGATCATTCCTTTGTATCCCAATTCAAAGGAGCGCATGTTTTCAGGTTTCAATTCCTTAAACTGGTAAGGCTCAAATGTAATGGCATCAACCAATGGATGTTTGTCTGCATGCATGTATTCTTTCACCCAATCGAGTCCGCCTAAAATGGTATATGAGCCTACGTTAAGACGGATGTATTTCTGCTGGGTACTGGGAAACCGGTAAGCAGTCTGGTAAGAAATGCGCAAATTGTTTTTCTCTGCGATCCTGATAACGGCTGTCGCCCTTGGAGTGAATTTAGGCTGAAAGTCCTCGTTCTTATCGTAGCGCCCCGAAAACGAGAGAACAACCCGGTCCTTCAGTATTTTTTTTGACATCTGGGCGTATGCTCCGAACTCACTAATGCCAATGGGTTTGAGTGTGTCAATAAACAAAGTGCCTTTCGAATTGAGAATGTAACTCTTAATATTGGCACCAGCCAGCACTTCAACAAAAGGAATGAGCCGCGAGAAATCATATTGTCCTTCCGTCATCCATAGCTGTGATTTTTCCAGGAATAATCCGCCTTTTGGAATGGGTGTTTGACTAACGGTATTGAATAGCCGTTTAAATTCTTCGGAACCTGCTTGGGGTCTTCCCTTGTCTGCAAAATTTCTGGCCATGGCCAGCGCAGAAACACTGTCCACACCTGCAGCTCTCGCCTGTGCGTAGGCGCCGGCAAATTGTGGGTACCAGCTGCCATTGATATTGCTCGGATCAAAGCTTGGCTTCCAGGCTTCGTTAATAAATTGGGATGTGACCGTAGCACTGTATGCATTGCCTGCGTCTTCCTGTGTAGTGTAGGAACGAAGGAACCAATGTGGATTTTTTAGTTCCAACTTGTACTGGCCAATACGAATGTCTTTAAGCGCATAACGGTTATTGCCCGTGTACACCGTACTGCCTGTCGCCCAATATCCCAATAGTTGTCCTTCCAGTTTGTCGCTGAACCGGTAACGCAGGTCACCGGAAAGTTTGATATTCCGGGTTTGGGGATCGATCACTTCACTTTCCTTATAACCCGTCCTTGACACAACAATATGTTGGTGAATGAATGGATAGAGATCAGCGTTGGACTCATCGCCGTAAACATTCACGCCATCATAATTCGCATCTGAAGTCCTGTTGCCCGGAATGACTTTGCCCGATACGCCACTGCGCGAATAATTGCTGCTGTCATTGGCCAGCCAGTCCACCGACTGTATGTATTGCGCACTGATCCTGACGGCAAATTGGTTTTTCCAGGCACGGGCCCAACGCAGACTGAGGTCATGGAAAGAAGAGGCATCCGGTCTTTGCGAATGATCGACGTCTTTCACGCCTTCCTTCATAAGAATCGAAAGGCCCTGGTATCTGAAGGGATCCTTGCTGGTGATGAGCACTGTACCATTTATGCCGCCCGGTCCATAAAGAGCAGAGGAGGCGCCTGGAAGGATTTCCACATGGTCTACATCCAGATCGGTAAGTCCTACAAAATTCCCGACAAAGAAATTCATCCCTGGCGCCTGGTTGTCCATGCCATCCACCAATTGGTTCACCCGTGCGCTTCCACTGCCATTAAAACCGCGCGTGCTGATAGTTTTGAAGGTGAGACTGGAAGTGGTCATGTCCACGCCTTTCTGATAGTTGGCCAGATCGTAGTAGCTGGGAGAGGGCATGTTGCGGATGGCAGCGGAACCATAACGTTCAATAGAAACAGGCGATTCAAGGATGCGGATCGGCATCCTCGTGGCTGCAATCACAAAACTATTCCCCGGTACGTCCACGGGTTCCATTTCCACACCCAGTTCGTGCATGGCAGAAACCTGCACTTCCTGCGACAGGAATCCAACCGAGGTGAAGACAAGCGTAACTGGCAAAGCAGGTACTGAGAGTGTAAAACGTCCGTGTTCATCAGCGATGGTTCCTGCAGTAGTGCCTTTAACTGCCACGGAAACGCGACCAATGGAGTCGCCATTGTTTTTGATCCTCACCTTTCCGGTGATGGTGTACTGCTGTGCGCAGGCCGACCATGCAACCATCCACAGCATCATGCAAAGCATCAATTTTTTCATGATAAAATTTTTTTAAATGAAGAAATCAGTTCCAGGAAATCGGCAAGCAGCAGGCGCCTGACAACAGATGTCAGTAACCTATCGCGAGACAGGTAATCAGGGGGAAGAATAAGAAACTTGTTAGTTAAAAAGATGGATCAGGATTATCTATCATCACAATTGATGATTCAGTGTTTTCCTTCGAAGTAAAAATCGACGATACGATCAGTGATCACAGGTTTGGAAGGAACGGTATGGAACAGGTCATCCCACCAGGTAACAGAGATACCGAAACAGGTGTTGGGGTATTTACAGTGATGATAGATGTGGTAGCGTAAAAGTTTTTTAAAAAGATGACGGCTTACACGATGATGAAGGAGCCAGTGCATCAGAAAATATCCCAGGGCTCCAAAACAAATTCCATCAACAAAGGCAAGATATCCGCCCAGCCTACAAGCAAGCAGACTAACAGTTGTGCAAAGAAGAAACATCAATATGCGGTGCCATTTGTTCACGGCAATTTCATTGGGATGAGTGTGGTGGTGATGGTGTGTTCTTGCCAATGAAGAATCAGATGATTTATCGTGCATCCAGAACCGGTGCAGGATGTATTCGGCAAAAGTCCAGGTGATCCATCCCCCAATCAGTTGAATAAAATAAAACCCCAGGTCCGACCAATTGCGGACCAATTCCGAAACAATAAAAAAACCAAGGAACATTCCTGAAAAAACGAGGAAGCATTTTGCCTGTATGAACCCGCGCTGATAACGTTTCAGCATAAACGAATAGAAAGTCATATGAAAGAGTTTTAAGATTAGGAGGCCGGATGGTGAATGGTGAATGGTGAATGGTCAATGGTGAATGGCGAATAGTGAATCATCAAAGAGTAATAAAAATTTATAGCAGAATCATTCTCTCATCTTTCGTCTCTCAATCTCTCATCTCACTTCTCACATCTCTCATCTCACATCTCACATCTCTCATCTCACATCTCACATCTCACTTATCCTCCCTCTCCATAACCACACTGTAGAAGGAATGATCCACTTTGATCTTTGCACACAGTCCGTTTTGATAGTAGTAGTCGTTGGAATTGTTGTCGGGGAATTGGATCCGGTAGTGATGTTCTTCGATCTTTTGGATGGGAATAAACTTCTGGTATTTATCGCAGTAGACCTGTTTGTTCTGGAGCGGTTCCATGGTGTAGAGACAAACCATATTATAACCAATGGCAGGTCTTTGAACATTTTCTTCCACACCCTTGCTCTTTATTACATAACTGCTTCCAACCAGCCTTGTCTGTTTATTGATCTTCTCCGTTCCATTGAGGTCCTGGTAAACAAAAGAATAAATCATCACACCCCGGTCGTATACAGCTTCTTCGGTACCCTTTGCTGAAAAGCTGAAAATAAATCTTGTGCGTACCTGCATGTCCAGCCTCAAAGAAGTGCGGTCACCATTCCTGCTTTCTTTCACCTCCATATTTCCGATATGGTCGCCATCGTGCCTGATGGAATAGCTTAGTTTTTTTTCCTGAGCATGAATGGCTTTTGCCATTCCGATGCTGAGGACAACTGTGATCGCGATCCAAATCAACCAGGACCATATTGAAATGGAAGACCATTTCCTGTCATCTCCTTTCCGAAGGCGGTAAAGGAGGAGTAAAATCATAATTGGCAGCATATAAAGAGTTTTTATGGTGATAAGTTTCTTTGAAGCAAAAGCCAGAAGATCAATTTGACTTCCTGCATCGACGATTCAAGATTTTCGGAAGCTGAGGGCAAGGCCTACTGTGGCATGAATCATATTGGCAGAACCCGGCTGAAAACTGCTTTCTTTTCCCGCAGACATTTTTGCTGGTGGTGCAATTCCTGCTTCTCCAATAAGATCCACACCCACCAGATGTTTTTCTTTTCCCAGGGGCAGTCGAACCATCCCGGATATTCCCGGCACAATAGAAGTCTTGTAATCATATTGATCAAGATTCGGCGTGATGGAATAATGAAGCAGGTAAATGGAAGGACTGACGCCCAGCTTTATGTGACTGCGGGGAAAAGAATATTCATAGCCTGCGCCAAACTGCAGTATTTTGTATTTGAAGACCATCCATTCACCACCGTTTCCACCAAATAAAATGTAATTGGAATAGGTGCCATCGGGTTTGAATCCGGTGATATGGCCGCTGCTGGCGATGCCTCCGGTGAAATAAATGCTTTTGTAGGTATTGATTCGTTTTCCTACACGCACAAGAAATGAGGCGCCTTTCTCTACCTGGGGAAATTGGCTATTGAATTCGGTACCGAAAAAATCTACGCTTTTACTGCCATTGAAGCCCTGGGCAGCCACCTGCTTCTTTACAGAGACCAAAGGTCCACCGAACTGAAAACCAGGCGAAAGGGATACAAACCATTTGGAAGACTGAGACTGTGCGGACAAACTAGAAAGGCAGATCAGCGTAACAAGAACCTTTTTCATAACTATTTTTTTAATCGTGAACCTGCTGCTAAACTATCCATGCACAGAGCCGATTTATAATTGAATTGCGTGTCTTCTCAAAAGGAGTTGCACAAATTGCAAAAGCCTTCCCCAAGGCTGAAGGAATTAGAGTATCTTAAAGGGAGAAGTTGGTAGTTGATGGTTGATAGTTGGTAGAGTGATTGGGGTATTAGTGTATTAGGGTATTAGGGTGGAATTGGAATTGGGTTAGTCTCTTATGCTATGAAATTATCTGTCTCCGAAGACTGCCGTCTGAAGACGGACGACTTTAAATGATGTCCGCACTAAATATTCAGGAGTATTTGTTTCAACGCATCAGGGAAAGGCTACCCGCAGATGCGTCACTGGCCGATGCAGTGGCAGGGCTGCTTTTTGTAAGCAATGACAGCGCCTACCGACGCATTCGTGGAGAGACTCCTCTTGTTTTGGATGAAGCGAAGACTCTCTGCGATGCTTTTAGTCTTTCACTGGACGAATTACTGCAGACAAACGAACAATCAGTGTCCTTCAGCTTTCAACGAATCAACAACAAGGACTACAATTTTAAAAATTACCTGCAGGATATTTTCACCAATCTGAAAATGGTCAACAGCGTGCAGGACAAAGAGATTATCTATCTCAGTAAGGACATTCCTATTTTCTACAATTTTCTCTATCAGCCGCTGTTTGCCTTCCGGTATTTTTTCTGGATGAAGTCCATTCTTCAGCATCCGGATTTTTTATCCCGAAGTTTTACCATGAACTGTTTGCCAAAGGACATTGAAGAAATTGGTAACAACATTAGCAGTGTGTACAACAACATTCCTTCCACCGAAATTTGGAATACCGAATGCATCAACAGCACTATTGCCCAGGTGGAATATTATCGGGAAGCGGATTATTTTCAGTCGTCCGAAGACATTGGAAAAATCTATGGAGCCGTCTGCAAACTCATTGAACATATCCGTCTTCAGGCAGATTTGGGAAAAAAGTTTTTACCATCAGAAAATCCAAAGTCTAAAAAAAACGATTTTCATTTCTTCCACAACCGTGTGGTGCTGGGCGACAATACCATACTTGTGCGCGCCGGGGGGAAAAAATATCTTTACCTGAGTTACGATGTCCTCAACTACATGGTCACGACCAATGAAGCGTTTTGCAACGATGTACACCGCCGTATGGAAATGTTGATGCGAAAGGCTACAATTCTCAGTAACGCCAGCGAAAAACAGCGAAATATTTTTTTTAATATCCTCCTAAAAAAAATACCGTACCGGTCTTCCATTCACGATAATTCATGATATGTCCACACCATCCATTCAGATACAGCTCTTTCAGAATATCAAAAACAAACTGCCACGTCAGTCAGCTCTTGTGGATGAAGTGGCAGGCATGCTTGAAATCAGCACAGACAGCGCCTATCGGAGGATTAAAGGTGAAAAACCACTCAGCATCGAGGAAGTGTACAAGCTTTGCCTGCATTATAAAATTTCGCTTGACAACCTGCTTGGACTACAGTCGGGAGGCTTTCAGTTCACTGGCAATTTTGTAGATGCAGAAACCTTCCGCTTCGATTATTGGCTGACCAATGTGTTACAGAATGTGAAATACATGACAGGCTTCAAGGAAAGGACCATGTATTATATGTGTAAGGATCTTCCGATTTTCCATCATTTTCATTTCAGGGAAGTGGCAGCATTCAAGTATTATTTCTGGATGAAGAATATTCTTCACCACGCAGAGTTCTCCCAGAAAAAATTTAGCCTGGACCTTTACCCCGATGAATTTTATCAGCTGGGTCTGCAGACGCTTGAATACTACAAACAGATTGACTCGGTGGAGCTTTGGAACATTGAATCGGTGAACAGCACCATCCGGCAGATCGAGTACTATCATGAATCAAACATTTTTGCCAGTGATGAAGAGATTTTTATTCTCTATGAAGCTTTGGAAAAACTGGTCCACCATCTTGAGCAGCAGGCCACGCTCGGATACAAATTTGATGCTGCCGATCCGTCAAAAACGCAAAGAGCTTCTTTCCAGATGTATTTCAATGAGATCATTATTCTGGAAAATTCCATCCTGGTGAAGCTCGATCAAACCAAGGTGGCTTACCTGGTGCACAATGTGCTCAATTACATGATGACAAGAGACGTGGGCTTCTGCGACAATATGTACAACTATGTTCAAAACCTGATAAAAAAATCAACCCTTATCAGTACAGTCAGCGAAAAAGAACGCGCCCGTTTTTTTAAATACCTCCGGCATAGGATCCAGATGAGAAAACAGAATTTAAACGTCTAGAAGGTTTCACGCAAAGAAGCAAAGAAGCAAAGCCGCAAAATTTTTTTCATTGAATCCATACATTCTTTGCAGGTCTATAATTTTATTCAATTTAAAGAAGTGAAGACGTCGTGTTTGATACAAACCCATTAGGACGGCCCGTAACAAAGAGAGCTTAAAAACCTTTGCTTCTTTGCGTCTTTGCGTGAAACCAAAAAATGAGCGAAGCGAATTCTCCGAGTGAAACGACTCACAAGTTAAGTGAGCGGGTGATTCCCAATTCAAGGCCTCTAAGTTCCGCGAGGGCGCGGAGTCTTCCGATTGCGCTGTAACCCGGATAGGTTTTTTTGTGGAGGTCATCGAGCATCTGGTGTCCGTGGTCGGGACGCATGGGTATGGAAATATTTCTTTTCTTCATCAGAAGCACCACTTCCTTTACAATCTGGTACATGTCGGCATCTCCGGCAAGATGGTCTGCTTCATAAAAATTTCCTTCCTCGTCTTTCCTGGTATTTCGCAGATGAAGAAAGTGAATATGCTCGCCCAATCGTTTCACCATTCCGGCGAGGTCATTGTCGGGCCTTGCACCAAAAGATCCTGTACAAAAACAAAGTCCATTGGCCGGAGACAAAGCAGCTTCCACAATTTCAAGAGCATCTGTTTCCGTACTCACCACACGAGGCAGTCCGAGTATGGGATATGGAGGATCATCGGGATGAATGGCGAGTTTCAATCCTGCTTCTTCTGCAACCGGAACTACCTGCTTCAAAAAATAAAACAGGTGTTGTTTCAGTTCTTTTGCACCAATTCCATCGTAGGTCTTCAGTGCGGTGAGTATTTGTTCTTCAGTAAAACGCTCTTCACTGCCGGGAAGTCCAAGCAAAGCATTGCGGTAGAGCGTTTCTTTTTCTTCTGTGCTCATTCGCCTGAACCTTGCTTCTGCTTTTTGTATTTGATCTTTTGAATAATCTTTTTGCGCACCGGGTCTTTTTAAAAGAAAAAGGTCGAAGGCAATAAAAGCAGAACGTTCAAAATAAAGAGCCTTGCTTCCGTCGGGCATGACATAATTCACATCGGTGCGCATCCAGTCGAGAATGGGCATGAAATTGTATGTAACCACTTCCAATCCGCATTCACCGATGTTGCGAAGGCTTTGCTTGTAATTTTCTATATGCTGAAGATAATTGCCCGATTTTTTTTTGATGTCCTCACTCACGGGAAGGCTTTCAATCACCTTCCAACTCATGCCCGCATCCTCCACCAATTTTTTTCTCTTGTTGATCTCTTCCACCGTCCACACATCTCCCACGGCAACATGATGCAGCGCCGTCACCACACCTGCACATCCTGCCTGTCGAATATCCTGAAGACTCACCGGATCGTTAGGACCGAACCAACGCATGGTCTGAATCAAAGGCATAGAGAAGTTTATGGTTTGTGGTTTATGGTTCTTTAGAGGCGGTGCTTACTTCTCACGGCCCGAAGCCGACAGCTCAAAGCTTTTCCCCAACACTCTTCTTTCATCTCTCATCTTTCCTCTATTCTACTCAGTCACCATCAGGGACAGATTATCCGTTTTATCCGATGAAGTGCCCACCATGATGGTAAACATTCCCGGCTCGACTACCCATTTCATTTCCTTGTTATAAAACGAAAGGAGTTCGGGTGTGATGGTGAAGTTCACTGTTTGAGAAGCGCCTGCATCAAGCCAGATCTTTCTGAATCCCTTGAGCTCTTTTACCGGTCGTGGCACGGATGCATATTCGTCGCGGATATAGAGTTGCACCACTTCCGATCCTTTCCTGCTTCCAATATTTTTTACATCTACACTCACTGATACCGTACTATTTTTTTTCATCGTAGCGGAACTTAATTTCAGATTGCTGTATTGAAACTGCGTGTAGCTTAGTCCATAGCCAAATGGAAAGAGCGGACGCACATCGAAATCAAGATTATATCCTCTTCTTGCCGAAGGCTTGTAGTTGTAAAAAACAGGAATGTTTCCCGCACTCCTCGGAAAACTAATGGGCAATTTCCCGCCGGGGTTCACATCTCCAAACAAAGCGTCTACCATCGCATAACCGCCTTCCTGTCCAAGGTACCAGCACTGCATCACAGCAGACATAGAATCAACAAGGTTTCCGATGCTCAGGGGAGGACCGCTATTCACAAAAGCACAAACCGGTTTGCCTGTGGCTACAATTTGCCGGATCAATTCCTGTTGTCCGTTCAATAATTCCAGTGTAGGGAGATCACCAAGATGATTGGATGCCCATCCCTCACGGTTGGTACTTTCATTACCACCTACAAACAATACAACCACATCTGCCTGCCGCGCTACCTGTACGGCTTCCGCTATTTTTTGAATATTCTCCCTGGGATCGGCGAGGTGAATGGTATCAGCAAACCAGTTGTTCTTGTCGGTGATGCGTACACCTTCTGCATAGAGTATGTTCAGCTGCTTTCCATATTTTTCTTTCAGGGCCTGAAGAGGCGATGCGCAAACACGTGGCTTGCTGGAGTATCCACCGAGCAAACATTTATCGGCATTCGGACCAATAAATGCAATGGTGTGGACCTTGTTCTTATCGAGCGGAAGAAAATCATGATCGTTTTTCAACAACACCATAGCCTCTGTTGCCGCTTTGTAAGCAATGGCTCTTTTCTGAGGACTGCCTACGATTTCTTCTGCCTTGTCAGGATCAACATAGGGATCATCAAACAAACCAAGACGAAACTTCGTGATCAGTATCCGGTTCACCACTTCATCGAGTTGCCTGACAGGGATTTTTCCCTTGACTACATATTGTTTCAGGTTTTTAAAGCCGCCCGGATCAGGTGTTTCAATGTCTACACCTGCATTGAAAGCAAGTAGTCCCGCCTCATCAACGGACGGTGTAACTCTATGCAAAGTGCTCACATCACTTACCGCATAATAATCGGAGACCAGCAGTCCTTTGAATCCCCATTCATCTCTGAGAATATCTTTGAGCAAATGTTTGTTGATATGCGCGGGAATTCCCCACAGCTCATTGTAGGTGGCCATCACATTCATGGCCTTTGCTTCCTGCACACAGGCCTTGAAGGGCTTCAAAAATATTTCCCTTGCTGTACGTTCATCCACATTACTGGGAGCAACATTGTTGCCTCCTTCACTTTGTCCATGCACACCAAAATGTTTTAGCGTAGTCGCCACTTTATTTTTGGGCAGGTACACACTATCGCCCTGGTAGGCCTTTATCTGCGCTACTGCAAGTCTTGAGATCAGGTATGGATCTTCACCCATGGTTTCTTCGGTTCTTCCCCAGCGAGGATCACGCACCACGTCCACTACGGGCGCCAATACCTGTTGTCCGCCCCTGGCCCGCACTTCTTCTGCTACATTGCTGAAGATCTCGGTCATGAGTCCTTCGTCCCAAGTACTGGCGAGGCCAATGGGAATGGGATAATTAGTGGCGTCCTGTGTTTGCTGGCCATGGAGGGATTCTTCATGGATCATAACGGGAATTCCCAGCCGCGTATGCTCAATAAAATAATGTTGAATAGAATTATACAGAAGGGCTGCTTCCCTTGGATGATAACCATAGCTGTTGGGACCAGCGTTTTCGTTGAGTCTTGCAATCTCACCCAGCCCGTTCTTCAACACTGGACCGGCTTTGGCGGAATCAAATCCTCCATTACTATTCAATATAGTAGCCTTCTGACTCCAGATACATTGTACCTGCATCAGTTTTTCATCAAGCGTCATGCGTGCCAGTAAATCTTTGGCCCTTGCCTCTGGCGAAAGTTTTTTATTCTTATAAGCTAAGGTCTGAGAGTAGCTGCAAACAGAAATGAGCAGGATGATGGAGAGGAAATGAAACTTCAAGTTGTTATGTTTATTGCTAAAGTGAAAACTCAAAAGATAAAAGTTTTAAAGCGGGTTCTTTTTTATTGGCATTGGTTTTCCCTTTGGACAAGAGCTGTTAACCGCAAAGAGCGCAAAGAAGCGCAGGGAAACCACTTGTTTGCGTCTCTTTGCGTGTTCTCTTCTTTGCGTCCTTTGCGGTTTCATCTCTTAAGTTCAACTGCTGTTTTTATTGGTTATGATTGTACATAGACTATGAACTATGAACTATCAACTTTGAACTATCAACTTTGAACTCCGAACTATGAACTTTGAACTATCAACTATCAACTTTGAACTTTGAACTATCAACTATCAACTCCGAACTATAAGTATCTCCCAATCATATTCTCCATCCACTCCTGTCTTGCGCTTCTTTGCTCGGGCTCTCCTTTTTCCAGTGCGTATTGCCTCAGCTCCTCCAGGGTCATGTGGCCCTGCTCAAAGTCTTTTCCCCGGCCCTGGTCAAAGGAAGCATAGCGCTGCTTTCTAAAGCTCTTATATTCGGACTTCTCCAGTAT
>JBJMLU010000186.1:0-10912 GCA_045805145.1 Flavisolibacter sp. | reverse complement strand
TCCAGCAGGTTGTCCACGCCAGCAATGATTTTGATTCTCCACCTGTCCCTGATTCTTCTTTGGTAACCGAGTTTTAGTCCTACCAGATGATAAGGATCTGCATAAACAGAATTGGCATCATTCAATGGAATTTTGTCGCTAAAAAAATAATTAAGGTTCGCGAGCAGTCCGTTTCTCAAAATAAAATCAAATCCTGTTGATATGGTGTGCGGGGCTTCTGCAGGAAGACTATTCCCGGAGAAATCACTATTGAACTGCTTGAACTCTTCGTACTTGAAAACATGCCAGGTATGGCTAATCCAGAACTGGCCTCGATTGATCAATGCAGATGATGCGAATAGCGGATATCCCAAATAAGTTTCCACACCGCGCTGACGGGTTTTTCCTGCATTGGTAAAATAGTCGCCACCCACAGTATCGTGTCGTTGCACGATCGTATTTCTAAGCTTAAATAAAAATGCATTGACATCCACATCGAGCTTTCCAAACTTCGCTTTTACACCAACGTCATAATTAAGTCCTTCTTCCGGATTCAATCCGAGGTTAATAGTACCTCCTGTCGGAAGAAGTTCCGCGGTGCTGGGAGGAGAAAATCCTTTTGAAATACTGGAATAAACATTCAGGCTTCCCAGCTTTTTCATAACAGCGAATCTCGGTTCGATCTGGTTCCCGAAATTCTTTCTCTGTTCTCCTATCGTAGCCGGAACAAAATGCTGTATATGCACCCACATCCAGTTCCAGCTGAGCCCACCGGTAAAACTCCATCCGGCTAAATCCAGTGAAGCCTGTGTGAAAACATAGGATTGCCGGTTGTTGATTTGATCGAAGGTTCTAAGTGAATCGGGATTACCCGAAACATTTTTATGGATGGAAACTGAAGCAAATCCGCTTTGCCATTCTCCGCCGAAGTCGAGGTTAAAACTTCCCTTGCTCAGTGGCTGAATAAATTTGAAAATGGTTCTGCCTCCAACATGAGGCTCAGAACTTCTTCCATAATTCCTGCGGGTAGGATTTCGTAATTCTGTAAACATGCCATACAGCATGCTTCTATTCACCCATTTCTTACTGAGCTTTTGTTCATACGAAGCGCCGGAAATAAATTCGCGCTGGTGCACGGAGGCATTTGCTGCAACAGAGCCCGGGAATCCGCCACCAGCGGGTCGTGCAGCCGTAGGGTCTTTATCGTACTCCGCTTTGGTGAGTGCTCCCGGCGTTTCATAGAAAAGATCACCGTACAAAAAACTAACCTTAAGCAGTTTGTTCGGGTTAAACCGGAACTGTCCGGTCCAGCTGTGAACGTCTCTTTTCAATGATGATTGTTGGCGGTATCCTGCATTCTCCTGATGTTGAAAGCTGGCCCTGCTCACAAAATTCTGTGGACCAGTTGTGACGGAAACATAAATATTCCTGAGATTATAACTTCCTGATGCATACTCGGTGAGGGCACCCGGTTCTTCCCGTCCATTCATGCTTTCGATGAGCATGACACCACCCGTGCCGGCTCCATATAAACTGCTTCCCGGACCCTTAATGATTTCTATTGAATTGAAATTATAATAGCCAAGCTGGTTGAGATAAGTATTTCCGCCAGGATCGGTAATGGGTATGTCGTTGAAATAAATCTTTACATTCCTTACACCAAATGGAGATCGGAGCGAGCTGCCTCTGATATTGATCCGATAACTTCCGGGAGAACGCTCCTCCATTCTTAGTCCAGGCGTTGTATTGATGGCTGACAAAACAGAGGTAGGACTGAACTGTTCGATCGTAGAATGGCTCACGTAATTAATGGCAGCAGGCACATCTTTCAACTTACGGTTCTGCTCAAACGCTTTGATGAGCACTTCTTCCATCGTTTTCTCTTTTACTGTATCTGCCTGCTGGGCATTCGCAACACAAGAGAAAAAAAGAAAGGAATAAAATAAGATCCGTTTTTTCGAAAAGGCCGGTTTAATTGGAATATTGAATGGCATAATAACTGCAGTAGCATAAAGATAACTTTTGTAGATACGTAAAAAAACAAACTATGTCAGGCAGAGGTGATCATAACAAAAACGGAACGTCCGGACAAGGAGCAAGCAATCAAAGCAGCCAGGGATTCGGACAAGCAGCTAATCGTGGAAAATCCAGTCACGGTGAACAAACCGGAGGAAAGAGATCCGTACCCCAAAAGAAAAACGCAGATCAGTCTTCCAACCGGAACACAAGTATGGACAAGGAAGAACAATAATCAGTACACTATCTTGCAACAAAGCTGTCCCTGCCCGGGACGGCTTTGTTGTATAAACCAGAACATCCTTGAGATTTGTTGCCATTTCTGACACACATAATTTACATCATCCCATGAGGCTTCCGGCGGGGGATGTACTGGTCCATGCAGGAGACATCACGCTCAAAGGAACCAGGGATGAAGTCATGGTTTTTCTGGACTGGTTCGAACAACAGAAATTCAAGCATAAGATTTTTATTGCGGGCAACCATGATTTTATCATGGAGCAAATGAAGGAGTCTGATCTAAAAAAAATAATCCCTTCTAACGTAATCTACCTTAGCGACTCAGGGATCAATATTCATGGTATCAACATCTGGGGCTCGCCCATCACTCCCTGGTTTTACAACTGGGCCTTCAACCGGCATCGCGGGCCAGAAATACAAAAGCATTGGAAACTGATTCCTGCGGGCACAGAACTTCTTGTCACACATGGACCGGTTTATGGATTTCTGGATATGGTGGTTGATGAAACGCACGTTGGCTGCCAGGACTTGCTGCGGACTGTTCTTACCATCCAGCCCAAAGTGCATCTGTTCGGACATATCCACGAATCTTACGGCAATATCAAACGATCAGGCATCCGTTTCATCAATGCAAGCCAGGTCAATGAGCATTACCAGCTCGTCAACCAACCGGTTGTTTTCGATCTCTAAAGTTTTTTAGTGCTTTCGGTTACAAATGGATTTGTGCCGTTGACAAATCTCCATATCATAAACAATCAATCATGAAAAGCACATCACCACTTCGGACAGCAGCCTGGCTCCTGGCAATTTTTTCAATTCTTGCCTCTTGCAGCAAAGAACAATCATCTGGTTCCTCTATAGGTCCTGCCACCATTAAGATTTTTCTCACGGATCATCAGACTCCGGTTTTCGATTCTGTCTTCATCGACCTTCAAAAGCTCGAAGTAAGAATGGAAGACAACACTTCCGACCAGGGCTGGATCAACCTTTCCATTCAACCAGGCGTATATAATATTTTGAAATTCCGCAACGGACTGGATACGGTGTTTGCAAATGGATCTGTTCCCTCGGGTTCCATCCGCAAGATCCGTCTTACACTGGGTTCACAAAATAGTGTCATGCGCAACGGACAATCCTTTCCACTTCGGATCAAGGACCAGGATCAACAGCAGGTCGTGATCAATATAAGCGATGACGATATGGACAGACTGGAGCCTGGGAAGCTTGTATCCTGGCTGGATTTCGATGCGGGCAATTCCATACGTATAGACAATAGCGGGGGAGCAAACAACAGTGAATTTGAACTGAGACCAAAAATAAAATTGTTTACTAAAAGCCATACGGGCAGCATTGAAGGAAAGATCCTTCCAGAAAATGCCAGGGCAGTTGTGATGGCAATTCAGGGTGCAGATACAGCAACTGCAATTCCGGAAAATCATGAGGGAGAATTCAAGATCATGGGACTTGCGGCCGGGAACTACAAGTTGTTCATCGAAGGTCAGAATGGATTTCTTGATTCAACAATCAATAATGTAGTTGTAAGAAGGGGAGAAGATACCCACCTGCCAGCCGTAGTTCTACATCAATAGCTTGTTGCTAGCCTATGATTAAAAGTTCCTCCCCCACCAGGGAGGACTTTTTTTAGTTGGTAGTTGATAGTTGATAGGAGAGAAGTTGTAGTTATAATTCCGTTCCTTCAAACTATTTTTAACGATATTGTTTTCTTCTGTCATCTGTCCTCCACCATCTCCCTTCTACCAACTATCAACTATATTCCAAGTACTTCTTTCAGTCGGGCATAGCCGCTTTTGCTTATGGGAATGCGGGCGCCGGATCGAAGAATAGCCAGGTGATTTTCTTTTTCGTATGGGTCGATGCGCGAAATTTCCTGGATGTTGAGGATGTAGGAGCGGTGAGTGCGAACAAATTGTGCAGGCGGAAGGCTTCCTTCGAAAAAACCCATGGTCTTATTCTTCAGAAAACTTCCTTCCCTGGTATAGATCTTCACATAATCATCTGCGGCTTCCAGGTACAGAATATCCGGCACCGGAATGATCTTGATCTTACCGCTATTCTTCACCACAATGCGTTCCGACTGTGAAGGCAGGGGTGTTCCTGATTGCAATAAATTTTCGGTATTCTTTTTTTGAACCGGCGCCTGGTTAAAAAACCGTTCCAGTGCCTTGTCAAATCTTTCTTTGCTGAAAGGTTTCAGCAGATAATCCACGGCATGGGTTTCAAAAGCCTTTATGGCATATTCATCGTATGCAGTGGTGAAAATCACTGCAGGTCGCTGTTCCAGGAGTTCGAGCATTTCAAAGCCGTTGATCTTCGGCATTTGGATGTCGAGAAAGATCAGTCCTGGCTGATGCTGCATGATGGACTTAACGCCTTCAAACCCGTCATTACATTCCTGAATGATTTCGATCTCTGAAGAATCCTGGAGATATTCTTTAATGACCAGCCGCGCCAGTGGTTCATCATCGATTATGATTGCCTTGATCATGAAGCTGGGGAATTTTTATAGTAGTGATGAAAAGATTTTCTTGTGTGCGGGTTTGAACCAAATCGCTTCGTGCAAAAAGCAGGTAGAGTCTTCTTTGTACGGAACTTAGTCCAAAGCCAGTTCCTTTTTTGGGGGAAGCGGTTTCAGGATCAAATGGATTGGTTACTTCCAGGACGAGATTTCCATCCTGTTGTTTGGCTTCAATGCTGATCGTGATATCGCCGGTAGTGTCGTACAATCCAAATTTGATAGCGTTTTCCACGACTGGTTGCAGCAGCATTGCGGGCAATTGAAAGGGCGTTCCTATAGTTTCGTTCCTTACCTCGGTGGAGAGACGATGACCGAACCGTAGTTTTTCTATATCGAGATAAAGTTCGAGATGCGTTAGTTCCTCCTCAAGGCTGATCCACTGGTCGTCCTCTTTTTTTAGCGTACCGCGCAAAAAATCGGACAGTTGCTGGATCATGGTTCTTGCCTGTTGCGGACGCGTTCCGATCAATGCATTGATGGAGTTAAGGCTATTGAAAAGAAAATGGGGTTGAAGTTGCTGACGTAATTTATATAACTCGGCTTCCCTGGCCAGTTTTTCTGCCTCTACTTTTCTTCTATCTGTTTCCTGCTGGTCCTGGATGGTGTACCACAACACACTCACCAGTGCCATGCAACCGATCACGAGAAAGCCAAATGCCATGCGGATGAATATGGACTCCGAGAAGAATGCATAGTAGTCTGGCGCTCCTCCCAATATCAGCATGAGCAGCGAACGGCTTACAAAAAACCAAATAATAGCAAGAACAAAACAAAGAACAAGTATAAATCCATATTTATTCTTTTGAGGTATGTAAAACTGTAAAATGATCGTTACCATGATGGACAGAAAAGCCAGCAACACATTGCTTACCAAACTATCCCAAAGAGCAATAGTCAACGGAAATCCAAAACGGTACAGGATCAATAAATGTAAAGCAGCCCACATGCACCAACATGCGCCGAATGTTAAGCGGAACCTGATTGTTTTCAGTGGTAGGCTTGCCAATGAATTAAATTATGTGAGTCAATTGTTGTCCGTGATTCTCTTTTAAAAATTGCGCTTTGTGGTGCGTCCATGCAATATAGTTCTCCGGATCATCCACTTCTGTTATCCTTGAGTAAAGTTCTGCTCCGTCAATCAGAACATTGAGCAGATGAAGTTCGGGCACGTCAATAAATTGCCACTGAACCAACTGCTGTTTCAGATTGTAGAAACTTTCTTCTTCCCGGTAACCTATGGATCTTGCTTTGTCCAAAGCTTCTGCTTCATCGTCTGCCGCGATTAATCTTAGTTGTTCATCAAATTGTGCTGTATGCCGGCCATCACCACAAACGATCCGGTATGTTATCTTGGCGAGGTACCAATTCATTTTTTAGGAATTAAGGTATTAGAGTAATAAGGTATTGGGGGCAGGAAGCCGTTCGTCTTTGGCTGCTGGCTCGAAACTCACAACTCACGGCTAAAAGCTTTTTAAAAACTCCTGATCTCTATTCCTCCAAACATACAGGTGCCGTCCAATATCAGGATTTTGTTGGGATCGAGGTTGACTCCTACTAGTTGTCGTTTGTCGTCCACGCCACCAAAAATGGCGGTCACATCGCTCTGCACATCCCACGAAGATGGAACGATCAGTTTTGTTCCCCCAAAAATATTGGTTGTGTCTATTCTTACGGTTCCACTAAAATCCGCCTGTGTCAGATTCAATTCTGCTCCACCCATGAAACAAACCAGGTCCCCGCCCTTAAAAGTTTTCGTCAGAATATTTTTTTTTACTCCGCCGAAAACTGAAGTGATGTCAACAAAATCTCTCCGGTCGGACGTAAATTCTCCACTATCAGAACTGTTTTCAGTAAGAGGCCCTTGCTGTCCCCAGTTTCCTTGTTGCATGCGCCTTCTCCATCCACCCCAGCGATTCTTATGTGGGCGAAAAATGAACACGAGTCCGATGGCGATAAAAATGATTGGCCAATTAAAACGGTCCATGTGAAGTGTTGGATCAATATTGTCGACCAGGGAGAGACCTCCGATAATTATGAACATCAGCCAAACGGCTCCCCGGAATCCATGCCGGATACCTGAAAACAGTCCAATAGCGATCATGAGCACTGGCCATGTAAAAAACCAGTAAGGGAATAACAAGATGTTGGCTGTTTTCAGTAAAAGCAGTACACCAAGGACCAGAATAAAGAATCCAGTCCACACGCGTCCGCGAGCCCTTTGGTGCGGATCGCCTCCCCATCTTTCCCTGATCTCATTTTTAAATTGTTCATCTGTCATATCCTTGATTTTAGGTCAAAGTAAGTTCCTGTTTTGGGCAAAGGCAAGTACAGATAGGTAACTGTCCAGAATTTTGCCGGTAAGTGACTGGTTTTTTCCGGTGAATATTGTTCGTCTCCACCAGTAAAGTATCGAAGAGGATGATTTGAATCATCATAGTAAGGTTATTAGAGGAAGGGAAACGCAAAGAATGCTATGGATGCGCAGAGGGCCGCAAAGATTTTACCGCTTTTGCACTAATCACGGATTTCACGGATTGAAATTGGATTTCACGGATTGATTAAAAGGATTACTGGATTGATGATCTCATAGAAACCTGTTCTCTCCCAAATTCCCAATTCCTAATTCCTCTTTGGCCACCGAAGCCTTGGCGTAGGTGGCAATTCAACTGAATACCTTATTACCCCAATACCCCAATACCTTTACACACACTACATTTGCCATCAACTATGTTCGATCTTCTGTTTGAAAAATTAAATGAAAAGATCAGGCTGTCGGAGCAGGAAAAAGAACTTTGCCTGAGTTTTTTCATTCCCAAAAAACTAAGAAAGAAACAATACTTTCTGCAGGAAGGTGATGTATGCCGTTATATTGCTTTTGTGGAGAAAGGACTGCTCCGGTCGTACACTCTTGATGAAAAAGGAGGAGAACACATCATACAATTTGCCTTCGAAGGCTGGTGGATCTCCGATCAGTACAGTTTTCTCACCGGCGAACCTTCACAGTACAACATAGATGCACTCGAAGATGCCGAACTACTCTTGCTTGGCAGAAAGGCAGAAGAAGAGATGATGGAAAAGCTCCCCAAACTCGAACGATACTTTAGAATCCTTCTTCAGAAAAATATCATTGCTACACAAAGAAGATTGGTAGGCTCCCTGAGTCATTCAGCAGAAAAAAACTATAGTGACCTGGTTCAATCCTGCCCCGATATTCCTCAGCGTGTGCCTCAACACATGATGGCTTCCTACCTCGGCATCACACCCGAAACACTTAGCCGCATCCGCAGAAAAAAAAGAGACGGAGAAGAAATGAAATAAATAATAACTACCCAAAAAAACTTGTTCCTCCTTCTTCCTCCCACATCTCGCTTTAATTCCAAATTCCTAATTCCTAATTCCTAATTCCTAATTCCTAATTCCTAATTCCATCTTAATACCTCAATACCTTAATACCTCAATACCTTCCCCATTGATCTATATCAACGCCATTTCTTATCCTGTGTCAATGGAACAGGGGATGGGTGCATGCTAGCTTTGCGATAGAAAACTAAAAAATGAAAAGGACAATCGCCATCATTGGAGCAACAGGAAATATGGGAGCTGCTCTGGCAAAAAAATTGTCGGGGGGATCGGACCGGTTGCTGCTTTTTGCAAGAGACAAGGATAAGTTGACCGCGCTTGCTGAGAAGATACGACAACAACATCCGGCATCAGACCTGGATACCATGGCTTGTCAGGTAGAAGCTAGCTGGGAAGCAGATATCATCATTCCTGCAATTCCTTATCACCTGGAAAAAGAAGTGGCAGAGCAAATCAGACAGGTAGCCACCAGAAAAATAGTGGTGAGCATTTCCAATCCACTGAATAAAAATTTTGATGGTTTGGTAACAGCGCCTGATAGCAGTGCGGCTGAAGAATTACAGAAACTGCTGTCACATTCAAAAATTGTAAAAGCATTCAGCACCGCGTTCGCTGCTGATTTTGAACAGCCCACGATCCACGGCCAACAAATCGATTCATTTCTGGCGGGTGATGATGAGGAATCGGTACAGATTGTATCAGAGCTGGTAACAAGAGCGGGCTTCAATCCTGTGATTGCAGGCGCACTTTCACAAAGCCGGATACTCGAAAACATGACAGCCTTGCTTATTCAGATCAATCTGAAATATCAATACCGAACGCTGGCAGGCTGGAAGATTTTACACAATTAAACAGACAATATGAATATTTTAAAAACAAATCGTGATAACTGGTCGGCGTTAATTGCAAGACTGACCATTGCCATCGTGATTTTTCCTCACGGCGCGCAAAAACTATTCGGATGGTTCAGTGGTTATGGTTTCACCGGTACAATGGGATTCTTAACCGGCATGGTAAAACTGCCTTATGTGCTAGCCGTATTGGTCATCTTAATCGAAAGTATCGGATCGCTACTTCTCTTCTTTGGATTTCTAAGCCGCATTGCTGCACTGGGCATACTTGGACTTTTTATTGGAATTATTTTCAAAGTTCACCTGGCCAATGGATTTTTTATGAACTGGAATGGAAATCAGAAAGGAGAGGGGATTGAATATTTCTTACTGTTGCTTTCACTGGCATTGATCGTATTGATTGGTGGCGGAGGAAAAGCAAGTGTTGACGCAGCCATTACTAAAAACAGATCAAACATAAATAAACTAAAATGAAAATTGCATTGATTGGAGCCAGCGGATTTGTAGGGTCAGCCATTTTAAACGAAGCCTTGCAAAGAGGCCATGAAGTGATTGCGCTTGCCCGGCATACTGAGAATATTAAGAGAGAAGATCCGCAACTCAAGAAAATAAAAGTTGATGTGTTCAACCAGGAAGAACTGGCTCAAAGCATAAAGAAAGCCGATGCGGTGGTGAGTGCATACAATGCCGGATGGACAAACCCGAATTTGTATGAAGATTTCCTCAAAGGTGCAAAAGCGGTTCAGGAGGGAGTGAAAAGATCAGGTGTAAAAAGATTTCTTTTTGTTGGAGGCGCAGGTAGTCTTTTTATTGCTCCTGGTCAACAATTGGTAGATACTCCGCAATTTCCAGCTGAATGGAAACCCGGAGCACTTGCCGCACGCGATTATCTCAACCTGCTTAAAAATGAAAAGGAACTGGAATGGACATTTTTAAGTCCGGCAGTTGAAATGCATCAGGGCACATCAGGAAATAAAAAAGGGCAATACCGCACCGGTCTGGAAAATCCTGTTTTTGATCCAAACGGTCGGAGCGTGATTTCAGTTGAGGACCTGGCTGCAGCCATCGTTGACGAACTGGAACAACCCAGGCATATCGGGAAGCGGTTTACGGTTGCTTATTAATTCTGAGTTTTTTAAATGGAGGAACAACAAATGAATACAATATCGCAGTTCAACAGGTTTACCAGTGAGCTCAAAGAAAACGGGCAGCTCATGCCCGTAGTTTTTGTGGGTCATGGTTCACCGATGAATGGAATTGAAGAAAACGAATTCAGCAATTATTGGAAAAAATTGGCGAGTGATATTCCACTTCCAGCTGCGGTTCTTATTGTATCGGCGCACTGGCTCACACGTGGTACCAGGATCACGGCCATGGATTTCCCGGTGACGATCCATGATTTCGGAGGTTTTCCTGAAGCATTATATCAAGTTCAATATCCTGCTCCTGGTTATCCGGCACTGGCCCATCAAACCGCTGAACTGGTGAGTAAAGTGAAAATAGAAATGGACCATGAATGGGGATTGGATCACGGTGCATGGACTGTGGTCAGGCATATGTATCCTGATGCAAAAATTCCTGTGCTTCAGTTGAGCATCGATTACACAAAAGATGCACGTTATCACTATGAATTAGCAAAAGAGTTGTATGCGCTGCGAAAAAAATCAGTATTGATCATTGGCAGTGGCAACATGGTGCACAACCTGAGGATGGTGGCCTGGGACCGGCTCAATGAATCCGAATATGGATATGACTGGGCCTTGCAGATGAACCAGCAATTCAAAGAACTGATTGGCAATGACAGGCATGACCAGCTCATAGATTACCGCAGCCTGGGAAGAGAAGCGCTGCTTTCTATTCCGACACCGGAACATTATTTGCCTCTGATGTACACGCTTGGATTAAAATCTGAAAAAGATGAAGTTTCTTT
>JBJMLU010000185.1:0-10081 GCA_045805145.1 Flavisolibacter sp. | reverse complement strand
GTTCATGATGTCGGGAATGTGTTCTTCCAGCAACCACTGCATCCAAACTGCGCTGATCTGACTTTCCACTTTCACTGTAACATTGTAAATGATCATTTGTGAAAGCTTTGACTATCGATTTCAAGATAAACAGGACAATGATCGCTGTGTTTGACATCGGGATAGATCTCTGCATCCAGCAAGAAAGGTTTTACCGGTTCGGTAACGCTGATGTAATCGATGCGCCAGCCTTTGTTGGACAACCGGACGCTTGGGAAGCGCTGACTCCACCAACTGTATCGGTGAGGTTCCGGATGGAAAACACGAAAGCTGTCTATCCATCCATTGCTGTAAAACCTGTCCATCCATGCTCGTTCCTCCGGTAAAAATCCAGAAGTGTTTTTATTGCCCGATGGATTGTGGATGTCGATCTCCTTGTGTGCAATATTGTAGTCGCCACAAAGGATGATATTCGGATATTTTTTTCTTTGCCCCTGCAAGTAATCAAAAAATTCGTTCAGCCATTGGTATTTATAAGTCTGTCTTTCTTCGCCCGTTGTGCCGGAAGGAAAATATGCGTTAATGAGTCTTAGCTTTCCAAAATCAAGCTGCATTACTCTCCCTTCGTCGTCACTCACCTGGTGGCCCGTTCCGCACTGCACTTTATCGGGTTTGATCTTTGTAAAAACAGTAACGCCACTGTAACCTTTTTTCTGTGCACAGAACCAGTGGTCATGGTAACCGAGTTCATTAAAAATTTCCGGAGCCACGTCGGATTGCTGGGCCTTGTTTTCCTGAATGCAGATAACGTCAGCAGGATGTGTCTTCAGCCAGTCTACAAATCCTTTCTTCATCGCAGCCCGGATTCCGTTTACATTATAGCTGATGATCTTCATGAAGCGAAGGTAAGAGAAGATGTGAGATGTGAGATGAGGGATGAGAGGAGAGAGATGTGAGATGAGGGATGAGAGATGAGAGTCGACAATGCCTGTGAGCAGGCTAAATATACACAGTTGAATTAAAAGAGGACTCCGTAAAATCAGAGTCGCTATTCAATATTCACTATTCAACTCACCGTCCGATTCAGCCCTCATTCACTATTCACTATTCTGGTTGCCTTTTAATCGATCAGCCGCAATTAGCGTGCTCACATCTATCGTCCTCTCTCATCCCTCATCTCACATCTCACATCTCTTCTTTTTTCTACCAACTACCAGCTATCAACTATCAACTATTTTCAACTATTTTTAATCATGGCCGGTGAGAAAAAAATTCCGAAGAAAGAAAAGCAGGATCCTATTATTCCTCCGAAAGAACAAGTGTATCTCGAAGGTCCGAAGAGCAGGGGTTATGAACTGTCTTTTGCCTGGAAGGTTTTTAAGCAGTTCATCATGGGTTTTCGTTGTTTGCATTTTGTTGGTCCCTGCATTACTGTTTTTGGTTCTGCCAGGTTCAGGGAAGACAGTCCTTATTATCAATCAGCGAGGGAATTTGGAAAGCGTATTGCGGACACTGGCTTTACAACCATGACAGGTGGTGGTCCGGGCGTCATGGAAGCCGCGAATCGTGGAGCTTTTGAGAGCGGAGGCCATTCCGTGGGATGCAATATCAAATTGCCTTTTGAACAGGTGGCCAATAAATACATGCATACGCTGGTAACTTTCGATCATTTTTTTGTGCGAAAAACGCTGATGGTAAAATACTCTTATGCATTTATTATTCTTCCTGGCGGATTCGGCACCATGGATGAATTTTTTGAAACGCTTACACTTGTGCAAACAAAAATGCTCGCTACTTTTCCTGTGGTCCTCTTTGGAAAAGAATTTTATAAAGAGTTGTGGGAAGCCATGCAACTCATGGCCGACAAGGGTACTATTTCAAAGGAAGACCTGGATTTGGTGGTCCTCACCGATAATGTGGATCATGCCATGGATCATATCAGCCGTTATATCCGCACCAATTATAAAATTAAACCCAGAAAGAGATTGTGGTGGCTGTTGGAGAAGAGATAGTTCGGAGTTGGGAGTTCGGAGTCGGGAGTTCCGAGTTCAAAGTTCAAAGTTCAAAGTTCACAGTTCGGAGTTCGGAGTTTCGAGTTCGGAGTTCAGAGTTCAAAGTCGGCGGACTAACAGGCGGTCGGTGTTCACTGACTAGAGCAGTCGTTTCTAATTTCAATATTTTTAAACGCAAAGGACGCAAGGAACGCAAAGGAACGCAAGTTCATATGTAGCCTTACGGGTATAAGCGATTCTTTTTGGCTCTTTGAGTATTAAACAAACTAACTGAAACGACTTCTTGAGCACTGAGGAAAGAATTTCTTTTAGTAGACCATCTGCGAAATCCTCTAATCTCCAAAATCTGCGATAAAAAAAACCGCTCGTTGAGCGGTTCAATTTCTTGTCAGAGTTCCGGATTCGGTTTCATGAGGATGGATTATATCTTCAATGTACCCCTGACTGCCTTTTTACGTTTTTCCGGATTTGGATTTTCTGGTTTTTCTGGATCTGAAATTTTGGTTTTTCGGATCTGGATCTTTTTGGTTTTTCTTGGATCGGCTTTTCTTCGGACTTGGATGGTTTTTCGGATATTGCCGTATCATTTGCTGAGACAAAGATGGTTCGCATAAAATGATTCCGAAAGTCCATTTCGACAAACGATCGCGAGAATTCGACAAATGGAATATTAAGGCAAAAAACAAATAGTAAACGATTGACAGCACATGGCAGGAAGTATCATCACCAAAAATCTTGAGACCCGCAGCAAGCAATGTAATTGAGTTCCTCATGGCGAGCGCAAAGACCCCCGCAGGGTGCGGGGCTAAAACTATAGGTGCCTGCGCCATAGCTTCAGCACCGGCGCACGGTGGCGCAAGCAATCTCCATTGATAGTTCAATAGAACTAACAGTATTTAGATGACTTCTATTTTTATTACTGAGTTGTTGTTGAACAGTCTTCCTACCGTACAAGAGTGCGACGCAACAAAAGCCCCTTCATCTGCACCTGGCCAGGTTCATTATTTCTTTCCCCTAAATGTTTTCTAATAAAAAGTTTTAAAACATATATTTCCCATTACTATCTTAAGAAATGGAAGAACAATTTGAAACCAGCAGTAGAATATCTATGAAGTTCATTTGCGTCGCACTCCTGTGCTTTCGGTAAGTTTGCCCGCGGCTGACTCTCTTTAATCTTTTTATCAACAAACATAGATATGAAGTAATACGAACGCCATTTAAATCTCTCTTCTCACATCTCTCATCTCACATCTCACATCCATCTCTTTTATATCAACTATGAACTATTTGAGTAGAAAACTTACTTCGTAAAGCGTCTTAGATATATATATTAATTTACAATACCGGCGAAGGATAAGGTTTTTTTCTAAAAAACAAGAATGTGCTAATCAGGTTATTGTACATTTATTTTGGTTATCTTCTTCCTGTCCGGTTTTATCAATACGTAAATTATTTACACCGTAACGGGGTGAAAGACTTGCATTTCAATTATAGTCTTTCTACTTTTAACGCCTTGTCGCGTCAGGCTCTGAGTTTTGAATCCAATAAATAAGTACCGTACGTTATGAAAAACCACATAGCATCTCTGGTAATACTACGCACACGCTGCCTGAGCGAAAATTATTTTTCCCGCATTCATTCATCATTCATTCAAACAGGTAAGACATCATCCATGTCTGGTCCACCTGGTTAAGGGAAGTTCTACATCCAAACATCATCAATCAATAATAATCGTCAATCCTTATGAAAAAAATAATTGTCCTTTTATCCGTTAGTCTGCCGTTCTTAGTCCATGCCCAGGGTTTCCAGGTGAGCCTGCAAGGGCAGAAGCAACAGGCCATGGCCGGAACCGGTACGGCACTGATGCAGGATGGCGCAGCCCTTTATTATAATCCCGGCGGCGTTTCCTTTTTAAAACAAAATAGTTTCAGCGCCGGCGTAAGCCCTGTGCTCTCTCACGGACAGTTCATGGACGAAGGTTCTAAATCTGTTTCAGAAACAACTTCACCTGTCAGCTTTCCTTTTACCGGATATCTGGTTATGGGAAAGAAAGAAAGTCATCTTCGTTTTGGATTGGCTGCCTACACACCTTTTGGAAGTACCATTGACTGGCAGAATGGATGGAGCGGAAGATTTATTCTGACACATCTTCAACTGCAGTCTGTTTTTATTCAACCTACAATCAGTTATAAAATCAGCAACAAGTTGGGCATCGGTGCCGGCTTTGTGTACGGGATCGGAAATGTAAATCTTCAAAAAGATCTTCCTCTTGTTGATAACAATGGTAACTATGGTCATGCAGAACTCAGCGGAAATGCGCAGGGCTATGGTTTTAATGCAGGATTGTATTATGCACCCGCAAAAAATTTCTCCGTAGGACTTACCTATCACTCGGATGTAAAGATGGATCTCAAGAAAGGCCAGGCAAATTTTACAGTGCCTGCATCTCTGTCTTCCAGTTTCCCTTCAGGAGATTTTTCTACGAGTCTTCCTCTGCCCAATATTATTTCTCTGGGATTTGCTTATATGCCTTCCAAAAAACTAACCATGGCGCTTGATGTGAACAGGATTGGATGGAAAAGCTTCGACACACTTACTTTCGATTACGCCCAGAATACACCGCAGTTGCAAGACACCAAAGATGTTCGCAACTACAGGGATGCTTATGCTTTCCGTTTGGGAATGTCTTACATGATGTCTGACAAATTGGATGCGCGCATGGGAATCAAATACCTGGTTACACCTGTTCAGGATGGCTATGTAAGTCCTGATGTACCAGATGCCACACACTTCAATTATTCCGCCGGATTTGGATACAAATTCAGCAATCGTTTCGTATTGGATGCTTCATTCACTTTTGAAAAAATGAAGCGCACAGACAGCAATACCCAAACAGGATTGACCGGTACATATAATACCAACCTGTACATTCCTGGAATTTCCTTTACCTATAACTTTTAATTCTTACAACCGTGAAAACTATATTCAATAAAATCCTTACTGCCGGTTCGCTCACGCTCCTGGTTGTTTCTTGTAAACCTGAGATCGACGTTCCTGTTCCCAAAAAGGGACAACTGGATGTAACCAATTATGTAGCGATTGGAAACTCACTTACTGCGGGCTATGCCGACAACGCTTTGTATTATGATGCGCAGGTGGTTTCTTATCCCAATTTGCTTGCACAACAGTTTAAATTGATTGGCGGTGGTAATTTCAAACAGCCACTCGTACCGCAATCATCGGTAGGAATTGGATCGATGCAGAATTCGAGGATGATCCTTGCTCCTTCATCTGATTGTATGGGTGCAATTTCACTGGCTCCCAAATTTGTGGCTCCATCAGGAGACCTGAATATATTTGGTACCAACATCGCCGCTCAGGGTCCTTTCAATAATATGGGCGTTCCAGGATTGAAATCAGTAACTGCGGTTTATCCGGGTTATGGAGATTTTACAAAAGGTCTTGGAAATTTCAATCCCTTCTTTACGCGCATGACAGCGAATCCTCAGGGCGCATCCATCTTATCAGAAGCGGCTGCGCAAAATCCGAGCTTCTTCACGCTCTCTGTTGGTAATGATGACGTGATGGCCTATGCGCTTTCCGGAGGAACTGCTGATGTGATCACACCGAGCAACGGTCCTGCAGGATATGGATTTGACAGCAGTCTTGAACTTGTTGTCAATACCTTGACTGCTCATGGAGCAAAAGGTGCGCTGGTCAACATTCCTGAAATTGAAAACCTTCCTTATTTCACAACCGTTCCTTATAATGGCTTGTTACTTGACAATACAAATGCCAGCGCCTTATCAGCAGCCTATGCGCCACTTGGCATCAGCTTTCAGCCTGGATACAACGCGTTTATCATTGAAGATGCAAATGCTCCGGGTGGAATGAGAAAGATCAACCAGGGCGAATATATTCTTCTGAGTGTACCACAGGACTCACTGAAGTGCGCTGGATGGGGATCAATGAAACCCATTCCCAATCAGTTTGTTCTTACCGCTGATGAAGTAACCCAGGTACACAGTGCCATCAATGCATACAACAGCAAAATCATGGCTACTGCAGTCAAATATGTATTGGCATGGGTAGATATGAATGGTTTCATGAAGAGTGCGCAGAAAGGTATTGTGTACAATGGTGTAGGACTCTCGGCTCAATTTGTTGCCGGTGGCATCTTTTCTCTGGATGGTGTGCATCTGACACCAATGGGAAATGCGCTGCTTGCAAATGAGTTTATCCGTTCTATCAATACCAAGTACAGCATTTCTATTCCACAAATAGATGCTACGAAGTATAAGGGAGTTGTTTTCCCATAAATAGAAACTGATTGCTTCTATCACTTTAAAAAAAGTTTTATGTCAATTGTAAAAAAACCTTTTCTGAAAATCATCCTGGGCCTGATAGCCCTTGTCAGCATCTCCGCTAAGGTGCATGCACAGTCTGATAAAGTGGAAGGTATTTGGTTCAATGACAAGAAGGACGCCAAGATCCAGATCTACAAAGCTGCCGATGGAAAATTCTATGGCAAGATCATCTGGCTTAAAGAACCCAACAAGAACGGCAAACCCAAACTGGATGACAATAATCCGAAGTCAAATTTACAAAGACAGCCGCTGGTGGGATTGCTGATCCTGAAGGGATTTGAAAAAGATGGCGACAATGGTTATGATGACGGCACCATCTATGATCCCGAGAACGGTAAGACCTATGATTGCAACATGACCTACAAAGGAAAGACACTTTCCATTCGTGGTTATGTGGGCATCTCCTGGTTTGGACGAACCACCGTATGGGAAAGAGCAGGATAAACATCAAAAGTTCTGAATAACCAAACAACGTGTATGTCAATAACCTGTAAAAACCAAAACCGCATCGATGCCGCCGGGAGGCTGCAGGTGCAGGATTCCATGAAATGGTTTTCGGATCATTTCAACATAAAATTTTAAAGCAACAAAATTAACATCATCAATATGGGACTTTCCATCAGCCCTAATTTCTGGATTCTTAGTGTATTCAAGAATAACAAGGACAGGGATCTAAAGATCGCAGACTATCTGGACCAGATTGCGGAAGAAGCAACCAGCCTGGCCAAGATATGGGAGAATGTGGTCCGTTCGATTATCGCCAACGGAACCGCAGACGCCGAGAGCAATACCATCTGGATCCGCCTCGTAGAAAGGCCAGAATGGACCATCTATTCGAAAAACATTCCTCGCTCCAGGCTCGAAATATTTTACGACCGGATCGCAAGCATTTTGGACAACAACCAGAGGGGAGAAATGGATTTCGTGATTTGCAAGATTGGTTCGATACTCCAGAAAAGGAAACTGACCAAGGACATCATAGAGGATGATCTTAAGAGGCTGAAGGACGCAAGGTTTTTCGACAAGAACAATAATATCAAAGATGAAACATCTCTGACTGAATCAATAGCTCTATTAAACAGAGAGGTGGCGGCATTATGCTCGTACGCCAAAGAATACAGGACTAAAATTAAATAACAGCCCAGGGTATGCACAATGATACCCTAATCTAATATCTAACAAATGATTTTTTTAAGAAAAATAACGCAAGATCATCTGCTCAAGGAATTCCGGGAGCGCTATATCAGCGTATCCGGCCTCAATGTGCCTGAAGATTTTTTGGAAACGAGGGATGTGTATGCTGCGTTCAACCTTAGAAATAAGATGTGCGGAGGCTTTGTGCTCGGCAATATCAATCCTTACAGGACCATCGAGGTTTTTGCAGGAGAAGAAAGCAAGCACAGACTGTATGATTATGTTGAAGGCACTACTTATTGCGAGCTCAATTGCTTCTGGTTATCCGTTAAATACAGGAAGGGATTCTGGGGCTATTGGTTCTGGCTGCTCTTTGCCATCAAGGTAAGCATGCAGAGAGAAGAAATGCTGATCTGCGGAACCATTGCGAAAAGCCTGGCAGACATTTACGGGTATCCCCGCAAGTCAAAACTGCTTCACTCCGAAGAACTGATGATGAACGGAAAGATGCGGACCAGCTGGATATTCATATTTGCAAGAACCGACTTCTTTGTGGGTGTACTGGAAACATTTATTTACAAGTTCAAGAATAATGGAAAGAAACCCGTTAAGTACAAATATGTAAATCTCAAGATGACAGCCAACTAAATTCAATCTCTATGAAACCTATCATCGTACTTGCTTTACTGGCAGTGGCAAACCACATCATCGTTTTTGGTTTCATCCAGCTGTACAAGTCAAAAAAAGTACGCCGCATTTATAGCCTGCAGGCTTCGCAGGAACAACTGAAAGAAGAACTGCAAAATTCTTTTCTTACTTCACCCCTTCACGCATTTTTGATTGGCCTGGCTATGTATTCGGGACTGTTGATGGTTCAGGATACCAGCTGGCTTTGTTTTGTATATACGTTCGCAATAGTTTTTGTATGGACCGAGATCTGGCATTATTTCTCTCACCGGGCCATGCATCATAAATCGTTGTTGTGGATCCACAGGGAACATCATAAATCTAAAATCACTAACCCATTAAGTTCTATTTCTTTTTCCTTCATGGAAAAACTGATTTTCTCTGTAGGCATTCTTCTTCCTGTAGCAGCACTGTCCCATGTCATGCCCATTTCTTTTTACGGCATCGTGGCTTATTACGTGTTTTATTTTGTTACCAATACCCTGGGTCATTCCAATGTGGAGATCAGGGAGCCGGGATATACGCAGACCTGGATTGGCAGGGTGCTCAACACACCGGCCTATCATGCCATGCACCATGCCCGCTATGTAAAAAATTATGGTTTGATCACTTCTACGCTCGACAGGTTGTTCAACACCATGTGGGAAGACTATGACAAGGTTCAGAGCAGGGCCGCTTCATCGCAACCCCTGACCAAACTATCAGAAAGATTTATTCAGAAGAAAAGCTTTGGAAAAGAAAAAGTAGATCATTGAAATAATCGATCAGGACCCTTGCAACTGTGCGAGTAGTTTTTGGAGAACCGGGGTAGCTGCATGTATCCTGGAGACCACCTGGTCGATCTCGGTTTTGCAGCGACTGATGTCTTCTTTTGCAAGACATTTTACCTGCAGTTCCTGAAAGGTCCGGCTAACATCGGTGAGGCCAACATAACTGAAGCCGGGTTTTTGTTTATGAATATGGTGGCGGAAACTTTCGATATCCTGGCTACGAATGCTTTCATTCAAAAGATTCATGTTGGCAGGAAGGTCCTGAAGATATTGTTCGAATACAAGGGCTGCAGTCTCGGCATCATTTCCATAAGCTGCATCCAGGTAGTCAATGTCCAGTTCAGGAAAGTTTTTAAAAAGGCTCTCATTCATAGGAAGCGATGGTGGTTAGAAATGAAACGATAAAAAATTAAGGTTTATTAATATCGGGTGCAAATATATCAATATTGATTCATGAACTTTTGTATCAGGCGAACTTGAAAATTATTTTATGAAAGACAATTCAGAAGACATAGCTATCCGTAAAGCGCTTATGCCTCAGCGGTAGAGTTCTGGCTGTCTAAACTAAATCTGTACCACTCTATGAAACTCAGATATCCATTTGCCTACGCCCTGCGGGCTATGAAGAGGATCTATAATTCGGTCCTGGAGCTGGGTGTTTATGAAGATATGCCCGTATACGAGGGGCACCGTGTGCGCTTTTCCAATTTCATTGGTCTGTTTTGTCAGTCCTTTTACCTATTGTATGTGATCATTGGCGTGGTGCTTCATTCACCTTTTCTTGCGCTGATGACGTTTGCCATGCTCGTGACTGGTATTCTCGGATTCTGGCTGAATAAGAAAAGACATTATAATCTCGCGCGTACCATGTTCATCACCACGTTCAGCGTGCTGCTGTTCTTTATTTGTAATAGTCTGAACATTGGTTTTTATTTCGTGTTCTTTTATTTCCCTGCTTTCATCGCCTATACACTGTATTATGACCTGGAGAAGGATCTTCCCAATGCGTTGATGAACCTTTCCATTTCGGTTAGCTGCGCGGTTTGTGCCTTTGTGCTTCCCCATCAATATTTCATGGTGGAAAACATCGACGAGAAATGGTTCCCGGCCGACGCCGCCCTCGCCAGCATGT
>JBJMLU010000184.1:0-3111 GCA_045805145.1 Flavisolibacter sp. | reverse complement strand
TAGACTTGTTATTTTGTGTTCACGAAGACAGTTAATAATATTAGATAGGATAATTGAGCCAGCTTAATGCATCCCTTAACTTTCGTTGCGTCGCACACTTTAGGGTTCAGTAATTCTATTCAGCTCGACATCATTTAAACGAATATCCAAAATCATTACAAAAACAAAACGTTCAGGTGATTCAATGTAGAAGATTGCTTCGCTCCGCTCGCAATGACGTCTAAAGTATAGAGCTAACTAAGGGTCTCAAGCATTCGTTCGCAATGACGTACTAAGGTATAGAGTTAACTAAGGGTCTCAAGCATTCGGTTTGGGATGTGAGATGTGAGAGGAGAGAGGAGAGAAACTAACCGATGAAGAGGACAGAAACTAACCGCATTAAAAAACTAATCAAATAATAGGACACTGCTACCGCCAATAGGACACTACCGCGAAATCCATCCATTCAAAAGATCTGCGATCAAAAAAAACTAATCTAATCATAACACACCACCCCGACTTCATAAACGGCTATCGAAAAATCATACTACTCCAACTTCTGGCCGAAGGCTACAATCTTGAAAAAGCTAGCGGCTAGTAGCTATCAGCTAGCAGCTAAAAAAAAGCCCCATCACTGGGGCTTAGAAAAAAATTATGAATAGGATTGATTTACCAGATGCGGATCCTTTTATCAGGAGCAACATACATTTTGTCGCCGGGTTGAACATTAAAGGCCTGGTACCAGACATCCATGTTTACAATGGGCCCGTTGGCACGATGCATGCCCGGAGAATGCGGATCGGTGAGAATCAATTGTGCTGCTGTCTCGGGTAGCGTGTTGCTGCGCCAGATCTGAGCCCAGCTCAGAAAAAAACGTTGCGTCGGTGTGAATCCATCAATTGATTTTCCCTGCTGGAATTGCTTTGTATGGGTAAATGCTTCGTAGGCGATATTCAGTCCGCCGAGGTCGGCGAGGTTTTCGCCCAGTGTCAGGCGGCCATTGACATGAAGCGTATCGAGCACAGTAAAATTGTTGTACTGGTTTACTACCATCGCTGTTCTTTGCTTGAACTTATCAGCATCTTCTTTCGTCCACCAGTTTTTCAGATTGCCATCAGAAGCAAACTGACTGCCCTGGTCATCAAATCCATGTGTCATTTCATGCCCGATCACAGCACCAATGCCTCCGTAATTCACGGCATCATCTGCACCAAAATCAAAGAAGGGAAATTGCAGAATGCCTGCAGGGAACACAATTTCATTATTAGAGGAATTGTAATATGCATTGATGGTAGGAGGTGTCATTCCCCATAGCGTGCGGTCCACTGGCTTGCCATAACGTGCAATCATTTCGTTATAGGCCCATTGGCTTGCCCTGCGCGCATTACCCAGATAGTCATTACGCGAAATGGTTAAACCGGCATAATCTTTCCATTTATCAGGATAGGCAATCTTTTTTGTAAAAGCATTGAGCTTTTCCAGTGCCTTTGTTTTTGTTTCATCACTCATCCAGTCCAATTGCCTGATGCGTCCTGCAAAAGTTTGCTGCAGGTTGTTCACCAGGTCCTGCATACGCTGTTTTGCTTCAGATTTGAAATATTTACTAACGTACAATTGTCCCAGAAGATCACCCAGTGTTCCGTCGATCAATCCGCTCACGGTTTGCCAGCGCGGTGTTTGTTCTTTTTGTCCGGTAAGTACTTTGCTGAAATTAAAATTCTCATTGACAAAGTTGCTGCTTAAAAATCCGGAAGCGCTGTTGAGCACATGCCATTTCAGATAGGTCTTCCAGTCTTCAATAGGTAATGCGCTCAGTAATATATCAACGGTTTTAAAAAAAGCAGGATTGTTTACAATCACACTGTCGGCTCCCTGCAATTTCATTTTGTTGAGCTGTGCGCTCCAATCAACAGTTGGTGTAGTAGCCGAAAATTCTTTGATACCGAATTTATTGTAGGTCTTGTAGGGATCACGCATTTCCACGCGGCTCATTTGCGCCTTGGCAAGAGCAGTTTCAATTCTCATCACTGCATCGGCATGCTGTTGTGCAGCGGAAGCATCTTCACCAATGAAACGGAACATATTCTGCAGGTGTTGCTGATAAGCATTACGAACCGAGGTGCTCCTGGCATCATTTTTCAGATAATAATCACGATCAGGCAAACTGGTTCCACCTTGTGAAAGCGAAGGAACATATACTGTTACATTCTTGCGATCGGGCTGAATGGAAAAACCATACAAAGCATTGCCCAATCCTTGTATGCGGTCATTGGCAAGTTCGTTCAGCAAACCATTGACGTCCCTGATTGCGTCAATCCGTTGCAGGTCTTCACGAATCGGTTGGTAACCCAGTTGCTCAATGGAAGCCGAGTCCATTCCACTGGCATAGAAGTCGCCGATCTTTTGAAGGCTGGCATTGGTGGAGGAATGAGCTGCGGCATCTGTAAGCAACTCGCGGAGGCGCTTGCTGCTTTCTTCACGAAGCGCATCAAATGATCCCCAGCGGGTTTTAGAAGCCGGAACAGGATTGTTGCGAATCCAGTTGCCATTGGCATAGAGATAAAAATTATCACCCGGTTTTACAGAGAGGTCCATGTTGGACTTGTCAATGTATCTAGGCTTTTTGGAGTTCTTATCGCCCGGAGGAGTAAAGGCGAGAATGCTGGTGGCAGAAAGGGCCAGCAGACCCAGTCTGATAGAATTTTTCATGTGTTTGATTTAGCGGGGCGAATGTACTAAACTATGAATGGATGGACCTCATGCCTTTGTCAGAAAGTTTTTAGCCTTTGTTAAAACGTACATTTGCCAACCATCAATATGAAAGCTTTTCTGTTTTTAACCGCACTTGCGCTTTTTTGTTCCTGTAGTTCTTCAAGAAACATCCGGAGAACTGCGGCTCATACCGTAGAGTCCGACGCTGCTTTAAAACAGGCGCACGTCGGCATCAGCATTTATGAACCGGCTACAGGAAAATTTCTCTTTGATCATCAGGGTGAAAAATATTTTGTGCCTGCCAGCAATACCAAACTTGCTACCTGTTTTGCTGCCATGAAATATCTTGGAGATAGCTTGGTTGGATTGAAACTAACTGAATACAAAAACGATCTTGTTCTCACCGGTACAGCAGATCCC
>JBJMLU010000183.1:0-40966 GCA_045805145.1 Flavisolibacter sp. | reverse complement strand
TTTTGCCCGGATCAATTCAAAGACATCCGGATTTTTTTTATGCGGCATGATGCTGCTTCCAGTGGTGAGCTCAGAAGGAAAAGAAATAAATCCAAAGTTCTGATTCAGGTAGAGACAACAGTCCATTGCCAGCTTTCCCAAAGTAGCAGCAACAGTACTCAGCGCCATGGACACGATCTTTTCCGTTTTGCCCCTCGTCATCTGCGCATACACGGAATTATTATTGAGACCAGAAAATCCGAGCAACTGTGTTGTTCTGGTGCGGTTCAGCGGGAAAGAAGAACCATAACCTGCACCGCTGCCCAAAGGATTTTTATTAGACACTGCATACGCACCAGCCATCACTTCCATATCATCAACAAAACTTTCGGCATAAGCCCCGAACCAAAGTCCGAAAGAAGACGGCATTGCAATTTGCAGGTGCGTGTACCCGGGAAGAAGCCTGTCCTTGTTTTTTTCGCTGAGGGTAAGCAAAAGATCAAACAAATCTTTCACTTCATTTTTTATCTCGATCAGTGCCGCGCGCAGGTACAGCTTGATGTCTAATGCCACCTGGTCGTTGCGGCTCCGGCCGCTGTGAATTTTTTTTCCGGTATCGCCTATTTTTTTTGTGAGGAGCAATTCAACTTGTGAGTGCACATCTTCCACTCCGTCTTCAATGATGAATTTCCCTGCTTCAATTTCTTTTCCAATCTCATTCAGCGCTGCTATTGCCTGTACTGCTTCTTCTTTGGTCATCAGTCCTACTTCACCCAGCATCTGCACATGTGCCAGCGAACCCTGAACATCATATCTTGCCAGCATCAGGTCAAATTCCTTGTCGCGACCAACTGTAAATCGTTCGATGATTTCGGAAAGTTTTGTATTTTCTTTTTGCCAGAGCTTCATAGTTCTTATTTGTTCCTTCACGACATAAAAAATTATACAGGATTTCTTTTCATCAGCCGGTTCAACATCTGAATATACAACTGAATGCCCTGCCTGATTTCGTCGATAAATATAAATTCATCTGCCGTATGGCTCCTCGCCGATTCGCCAGGTCCCATCTTGAGGGCAGGAAAAGGCATCAGTGCCTTGTCGGAAGACGTAGGGGAACCATAATATTTTCTTCCAAGTGCAAGTCCTGCCTGCACCAGGGGATGATCCAGTGCAATCATGCTCGAACGCAGCCGGTCGCTCCTTGGTTTTATTTCGCTCGATGTGTGCGCGCTGATGACCTGCAATACTTCTTCATGTGTATAGTGTTCATTGATTCGGATGTCTACGATAAAATGACAGGAGGAAGGAACAATATTATGTGTTTTATTTTCCGTTTCTATGGACGTAACGCTCATCTTCACTGGTCCCAGAAATTCCGATACCTTATCAAATTGAAAGTTTCTAAACCAATTGATGTCGTTCATTGCTTTATAGATGGCGTTATCGCCTTCTCCCCGCGCTGCATGTCCAGCTTTTCCATGGGCAATGCCATCGAGCACCAGGAGTCCTCTTTCTGCTATTGCCAGCTGCATGCCTGTTGGCTCTCCTACAAGCCCGCAGCTAACCGGGGGCAATTGAGGCAACAGAGACTCAATTCCATTCCTGCCAGAAATTTCTTCTTCCGCACTGGCCGCTAAAATCAGATTCCATAGAAGATCTGCCTGCGGATAAAAATGAACAAAGGCCGCGATGATGGAAACCAGTGCGCCACCTGCGTCATTGCTTCCAAGCCCGAAAATGCGGCCTTCTTTTTCCACTGGGGAAAATGGATCGAGTGTGTAGCCTTTGTTGGGCTTTACAGTATCATGATGAGAGTTGAGAAGAAGAGTGGGCCTGGAAGGATCAAAATATTGATTGAGCGCCCAAACATTATTGAGGTGTCGTTCCACTTCAATCCCTTTTTCCTTCAAAAATTTTTCGATGAGCAGTGCAGACCGATCTTCTTCGCGGCTGAAAGAAGGTGTTGCAATCAGTTGCTTTAGCAAACCGATCGCCTCATTCTGTAAATGTTCTATCGAATTTTGCATTTTAATTAAATGGTGGGACGATGATTATTTGTTATGACCGGGGGAGGGCTAACCGCAAAGGACGCAAAGGATACGCAAAGAGACGCAAGGGATTTTTTTGATAGTAGCCTTGCGGCCTTCTGCGTATCATTTGCATCCTTTGCGTTACCATCTCTTCGAAATTTCAGGCTTTACGATTGACGTTCCTTCTTCTGCATTGCCGCTCTCACTTCTCCGAGCTCCCGACTCACTCTTTCACAATTGAGGTTCCCGCTTCCCCTTTGACCAATTGATTAATTTCTTCCGCCTTGCCAATGACCACTCTTGTTACTCCCCTGTCGAGTGCAGCAAATGCATTATCGAGCTTGGGGATCATGCCGGCAAAGACCTTTTTTTCTTCTTTCAGTTTTTGATAATAAGCCGGAGTAATTTCCCGTAACACTGAAGTTTCATCGGATGCATCCAGCAATACACCTGGCTTCTCAAAAGAAAAGATCAGGTGCACTTCATAGTGGGAGCTGAGTTCCGTACTCATTTCCCGGGCCATGGTATCTGCATTCGTGTTCAGCAATTGTCCCTTCCCATTGTGTGTGATGGGCGCTACTACCGGAGAAATATTTTTTTCCAGTAGTGTTTGAAAAAGATCTGAATTTATTTTTTCCACATCACCCGCAAAGCCATAGTCAATTTTAGTACCGCTTCTTTTTCTCGCGAGCACGGCATTGCCGTCTGCACCCGACAGGCCAAGTGCGTTACAACCTTCCGATTGCAACTGCGATACAATATTCTTATTGATATATCCTGCATAAACCATGGTCACGATCCTCAGGGTGCCGGCATCAGTAATTCTTCTTCCCTCCACCATTTGCTGGGGAATATTCATTTCTTCCGCCATTTTCGTAGCCAGCTTTCCACCTCCATGGACAAGGATCTTTTTCCCTTCAATCGCTGCAAATTTTTTCAGGAACGAAGCAAGTTTTTCTTCATCATCAATGATGTTGCCACCGATTTTTATGATATAAAGTTTATCCATGTAAAATCTCTGAAAGCACAGCCTGCGCAGCCCAAACCCGGTTGGCTGCTTCCTGCGTCACAAGGCTGTTGGGACCATCGAGCACTTCATCGCTTAATTCCACATTTCTGCGAACAGGGAGGCAATGCATCACGCGAGCATGGTTGGTGAGTGAAAGTTTTTTACTGGTGAGCATCCATTCCGGATCATTGTTGTAGATTTTTCCATAATCGTTGTACGTGCTCCAGTTCTTTACATAGACATAGTCCGCATCTTTCAAGGCTTCGTCCTGGTTGTGAAGGATGCGCGCGCCTTTTGTAAATGATTCATCCAATTCATAGTCTTCGGGATGGGTGATCACAAAATCAGCTTTGCCCCAGGCATTGATCCACTGCGAAAAACTATTGGCCACACACTGCGGAAGTGCCTTAACATGCGGCGCCCAGGTGAGCACTACTTTTGGTTTTTTGCCTGCAGCATTTTTACACGCATCGGGCAGCGTCTCGGTTATTGTGATGACATCGGTAAGACTTTGAAGCGGGTGCAGCGTGGCGCTCTCCAGACTTACAACCGGCACACCTGCGTACCTGATGAATTGCCGGATGAAAAGTTCGCTGTAGTCATCATTTTTGTTTTTCAGTGAGGGAAAGGTTCGAATGGCAAGGATGTCAAAATATTTTCCCATCACAGGTGCTGCGTCTTTCACATGCTCCACGGTGTTTCCGCTCATGATGGCTTCTTCTTCAAACTCCAGTGCCCATCCTTCACTGCCCACATTGAAAACTATTGATTCCATGCCCAGGTTCTGTGCGGCGATCTGCGTGCTTAGCCTCGTACGCATGCTGGGATAGAGAAACAAACATCCAATCCGCTTGTTCTGTCCAAGCTTGTTGTCCTTAAACGGATTTGCTTTGTAATCGAGCGCCTTTTGCACCAGCGCATCAATGTTGCTAACGTCGTAAACGGAGATGAATTGTTTCAAGTTAAGGTATTGAGGTAATTGGAATTGGGAATTGGGAATTAGGAATTAGGAATTGGGAATTGGGAATTTGGAATTTGGAAGAGAGCAGGAATGCTATGAAATTATTATTCGTGGCAACCATTTTAATCCTGAATACCGCCAGTCTTGGAGAATCATTGCAATCCTTGAAATTTCGTTCATGTCTCATATTATCTCTGCGAAAACCGTCGCGCGCTCACTTCTCTTCGGTTTCAATCCCTGGTCATCCACACTAAACTTTGGATTGTGAACTTTGAACTTCCTTGTTTTGATTTTGAACTCCTGACTCCGAACTCCCGGCTCCCGACTCATGACTCTGCCCAATAGCTTCCTCGAGTGAATCAAGAAATTCATCCAGAAGTTTGCGGCTGATAGTGAGTGCAGGAAGCAACCGGATGACATTCGGCTTTGCTTCACCGGTAAAAATATGGTGCTGCAGCAAAAGATCCTTGCGCAGGTTCTTCATTTCTTCCGGAACATCAAAACCAATCATCAATCCCATACCCCTTATATTCGAAATGACATCGAGTCTTTTTAATTTATTGAGCAGATACTGTCCCCGCTGCTTTGCTTTTTCAATCAGGTCTTCCTGTTCCATTACTTCCAATACGGCCAACGCTGCAGCACAAGCCAAATGATTGCCGCCGAAAGTAGTTCCCAGCATTCCATGCTTTGCCTGAATATAAGGTGCAATGAGCATGCCTCCCACCGGAAAGCCATTGCCCATACCTTTTGCCATCGTATATATGTCGGCTGTAACACCTGATTGGTCCATAGCAAAAAAACTTCCTGTTCTTCCATATCCACACTGTACTTCATCTGCAATCAGCAGGGCACCATGATCATTACAGAGTTCACGAATCAGTTTCAAAAAACTTTGTGATGCAATGTTGATTCCACCCACACCTTGTACGGCTTCGATGATGACCGCAGCAAGTTCATTTCCTTTTTTCTGAAAATATTCTTTCAGCGCTCCTTCATCATTGAATGGAAGAAAATCGATATGCTCTGTTTCATTTACAGGAGCCACCAGGTTTTTGTTATCTGTAGCGGCAACAGCCAGGGAAGTCCTTCCATGAAAAGATTTTCTGAATGCGAGAATTTTTTTTCTTCCCGTATGAAATGAAGCCAGTTTCAGTGCGTTTTCATTGGCTTCCGCTCCACTATTCACCATGAAAAGCTGGTAGTCCGTTTTTCCACTGAGTTTCGCCAGCTTATCGGCCAGTTCTTTCTGAATGGGAATGTGTACCGAATTGGAATAAAAAGCAATCTTGTTCAATTGCTCCTGGATGCGTTGCACCCAGTGAGGATGGGTATGACCGATACTGATCACTGCATGGCCTCCGTACATGTCTATATATTGTATCCCTTCTTCATCCCACACATAAGAATCTTTTGCCTTTACAATAGTGATATCGTTGAGCGGATAAACGTCGAAAAGTTTCATGACTGCTGGTATAAATTGTTTGCAATATTTGATGAAAGCTTGATGCCTTTGATCAGCGCGGAGCTCAAGCCCTGGTGTTCCATTTCATTCAATCCGGCAATGGTACATCCTTTTGGTGAAGTCACTTTGTCGATCTCTTCTTCTGGATGTGTTTTGTTGGCGATCAGCAGTTTGGCTGCTCCATAGGCTGTTTGTGCTGCAATCTTCAGTGCATCATGTGCATGAAAGCCGATCTCTACGCCGCCTTGCGAAGCAGCGCGAATGGTTCTGAGAAAAAATGCAATGCCGCAGGCACAGAGTGCGGTAGCAGCACTCATCATGTCTTCATTAATCACCAGGCATTGTCCCATGGTATTAAATATCTGCTGCACCATCTGGATGTCCTGTTCTGTTGTGTTCACTGCGGAAAGACAGGTCATGCTTTCTCCAACCCTCATAGCGGTATTGGGCATGGCCCTGATGATGCGTAGTTCCTGACCAAGGAGGTTTCGGAACACCTGCGTATGTGCACCTGTGACAACAGAAATCAGCAATTGTTTTTTTAAGTCGATGACGGGCCTGATCTGATTCAGTGCAGTATCAAGTTGCTGCGGAAGAACACAAATGAAAATAGCATCCGCGTTTCTGATGGCGTCTGCATTGTCGGTGGAAGCAGCAAAGCCCTTCTGCTTCATCAAATCAAAGGAAGAGGCGGAACGTCGGGTGATGGTAATATCGGATGGCTCGCATACAGAAGCACGAATGAGTCCTTCTGCGAGCGCCATTCCAATATTTCCTCCACCGATGATGGCTGCTTTCATATCTGTAGTTTAAAATGCCGTTGCTTTTAGATTGAGTCCCGCACATTCGTCCACTCCAAACATCAGGTTCATGTTTTGCACGGCCTGACCCGAAGCGCCTTTGAGCAAATTGTCAAGAGCCGAATGGACCACCAGTTTTGTTCCCACTTTCTCCAGTTGGATCACACATTTGTTGGTGTTGACCACCTGCTTCAAATAAATTTCCTGCTGGCTCAAAAAACTAAAGGGCTCTTCACTATAAAAATTGTCGTACAGTTCAATCAGCTGATCCAGCTTCCATTCGCAGGAAATCATGGAACTGATAAAAATGCCTCGTGCAAAATCGCCACGCCAGGGAACAAAATTGATTTCTGTTTCTTCTGCGCCTTCCTGCTTGAGTGTCTGTTTAATTTCTTTGAGGTGCTGGTGCGTGAGTGTTTTATAAGCCTGGATATTGTTCGACCTCCAGCTGAAGTGAGAAGTAGGAGAGAGACTTTGTCCTGCACCGGTTGATCCGGTAATCCCCGTCGTGTTTACTTCTGCAAGCAGTCCTGCGCCAGCCAGGGGCAGCAGTCCAAGCTGGATAGCCGTGGCAAAACAACCAGGGTTTGCAATATTTTTTGCCGAACGGATCGTATCCCTGTTCCATTCAGGAAGTCCGTAAATAAACTCGCGGTCTTCAAAACTCGAATGGGTGCTGAGGCGGAAGTCCTGCGAAAGATCAATGATGCGGACAGAAGATGGAATCTTATTCTCTGCCAAAAAATTTCTGGCTTCGCCATGTCCTACACAAAGAAAAAGAACATCTATATCGTCTTGAAGTTCTGCAGAAAAAATCAGGTCAGTTTCACCAATCAAATCCTGGTGAACAGAACTGACTGCATTGCCTGAATGACTTCGGCTATGGATGAACGATAGAATGGCCTGGGGATGATGGATCAACAAACGGATCAATTCACCACCGGTATATCCGGCTCCGCCAATTATTCCTACTTTAATTTTTTTCATGATTCATTTCTTGGAATTAGGAATTGGGAAAGTCAAGGTCGTTCAAAGAATTTAGAAATCCTTACTGTCTTCCGGCCAGCAACCAGGATTACCAGGATTCGGAATTTAAACATTACACACATTGATAATTTCATAGAAACCTTTTCTCTACCCCAATTCTAATCACGGCTTACATTGATTAAGTTTGGATTTCATGCCTGGCCGTACCGAACGGTGCGTTCGGGCGGGGATTGATTAAAAAGGATTACCGCGCGGTTGATGATTTCATAGAAACCTGCTCTCTTCCCAATTCCCAATTCCCAATTCCCAATTCCTCCTTAATACCTTAATACCTCAATACTTATTCCTCACCTTTTTTGATTTGATAAAAAATCGAAGTCTGGTTTCCAAAAATCTTGCTGAATCCCCGTACGTCGTCTCCAGTCCAGCCGGTATTCATCTCCCCGTATTTACCAAATTTACTGCTCATCAAATCGAAGGGCGATTCAATGCCGAGAATTTGAAAGCGGTAAGGATACAGTTGAACAAATACATCGCCGGTCACCTGTTGCTGGCTGCTTTCCAGGAACGCTTCAATATCTCTCATCACAGGATCCAGTATTTGTCCTTCATGCAGCCAGTTGCCGTAAAATTGTGCCAATTGATCTTTCCAGTTCAGCTGCCATTTGGTGAGCACATGTTTTTCCAGTGCATGGTGTGCTTTAAGAATAACCATTGGGGCAGCCGCTTCAAAACCAACTCTTCCCTTTATACCAATGATGGTATCACCAACATGAATATCGCGGCCGATGCCGTAAGGGGCCGCGAGTTTATGAACTTCCTGGATGGCCTGTACCGGATGTGCAAAGGACTTGTCATTTACTTTTCTGAGTTCGCCTTTTTCAAAATGAAGACGGATCTCTTCATTTCCCGATTTGGTAACCTGGGTTGGCCATGCTTCTTCAGGGAGCATGCCCTTGGAAGACAGGGTTTCTTTTCCACCCACACTTGTTCCCCACAATCCTTTATTGATCGAATACATAGCCTTGGCAAAATTCATGTCCACGCCTTTTTTCTTCAGGTATTCGATTTCTTCCTCACGACTTAATTTCAGATCGCGAATGGGCGTGATAATTTCAACGCCGGGTATCATGATGTGGAAGATCATGTCGAATCGAACCTGGTCATTTCCGGCGCCTGTGCTGCCATGGGCTACAGCATCCGCTTTTATTTTTTTTGCATGCTCCGCGATGTGCAGTGCCTGGCTCAGTCTTTCTGCGCTTACACTCAGGGGATAGGTATTGTTCTTCAGAACATTTCCAAATATGAGAAAGCGGATGATTTTTTCATAGTAAGATTGAACTGCATCAACGGTTGTATGTGTGGTGACACCGAGGCCATAGGCATGTTCTTCAATTTTTTTCAGTTCATCTTCTGTAAATCCTCCTGTGTTCACGATGATGCTATGGACTTCATATCCTTTTTCTTCGTGTAAATATTTTACACAGAAAGACGTGTCCAGGCCGCCGCTAAAACCAAGAACAACTTTTTTAGTGCCGGTTCCTGAAGAAGAACCGGTTTGCTTTTTCTCTTGTCCCGACATGTGTGATGAGCAGGTTTAATGGAGTAAATTGAAAAAAATCATTTTGAGTTTCCGGTTGGCGCTACGGTCAAGATTATTTTTTTCTGAGCCCTTGAGTCTTTTCAGAAACTTGCTTTGTTTGATCTTGAGCAGGCGTTCATATATCTGTCCTTTCTCTTCAAAATGTTCCTGTGTTTCCTTGGGCTCATAGTGATCTTTGGGATCGTAGAGCATAGCAGTACAGAGACAGTTTTTTCTTTCCTTGCTCATGAGGATATCGTAGTTGACACAGCTCTTGCATCCGGCCCAGAACTTTTCATCCTGTGTGAGTTCGGAATAAGTCACCGGCTCATAACCCAGGTCGCTGTTGATTTTCATCACTGCGAGTCCGGTGGTGAGTCCAAAGATTTTTGCTTCCGGATATTTTTCGCGGCTCAGTTGAAATATGCGATTTTTGATGGCCTTGGCAACACCACTTTTCCGATACTCGGGCGCAACAATTAGACCCGAATTTGCCACATATTCTCCTTCCCAGGTTTCAATATAACAGAAGCCCACCCAGGAACCCTCTGGGGTTAATGCAATAACGGCTTTGCCTTCGTGCATTTTCTCTGCAATATATTCAGGCGAACGTTTGGCAATGCCTGTGCCCCTGGCCATGGCGGATGATTCCATTTCATCGGTTATGGTCCGGGCATATACTTTATCCTCTGGTGTGGCCACCCTGATAATTATATTTTGATTGTCCACTATGTAAAGAGTTATTGTTTGAAAGATTACCAATCCTGTACCAAATAAAAAATCGGGAGATTTTTCACTGATAGGGGCCATGGTTAGCGGCTCGTCCTATCAGTAGCCAGGTCGTCTGGAGAGATAACGGAACAGGTCAAAACACACATCATACATGCGTGTGCATGCCTGCTGGTGAAACAGAAACTGCTTGTTATGTGTATTGGCATTCATTAGAAGATGCAAATTTATAGATTCAACGGTAATAACCAATTCCTCTGCTCCAATAATTCAACATAAAAATATTCAATGTCTGAAATATACTTCGTTAATTTTTTCATCACGGATTCCACTGATCAAAAGGCTGATTTCGCAGATGTGTCCTATAGTTTGGTTCGCCTTTACTGTTTCGATCATGTTCAAACATAAACTCTGGTAGCTGGAATTGTTTGTGCTTGAGCGCAAGTCAAACCAGTAGCAAGAGCCTTCATTCAGGACGACATTGCGAGGAAGCGAAACAATCCGCTCAAATTGTTAGCGTGTTCCTTTTGTTATCTTTTTAGAAATTCCTTTGGAGTATCAGGTTTTGCCTTTTCTTAGCTATTTTCCCGTTGGTTCATTTACAAGCCATGAAGTTCCTTCCTGTTTTTGTTTTGATTTTTTGTTGTTGCACCTGTTCTCCGCCGAACAATTTTCTCAGCCATGCAGGTGAGAAGCTGCCCCTTCGCGCCGAGATGTTTTACCAGGAGAACAATGTCCTTTCTTCCATTGACCCTCTTCTCGATGGCAACCTGAAAGTAAATTTCAAACCCGGAACTGTATTGCTCAATACCGGACCGCATACCATTGTCTGTGATTTTCCTGCAGAATGGAAAACCATTCCACGCCTGGTGCGGGTATATGACAACGGGGAGAGCGATGCCTTTACACAACCCACCCGTTTTTTTCTGGAGCGAAGTTCCGATCATGCAGAAATTGAGATCGGAAGCTTTGATGGAGCGGGCTATCAGCAGTGGAAGGAGTTTCCGATCGCGCAGGGTTTTGAAGCAGACAGGTTGATCATCCGCGGCTATACCAACAATGGTGCAGGTTCGTATTATGGAACAGAACTGGAAGTATATGGTGATTACAAAAAAGATGCAGCGCCTCCGGAATTTCACCGTGCAGCACAGCCTTTGAAAAATATGATGGGCACCAATGGCCTGGTGTGGGATCTGATGCAGGATCCAAAAAATCCTTCCATTCACAACGGGGTCTATCTTCCAAAACTTCAAAGATTGAAAGAGATGGGCATCACCATGGAAAGGTTTTACATGAAATGGGCAGAACTGGAACCACAGCAGGGAGTTTTTGATTTCAATCCCACGGTGAACGGCTGGTATTATGATTCACTTTTTTCTATTTGTAAAAACAATGGCATCGAACCTCTTCCCGACATCATGGGACTTGCTCCGCACATGTTCAATACCTGGCCGGATAATGACAACGATAAAAATAATCTTCATCCCAACACCTACAGTTCACCGGTTCGTTATGCGGACCGCGATAAAAGAGAGGACCCACAATCGTACCATGATATTGCCCGTTCGGCCTTTGTAATTGCAGCACGATGGGGAAACAACACGAATATAGACGACCGGTTATCGGGAAGAGCTGGCGCAGGAAACATTCTTCGAAAAGGAACAGGGATGGTTCACTATCTGGAATTTCTCAACGAACCCGACTCTTACTGGAATGGTGTGTATGAGTATATGTCGGGATATAAACTCGCGGCCTTTCTTTCTGCCATTTATGATGGCAATAAGAGAACGATAGATGTTGGTTTCGGAAAAGGTGTGGGTGTGGGAATCAAGAATGCCGACAGCTCCCTGAAGCTCGTGATCAGTGGACTTTCCATGGCCAGCACCGATGCACTCCGTGCCATCTGGGACTGGAGCCGTGAGCACCGGGGATACAAAGCGGATGGATCGGTGGACCTGCCTTATGATGTCATCAATTATCACAAATACAGTACAGATGGAAGGGCCATGTTTGGTGCGCCCAATACTACAGGCATGCCTCCTGAATCATCAGACGTGCTAACGGCTGCTTCTGATTTTGTCCGCCACTCTAATCGCATGGCGGGTGGCAGAGAAGTTTGGCTAACGGAATGGGGTTATGACTATCATCCTGAATCTTTGTTTTCTGCACCGGTAGTGGATCATTATTCCCGTTTTGAAGTGATCGGGGCCTGGGCCCTGCGCAATATTTTTCTTCATTCACTCAAAGGGATCGACCGGATGATCTGGTTCAAACAGTTTGATGATGATAGTCTGAATGCGCAATTCTTTAGCACCATGTCGCTGCTTAGTCAGAACGATGCTGTTTACACCAGAAGGGTAGTGGGAGATTACTATATGCAGCTCAAACCATTGGGCGACTTCAAACCCGACTCGCTGCTGTTTACGCATCCTTATGTGGCCCGTTTTAAAAAGGATGATGGCTCATTGTTGTATGCCGTATGGGGAAAGGAAAAACTGAGTCCGGCATCGATCAGGAAGCAGGGAAAAGAATTGTCTTCTTATCGTTTTCAGGAATCAAATGGAATATTTGGATTGTATTTAAGAGGCAATCCATTGATCGAGGTCAAACATTTTCAGCCGCGTGCTTCGGAAATGCAGGTGGAGCAGGTTCAGGTAAAGAACAACAGCTATGAAGTGCATTATGGAATGACCCCTGTGCTGATAGAAGTACCTGCTGCAAAAAAATAAAGCGGCCGCCTGAGGCGAACCGCTCGTTGAGCTACTAGGATTCGAACCTAGACAGACAGAACCAAAATCTGTAGTGCTACCATTACACCATAGCTCAATCCAAATGCCGCCTGCGCCTTGAAATTCAATGCCAGGTCGGCCGAAAGGATTGCAAAAATAAAGGGCGCAAAAAGATGTTCCAAATAAAGTTTAATTAAAGAGTCGTCAAACGTCAAGACTTCAGTTTGGCAGAAGTCTGGAGGCAGTCTTTATTTAGTCGTTCGCTTTTTTAAAAATTTAGGCGCAATATTTTATTCCAGGTCTTATTTACGTCCCCGCCAACGAGCAAATATTTTGGCAGAACATGTAAAGTTTGAACCAGATGATTGGTTAGATATTTCCCGCAGTGATGTTTGAATAGAATAAAACGCAAAGAGGCGCAAAGGATTCGCAGAGGACCGCAAAGGGTTTCTTAAAACAAAACAAGAATCCATTAACCACAAACTACAAACCCTTCTCTACTACCAACTATCAACTACCAACTATCAAAGAATAACTACTTTTATACAAACCTTATCCCATGTCACACAACCGCCGGTCTTTTTTGCAAAGGGCAGGGATTGTTTCTGCTACGGCTTTTCTTTCTTCATTGGTAAAACCCGCCTGGAGCCGCAACCTCGAAAGAGTGATCCGTGATGCCGAATTCATAAGTCCCGAACAGCTGGCCACCGACGAAGACTTCTGGTATTATATTCAACAAGCATTCACTGTATCCAGTTCCATTATCAATCTCAATAATGGAGGTGTATCGCCTGCACCCAAAACGGTTCAGGATGCCATGAAGCGGTATTATGACTACAGCAATGAGGCACCCAGCTATTTTATGTGGCGGATCCTTGACCAGGGAAGGGAAACGCTTCGTTCGAACATGGCGAAAATGGCAGGATGCAGCACGGAGGAAATCGCCATCAACCGAAATTCATCTGAAGGACTGGAGACCATCATTTTTGGACTGCCATTAAAGCCAGGAGATGAAGTGGTGGCTGCACGTCAGGACTATCCCAATGTTGTAAATGCCTGGAAACAAAGAGAGATGAGAGAGGGCATCAAGATCAATTGGATCAACCTGGAACTTCCCTCCGAAGATGAAGACTACCTGGTGCGACAGTATGTAAATGGATTTACTTCAAAGACGAAAGTTGTAAACATCACGCATATCATCAACTGGAACGGACAGATTATTCCCGTTCGTAAGATTGCAGATGAAGCACACAGGCGCGGCATTGAAGTGCTGGTGGACGGAGCACACAGCTTTGCTCATTTCAGTTTTAAGATTCCAGACCTTCAGGCCGACTATTTTGCCACGAGCCTGCACAAATGGTTGTATGCGCCCATCGGCAGTGGAATGTTGTATGTGAAAAGAGATAAGATTGCCAACATCTACCCGCTCTTTGCCAGTGATAATCCCATGCAGAATGATATCCGCAAATTTGAACACCTCGGTACGCGGCCCTTCTTCATTGAGCAGGCCATTGGAAAAGCATTGGAATTTCACGACATGATCGGAAGCGAACGAAAGGAAAAAAGATTACACTATCTCAAAAACTACTGGATGGAAAAAGTAAAAGACCTTCCCAGAATAAAATTGAGCACTTCTCTCCATCCCAAATGGGGATGTGCCATTGGAATGGTTTCCGTGGAAGGAAAGAAACCCTCCGAGCTGGATGCATATTTGTTTACCAATTACAGGATCCACACAACCACGATCGAATGGGAAAACATCAAGGGCGTTCGCATCACACCCAATGTGTACACCACAACCAAAAACCTTGATGTATTGGTGGAAGCCATCACCAATTTCGCCAAGGCTTAGTTGCGCATGACAGAAATTCTTAAAAGGAGGGTCAGCTTACTACAGGCTACGGCTATCAATATGATCGACATGGTTGGCATTGGTCCCTTTGTGGTGATGCCGCTGGTGATCGGATATTTTAATAGTCCTCTTTTTTTATGGGCCTGGATCCTCGGAGCAGTCATTGCTTTTTTCGATGGCATGATCTGGAGTGAGCTGGGTGCTGCCTATCCACTGGCAGGTGGCAGCTACAATTTTTTGCGGGTAGCATATGGAAGGAAATGGGGAAAGATGATGAGTTTTCTTTTTGTATGGCAAACCTGTGTACAGGCACCTCTGGTTGTAGCATCCGGCGCCATTGGCTTTTCACAATACCTGCGCTACCTCGTACCCGGACTCACGCCACTGGATCAGAAATTGGTTTCCGCTTGCGTGATCCTTTTGATTAGTTTTTTACTATACCGTAGAATTGAAACGGTTGGAAAGATCTCCGTCTTCCTTTGGATCTGTGTATTAGTGACCATTGGATGGATTATCCTTGGTGGACTCATGCATCCTGTTTCGACTTATTCTCCATGGCCCGATGATCCGAACGATTTTTTTAAAGCAGCTTTCTGGGTGGCACTGGGACAAGCCAGTGTAAAAACGATTTATAGTTTCCTGGGTTATTATAACGTTTGTCACCTGGGCGGAGAGATCAGGAATCCGGAAAAAAATATTCCAAGGAGCATTTTTATTTCTGTAACGGGCATCGCTGTTCTTTATCTGTGCATGAACCTGAGTATCGTGCGGGTGATTCCCTGGCAGGAAGCGCGTCACTATGAATTTATCGTCAGCATTTTCATTGAAAAAACTTTTGGTGCAGCTGCCGCCCGCGTAGCAACGGCACTGGTTCTTTGTGTGGCTTTTTCCTCGCTCTTTGCAGTGGTACTGGGTTATTCACGCGTGCCTTATGCAGCTGCGGTGGATGGAAATTTTTTCAAACCTTTTGCGCGTTTGCATCCCACAAAAGAATTTCCGCACATCTCGCTTTTATTTATCTCCGGACTGGCGCTGATTTTTTCATTGAGCTTTTCTTTGAAGGAATTGATCAGCGCTATTCTGGCGATGCGCATCATCGTACAATTCATCGCACAAGCCGTGGGTGCGGTGTTATTGAGAAAGAGAAAAGGATCGTCTTCCTTACCATTCAGGATGTGGGGCTATCCCTTGCCCGTGATCATCTCCATCCTGATTTGGATCTATATTTTCTTTTCCACCGGATGGTACGCACTTTGGGGAAGTCTCATTGCTTTATTGGGAGTGATGGTTTATTTTATCAAAGAAATAAAAAAGCAAAGCTGATGGCTTTCAGCTAAAAATTATTGCTAAACGCTCTACATAATTTTACAGTTTGAAAGTATATCTCATTCAATTTTATGTAAATCAATCATTCCATTCTAGTTCTTCCTAAAGCCAGACAGTTGATTCTCTAACCGGATTTTATAATGGTGCAGTGATCAACTACACTATTCGGGGTAAATCAATACGATCCCTTGGATTCCTTAAACAAATTGGTTTGATAAGCATTGATATGATTAATAGAATGTCAATTTCCTGGATTGGGAGGGGTGTTTTTGAAATGAATAATTGAAAGATCTGGAAAGGGGTTGAACAATACAATGACCGATAACCATCATCGCATTACTACATTCGGTATGCATAAGCTATTCTAGTTAAATTTGCCATTCCCATGTTTTTAAAGGAATTATATGCCAAATGGAGGTCTATGTTTTGGGTAGTAATCATTTTCTTGCTCCTGCAGTTCCTCTTCATGTTCAAGGCGGTTCAAACTGTTCCATTTTTCCTTTTCAATATGTATAGTACAAGACTTGTCAATTATGACACGTCTTATTTTAATACGGTTTATGTAAACGGAAAAAGGTTTCCAATTGAACGATTCTCGGGTAGGGAAAGGGAAACCCTTATTGGCTCTCTGGAGTATTTTCGCAAATTGAAGGGAAACGGTTACCGTGCAAATGATAGTGCAACGATCGCACGCCGGTTTTCTCACACATTGCCATCTTCATTGTATCATCTGGTGTACAACCGACTGACGAACCAGCCCCTGAATGACGGCATGTATTTCAGCTGGTGGCGACGGTATTTGGAACAGCTTACCAATCAAAGGGTGGATTCTTTTTCTATTGTTCAATCCAGAATTATATGGACGCCCTATTTTCATCATTTAAACGATACTGTATCGCTGATCAAATATGGAGGGAGGAACTGAAAAAGCTGGTTTACCCAGAAATTTCATGGCAAGGGCGGTCTATGGCTACCTGTTGCTTACATTAATCTATTTTTATTTTACCAACAGCCTGGTGAGCCAATGGGGCCAGCCCGTACTTATCTATGTAGAAACAGACAATGTCTATTGGTTACTCCATATGCTTGATATTCCCCAATGGATTCTGCGTTCAAAAACGGTAAGTAGTGCATTCGACCTCTTAATGTTTGCCTCAGTTGTTTTGTTCTTGATATATCCGAATAAAAGAATTTTTTGTCTGGTATCTCTTATCTGTCTTTGGCTATTCCAGATCATGTATTCAAGTGCTAATGGCCATATTTATCATGAAGTAGGCTATTTGATTGTTCCCATACCTTTTCTTTTTAGAGATAAGTTGAAATTTTATTTTTGCTGGGAGCTGATTCGTTATTGGATTATTTTTCTGTTCACTTGTTCAGGATTGTATAAGATCTATTACAAAGGCTTTTTTAAAACGATGAATCTTTCACTTGTGATGCGTGGGCATTTTGTATATAGTAGACAGAGAAAATTAGTGTTATATCTGATAGAACATCCTGCCGTCTCGCAACTCTTATATAAAGCAGCTACATTTTTACAATTGATTTGCGGCGTAGGTTTTTTTACGCACAAAAGGGACAAATGGATACTCGCTGCTTTGCTGGCTTTCAACCTCGGCAACCTTTATTTGCTAAATATTTCTTTTATTCCAAACGGACTTGTGATAGCTCCTTTTTTGCCTTGGAACAGGATATACTTGTGGTGGGGAAAAAATATATACCATCTTTAAAAAGCTAGTGTCCTACTGCATTATTTGTTTGATTAGTTTCTCTTCCCGGTAAAAATTTAAAATATCTGATACGGACTTGTCGCCTTTAGACAATCATTAAAAGCTGAATTGACCATTTGTATAAAGATTGACCATTCACCAGCTTCGATTCCATTACGATGCTTCCACCAGATAATAATTCTTCTTTCCTTTTTGCACCAGCAGGTATTTATTATGCAGCAGGTTTTTTTCGGTGAGAGGTTCAGTGATATTTTCCAGTTTATGACGGTTAATGCTTACGCCTCCGTTGAGGATCATCTTCCGGGCCTCACCCTTGCTGGGAAAAATGCTGGTCTCCGATAAAAAACTCACGGGATCAATTCCGGAACGAAGTTTTTCTTTGGAGTAATCCAGGTGAATGATCCCTTCCATTCCTTCCAGGTCTTCGAGGCTTAATGCCTCCGCCGGCGCATTTTGACGCGAGAATAATTTTTCCGTTGTATCGAGGGCCGCTGCATATTGATCTACTCCATGTACAAAAATGGTAAGCTCCTGCGCCAGTCTTTTCTGAAGCACTCTTTTGGATGCATCTTTCTGATGTTCGCGCACCAGCTTTTCAATTTCTTCTTTCTCCAGAAAAGTAAATATTCGGATCCATTTTTCTACATCAGCATCAGCCGAATTGAGCCAGAATTGATAGAACTGGTAAGGAGTTGTTTTTTCAGGGTCCAGCCACACATTGCCACTCTCGGTCTTACCAAATTTTCCTCCATCGGCCCTGGTCAGCAAAGGACAGGTAAATGCAAAGGCTTCGCCGCCTGATTTTCTGCGAATCAATTCTGCGCCGGTTGTGATGTTGCCCCACTGATCGCTTCCACCCATTTGGAGTTTGCAGTTTTTGTTCTGATGCAGCCAGTAAAAATCATAACCCTGGATCAACTGGTAAGTGAATTCTGTGAAGCTGATACCGGACTCGCTTTCAATTCTTTTGCGCACGCTTTCCTTGCTCATCATGTAGTTCACCGTTATGTGTTTTCCTACATCCCGGATGAACTGAAGAAACTCCATTCCACGGAACCAGTCATAATTATTGACCATTTCGGCTGCTGTGGACCGGCCCGAATCAAAGTCCAGGTATTTTTTTAATTGCCTTTTGATGCCTTCGAGATTTTTTTGGAGGGTCTCTTCATTCAACAGATTTCTTTCCTGGGTTTTTCCACTGGGGTCGCCAACCATGCCTGTGGCCCCACCAACAAGCGCAATGGGTTTATGTCCCGCCCTTTGCATATGAACCAAAATGATGATGGGTACCAGGCTCCCTATGTGAAGCGAATCGGCAGTGGGATCAAAACCGATATAGCCTGAGGTCATTTCTTTATTGAGCTGTTCCTCCGTTCCGGGCATGATGTCCTGTATGAGTCCCCGCCAGCGCAGTTCTTCGATCAGATTCATGGTCTTTTGCCTTTAGCCGGCAAAAGTAATGGTGAATGATGAATAGTGAATGGTGAATGGTGAATGAGGTCGTTTATTGTACAACCCTACATTACAGAAGCTGTTGGCGTAATATTACTGAAGCTGATGGCTTAATGACTGGTTGGATTGGTCAATGAAGCGGGCGCTGCTGAAGGAGAAGAAAGAATTGAGTTTTTTCTAAATATGGATTACCTTCTCTAAAATTAAACATTTGAATGTCAGGGAAGTAGGGTTAAGGTTTAATCGAACTACATTCACCATTCACCATTCACCATTCACCATTATGAATTTGAGCATGAATGAATTACATTTGTCAGACGCATCCAATACTCATGAAAACACGTCTCTATAAGTCCATTGCTTATCCGAAAATTGTCGAAATGAAAATCTGCCTTCCGGTTCTTACCCTGGCTTTCCTTGCCTTTTCCACCGGTGTTCATGCTCAATTCAGAAAATACTCCAACGAATTTTTGAATATCGGGGCTGGTGCGCGCGGGCTTTCTATGGGTAGCGCCCAGGTAGCATCGGTCAATGACGGTACTTCCGGATACTGGAACCCTGCAGGACTTACAGGCGTAAAGGATTATGCGCAGGCCAATCTGATGCACGCCGAATATTTTGCCGGCATCGGAAAATATGATTTTGCCAGCCTGGTGGTTCCGCTCGACAACAACAAAAGGACCATTGGCCTCACGGCGCTTCGTTTTGCAGTAGACCAGATTGCCAATACACTTTTTCTGGTGCAGCCCGATGGCTCCATCAACTACAATAATGTTACCGATTTCAGCGCGGCCGATTATGGCTTCATTGTTTCGCTGGCGCAAAAGCTCAAAGAAACAGAAGACCAGAAGATTCATTTCGGCATCAATGCAAAAGTGATCCATCACAGTGTGGGACAGTTTGCCCGCTCCTGGGGATTTGGTTTCGACGGAGGGATCCAGATGCAAACCAGGCAATGGAAGTTTGGGATCATGGCAAAAGACATCACCACCACTTTCAATGCCTGGTCATTTTCCTTTACCGACCAGGAAAAAGAAGTGCTCTATCTCACCAACAACGAGATCCCGATCAAGTCAACCGAAATGACCGCACCGAGTGTAACGGGAGGAGCAGCCCGCGATTTCAGACTTTCCAAAAAAGCCACCTTACTCGCTGAAGCTGATCTTGATTTCACCTTCGATGGCAAACGCAATACCGTGATCAGCAGCAATCCAATCAGCATTGATCCGAAAATTGGAGTAGAGCTCAATATCAACGATGTGTTCTTTGTGCGTGCGGGTATCAAAAATTTTCAGAGGACATTGGACGATGAAGACAGCATGAATCAAAAAAAGGTCTGGATCTATCAGCCCAGTGCAGGCGCCGGATTCCGGATACAGAACGTCCGCATTGACTATGCATTTACCAATCTGGCCAACCAGAGCAACCCCTTATTCACACACGTATTTTCTTTACAGTTTGATCTCGTTAACGATAAGAACAAAAAGAAAAAATAATCCGATATCCAAAAAACTACTGCATGAAAAAGATTCTGTTTGGCTTATTGATTACATGGGGCTTTGCTGCAAAAGCACAGGTGTACAATAACGAATGGATTGATTATTCCCAAACCTATTATAAATTCAAACTGGGCAAGACCGGTTTGTACCGAATCAGCCAGTCTACCCTCACAAGCGCAGGACTGGGAAATACACCTGCAGAATATTTCCAGCTTTGGCACAACGGCAAACAAGTTCCTGTTTATACTTCCATTCCTTCAGGTGTTTTCAGTTCAACGGACTACCTCGAGTTCTGGGGGCTAATGAATGATGGTAAACCTGACCGCCAGTTATACCGTGATCCCAGTTATCAGCTCAATGACAAGTGGAGCCTGGAAACCGATACATCTACTTATTTCCTGACAGTCCATACTGATGTTTCTGCGAATTTACGGCTATCCAACACCGTGAATAGCGTAAGCGGAACAACCCTCACGCCCGAACCCTATTTCATGTATACTACGGGAAAATATTACCACGACAAGATCAATGGCGGTTATGCCCAACCGGTAGGCGAATATCTTTATTCTGCTTCTTATGACATCGGCGAAGGATGGTCTTCCGTTGATATTTTTTGTAATGCAAGTGAGGCAGGACTACAGTTCCAAACCCTGAGTTATATTTTTAATGACCTGAATGTTTATCCCGGCGGCCCCAGTCCTTACCTGAAGATTGCTGCTTCCGGAAATGCCATCAATACCAGGAGATACAAGGCCAGTATCAATTCAGATTCTGTGATGAGCCGGGAAATGGACTTCTTCACCACCAGCGTTGATACCGCCAGTTTCCCGCTAACCAAGTTAAATTCTGTAAGAGATACTGTTTCCCTTATTGACATTGCAGCGATTACTTGCGCGCCTCTGCCTACGGGTTGCCAGAGCGACCGAATGGTTGTACACCAGATGGAGATCACCTATCCAAGGAAATTTAATTTTGGTGGCGCCAGCAATTTTGAATTCAGCATGCCGGCAAGTGCAACCGGAAACTTTTTAAAGATCAGCAATTTTTCATACGGCACGTCAACGCCGGTTCTTTACGACCTTACCAACGGCCAGCGTTATGTGGCTGATCTTTCCGCCGCGCCTCTGCTGCAGTTTGTACTCCAGCCTTCACTAACACCAAGAAACCTGGTGCTGGTAAGTGAAGAAGCAACTAATCTAAATAATGTCGCTTCCCTGGAGACACGAAATTTTATCAATTATACCCTGCCGGCTTATGAAGGTGATTATATGATCATCACCAATCCGGTACTCTTTGCAGGCCCCAATGGTACCAATCCCATTCTCGATTATAAGGCGTACAGAAGTTCTCCTGCAGGTGGTTCATATAAATCGCAGGTTTATCTGTCCGATGAATTGGTAGACCAGTTTGGATTTGGTATCAAGAAAAATCCAGCGGGTCTCTGGAATTTTATCCGCTATGCAAAAAAACATTTTTCTGTTTTTCCCAAACAGATTTTCATCATCGGACATGGTCTGAGTTATCCAAACCAGCTTGCAGCGGAGCCCACAACCGATGCCGATCTGCTGAACCTCGTTCCCACATTTGGTTTCCCGGCCTCCGATGTATTGTTGTCAGCGGAACCCGGAAGTTCTGCTCCGGAAGTTCCGGTAGGCCGTCTTTCAGCGATCAATGCACTGGAAGTAGCAACTTATCTAAAAAAAGTAAAGGACTATGAAGCCGAACAGGCCAGCACTTCAGGCGCTATCAAGGACAAGGCATGGATGAAAAATATCGTGCACATTATTGGTGCCGGCGAACCCGGACTCGATGCACTTCTTTCAGAAAGCATGAAGGGTTATGAGCGCATTATCCGCGATACCTTGTTTGGTGCCAATGTGGAAACCTTCAGCAAGAGCAGCAGTGACTATATCGAACAATTGAACAGTACACGCCTTACAAACCTGTTCTCGGACGGTATTAGTCTGATCACTTATTTTGGTCACTCCTCTACCAATACACTTGAATTCAATCTTGATAATCCTCAGAACTATAACAATTTTAAAAAGTATCCGATGTTCATCGGTCTGGGTTGTAATGCCGGTGACTTTTTCCGGTACAATCCTGCGCGACTACAAACAAATGTGACGCTATCGGAGAATTATGTTTTTTCTCCAGACAGAGGAACGATTGGCTTTATTGCCAGCACCCATTTTGGAATTGTCCACTATCTCGATATCTGGGCCGAACATGCTTACCAGGAAATCAGCTCAAAGAGTTATGGAAAGACCATTGGTGAAATCATGAAAGCTACCACCGATGATGTATTCGCTTTTACCACTCAGGAAGATTTCTATGCACGTTGCAATGCCGAAGAATCAGAACTTCACGGTGACCCCGCTATTCGCGTCAATGCGCAGATAAAACCTGATTACGTGCTGGAAGATCCCAATGTACGCATCATACCTGGTTTCGTTTCGGTGGCCGATTCAGCCTTCAAGATTGATGTAAAAGTGCTGAACCTGGGTAAGGCTCCGGACAGCAGCATTGTATTGGAAGTCAAACGTGTTTTTCCCGACAATTCGGTGTCAACGATCCGCCAAACCATTCCTGGAATTCGTTATGAAGATTCGGTGACCATTAGCCTGCCGATCAATCCTACAACGGACAAGGGACTCAATCACATCACGGTTACCATTGATCCTGATAACCGCGTGGATGAATTGTTCGAGAACAACAATACCATTACCAAGGACCTCTATATTTATGAAGATGAGACAAGACCGGTATTCCCTTACAACTATGCCATAGTGAATCATCAGGGAATAAAGATGATGGCTTCTACAGCCAATCCATTTGCCACCAGCAAACAATACCAGATGGAGCTTGACACCACTGAATTGTTTAATTCACCTCTAAAGGTTTCCAAAACCCTGACAAGCGCAGGTGGTGTGATGAGTTTTGATCCGGGAATTAATTTCATGGACAGTGTGGTCTATTACTGGCGAGTGGCTCCTGTAGTGACTACAGGAACACCGGTTTGGAATGAAGCTTCATTCATTTACCTGGCCAATAGCGAAAATGGTTTTAGCCAGGCGCATTATTTCCAGCATCTTCGGTCAACAACGCAAGGAATCAGTTTGGATTCTGCTTCGAGAACCTGGAAATATGGAACCCGCTTTGAAAATTTGTTCATCCGTGAAGGATCCTGGGTAACCAGTACCGGACAGGAGTCGGGTCTTTCTGTGGCAGTCAATGGAGCGGCCAGTATTCGTAACACCTGTTATTTCCAATCGGTCGTGTTCAACGTATTTGATCCAACCACCTTCCAGCCGATGTTCAATTCAACGCTGGATAACCAGGGCGCAGTAGGGCATGGTTTGTATGGAAGTGCAGCGATCAGTTGTAACGTTGGACGACAAAATAATTTTGAATTCCGCTGGGACTCTGTTTCCAACAGAAAAAGGGCGATGGACTTCATGAAGAATACCATCCCCGATGGAGCCTATGTTGTGGTGCGCAGCTTCCTGCTCGACCCCGTGGCATTTCCTCAACACGCAGCCAAACTTGCCTATGCTTCCGACTGGCAGGCCGACGAAGCCATTAACGGGCCAGGCGAAAGTCTTTACCAGTATTTGAAGAACGCAGGCTTTACAAATATTGACTCATTCAACAGACCAAGACAATTTGTACTCGTGTATAAAAAGAATGATCCTTCTTTCACGCCTAAATGGATCATGACTGAAAATACGATTGATAACGTGACTCTGTCCGTGGATTGCGCAGTACCTGATACAGTAGGTCTGATTACTTCTCCGGAATTTGGGCCTTCGCGCGGGTGGAAGAATTTGATTTGGGATGGAACGGCTATGGAATCAACACCGGGTGATAATCCGAGGATTGACCTTGTTGGTATTACCCAGGATGGAATCATCGATACCGTGATGAGGAATGTCGACCTTACGCAAAAGAATGTAGATATTTCTGCCATCAGTGCAGCGCAGTATCCTTTCCTGAAACTGCATATGCGCAATGCGGATGCAGTGAACAATACACCATATCAATTGGGATATTGGAGACTCACTGACCAGCCTGCGCCGGAAGGAGCTATTGCACCCAACCTGTATTTCAATTTGCCAAAAGATACCGTGGATGTAGCGGAGCCGCTGGATTTCCAGATTGGATTCAAGAACGTCAGTGAAGTACCTTTCACCGATAGTTTGAAAATAAAGTTGGTAGTGACCGATCAAAGCAATGTGCAGCACGTATTACCGGTGATGAGGCAAAGACCACTACCCGTAAATGATACATTACACGTTCATTTCCCCATTGATACACGGCAACTGGTAGGATATAATTCATTGTATCTGGAAGTAAATCCGGACAATGATCAGCCGGAGCAATACCACTTCAACAATTTCGCATACAAATCGTTCTATGTACGCGGCGATACGTTGAATCCGTTGCTGGACGTGACCTTTGACAATGTACATATCCTGAACAACGATATCGTTTCTCCGAAACCGGATATTGTCATCAAATTGAAAGATGAATCGAAATGGTACCTGCTCAACGATCCTTCGAAGCTTACGGTATCGGTGAGAAAATTCACAGATGCCAATGATTCGGTAGGATGGAACCGCAGTTTTAAATTTGATGGAGATACTTTGCAGTTTACTCCGGCGAAGCAGGCACCCAACGCCGACAACACGGCTACTGCATTGTTCAAGCCTTATTTCTTCCAGGATGGAAAATATGAACTGAGGGTGGCGGGTACAGATATGAGCAACAACCAGGCGGGTAGCCTCGACTACCGTGTGAGCTTTGAGGTAATTGGCAAGCCCATGATCTCGAACATGCTCAACTATCCAAATCCATTCACCACTTCAACAGCCTTTGTGTTTACGCTAACGGGAACTGAAGTACCACAGAACATCAAGATCCAGATCCTCACCGTAACAGGTAAGGTGGTTCGCGAAATCACCAAGGAAGAACTGGGTCCGTTGCATATTGGAAGAAATATTACCGAGTTTAAATGGAATGGTACCGACCAGTACGGGCAAAGACTCGCCAACGGTGTTTATCTGTATCGTGTGGTTACCAACCTCAATGGAAAATCGCTTGATAAGTACACATCCACTTCGGATGATACAGACAAGTATTTCAATAAAGGCTATGGTAAGATGTACCTGATGCGATAATCAAAGCAAGAATTTTTAAAAGTCCCGGTTAATTCGGGACTTTTGTTTTTATGGCAGGAAGGCTGAAGAATATTTTTTTGGAAGGTGTCCGAAAGCTTGGTTTCTCCAGGAGCTGGGACAAACTTTATTATCAATTCAACCGGCTTCGATACCGTTCTAAAAATAAAAGCTTCATTCAGAACCATCCTGGTATTTCACTTCCTCCACCATATCTTCTCTATGAATCGTATCGGCTCGATTATGAATCCTATTTTACTGATGGAAGGAATACCGCTTTTTGGATCGTCGAACAATTATCACCATTTAAGTTTCTGGAGAATGCAGTGATCCTCGAATGGGGTTGTGGTCCGGCGAGAATTATCCGCCACCTTCCTGCCCTGTTGCCAAAAGCGTCTATCCATGGCTGTGACTATAACACGCAAACGATCAATTGGTGCAGGGAACATATTACCGGGGTGCAATTCAGCAACAATGAACTGCAGCCGCCACTGCCTTTTGCTCCGGCGTTTTTTGATGTAGTGTATGCGCTGTCTGTTCTTACGCACCTGTCGGTTAAAAATCATTTCAGCTGGATGGAAGAATTGCACCGCATCCTCAGGCCTGGTGGACTTCTGCTGCTTACAGTGCAAGGAAAAGCTTTCAGGGACAAGCTAAATTCTTCAGAGAAAAAAAATTTTGAGCAAGGATTGGTCGTCGAACGAAATGGTGTGGTGGAAGGTCACCGCAGCTTTAGTGCATTTCAACCGGAGGCATTTATGCGCAAAGTTTTTTCAAAAAACTGGAAGATCCTGAGTTGGAAGGAAGGAAGCGTTCAAAGCTGGGGGCCGGAACAGGATGTGTGGATTGTGGAAAGGCAGTAAAAAGAAGATCGGAGTCAGGAGTTCGGAGTTCGGAGTCGGTGAACTAAGAGGCAGTTACTACTACAGGTGGTAGGGGATTGCTTAGGCCTTCGCTAAAGTTACGGCCCACACCGTCGCTTCGCTCGCAATGACGTTCACGGGTTTCGAAGTCTGTTTTAATTAGTGTACAGTCTTACAATAAATACTTTCTTATAGTTTTTGGGAATGCCTTGGGCCCTACTTTTAAGGACTGCCTGAAACCTGTAGTCAACACTTTGGTTACGTCATTGCGAGCGAAGCGACGGTGTGGGCCGTAACTTTAGCGAAGGCCTAAGCAATCCCCTCCCGCCAGTAGAACTAACTGCCTCTTAGTTCACCTACTCCGAACTCCTGACTCCTGACTCCCGACTTTACTTATACGGCCGGTATTCAAAGAGGATAAAATCCCCCGTCTTGATAATTTTTTCTACAGGAAGAGTCAGGAGCTGATGAAAAGCAAGCGAATCCGTTTTTAAAAGAATGAAATTTACTTTCCTGTTTTTCCATTCCGGACTAATGATCGCTTTTGAAAAAAAATCTTCCTGTGCCTTTTTTTTCTCTAAGGCAAACGGAGTCGTGTAAGGATGACTATACCAGGGCCAGCCCTTTGTATACACTGCAGATAAATAGCCAACCGTTTCATCATCACTTACCACCATCGTCTGGTTGTCGCTATCCTGATCTAGTAAGGACAATAAATTTTTTTGATCCTGGTTGATATACCGGGCACTGGGCTCCTTATCCTGGGTAAGCACATGGACGCTTATCCAGACGAGATTGTCTAAAAAAAAGAGCAGCGCAAATAAAGCAAGAACTGCGCGTCCCATTCTTTCCTGAATCCAGATGCAGCAACGCTGGAGAGCAGGGAGCCCCAACAAAAAAAGACTGGTCCACACATAACCTCTTGTAAAATGAATGGGCTGCCTGGCTTTCATAAAATATTCATGATTGGCCAAAAGAAAAGCCGCGACAAACCAACAGGCAAAAAGCCGGTTGTTTCTGTTTCGAAAAAAATTTCTGAAAGAATCGGAGGCCATTGCGAAAAGTGCAAGCGCCGCTACGAGGCAATAGGCAGGCAAGGCCCGGTACCATCCCAGGCGCCAGGGAAGTGCATATTGTTCGCTCACGGATTGATGATCGGCATACTGGTTGAGGTAAAAAAAATAGTAGTAAATGTGAAACAGAAAAATCAGCAACAGTCCTCCGTAAAACCAGGCTGGTATTTCTTTTCTCGACACAAAAAGTTCAACCAGGCACCAGAGCAGCAAGATGCCAATCAACTCTGTTCCGGTGAAAGGCTGGGAGAGAGAAATTAGTAAAACAAATACAAGAGCAGGCAACCATTTTCTTTTTAGAATTAGATAAATACATCCGAGGAAGAGTGCGTGGTAATAGGCTTCACAGGAAAAAATCAGTGCTCGTCCAAGATTCAATCCCCACCATCCCGATTCCGGATCAAGAATAAACAGGTCTGAATACAAACTGTTGCTGCTTTTCAAATAAACATGTGCCAATGGACTCAAAAGAATGAGCAATCCTCCTCCCCAGCTCAGAAGCCAGATCTGTAAAACACGAAATCTTCCCGGCGCACAAATCAGGTCATAGATGGAGATAAGCAGATAAAAACAAACGACGGAGCAGAAAAAGGTAAAAGGGATGAGGATCGATCCTGGCGGACATCCGATTTTCAAAAGGGCTGCGAAAAATAATGTCTGCGGCTGAAAATAAATGGCGGGACCATTATGGAAAGGATTGGCATACTGCCATTGAAAAAAATCCGCGTCGAGGTACTGTTTTGCATAGGCGATATAAGAGGCATTGTCGTATTGAATGAATCCGGTAGGTATAAGTTGTGGCGGATGATTCAAGAGGTAAGCCAACAAAAAAACGGCAATAGGAGAGGCCAGTAAAAAAGCAAAGAGCCATTTGTTTTTCGTTGTTTCCTTCATGCCTTGATCCATTTAAAATAGACAAGCAGGCCGATACATCCAAATAAAACAAGAAGTGAAACCACCGTGGTCAGGATCACCGCAATGGGTTTGTAGACCAGTCGTATGCTGTGTTTTCCTTTTGGCAATTGCAATTTCATAAAAGCAATGTGGTCGTGATCGATCGGCTGTGGACTGCGGTCGATGAATGCTCTCCAGTTGTGATGATATTGCTGTGTCACATGCAGCTCGGTTGAATCAGGCGATGAGTAGGCAAAAGAAAAAGAATTAGGTCCCAGGGAGGTCAGCACAAGATTTCCCCGACTACAATAGGCAAAGCGATGAAGACTGATCTCCTGACGCAAACTGGTATCACGAAGCATGTCTCCATACAAATTATTTACTGTGGGCGTTACAACATGGTCCTGTATGGAAATCTGCTTTGCATAAAAATCGCGATACCCAAAAACCGTGAGCGAGGAACTATCGTTGATGTTGTTCTGAACATTTTGTTGCGCCACTGACAAAGGAAAAGCCTGGGGAAAGGAATGAATAAACGAATTCACTTCGCTTGCACTGTGCCTCGATATCATGGTAAATGGAAGGCAGGTCCAGCCCAGAAGCAGCAGATTGGTAACACCCAAAATCAGCCAGGCTCTTTTTTTCCTCACTGTAAACATCAGCACCAGGAAGATCAATTCCAGTATTGCAGAAACAACCAGCCAGAAAGAGAAATCAGAATGGTCAAGAAAATTTTTAGAGGCTTCAGCCTTATGGGGAAGTGAAAAAAATTGCCGCAGCTGCTCCCGGCCATCCGAAAAAAACAATCCGTGACATACAACAACGAAAACAATCAACGATACAAGGGCGAGGATTTTATTCATTCGCTTTCGATCGTCGGTTGTAAACATTTCATGCATGCCAAATCCTGCAAGAAGCAGCAGGCCCATTCCTGTAAACAATCGTATGGTAGAAGGATGCCTGAAACTATTCATGAGAGGAAGTGCATGATAAAAAGCTTCTCTGACCGGCGTAGCCTTTCCCAGGCTAAATAAAAAACAAATGAGGCTTATCAGGGCGATCACAAATTGTGTCCTGTTCCATTTTTTGAAAAGAGAATAGAGCAGGAAAAGAACCGGTACCAGTCCAATAAATGCATTCCTTGCACTGAGGTCATTGCCGAAGGAAATTTTATAAGATGCAGCTGGAAAAAAATAAGAAATCGTGTTCTTCCAGGTGAAAGGATTTATTTGAGCTGATTCCAGGCTGGCACCATGCCCACGCGAATAATAAGGTAGAAAATCGAGATAGGAGATAATGGCCGGACTGCACAGAATAAGCATCAGCAAAGCCGTGATGAGCAATTCATTGATGAAACGAAAGGCTTTTTGTTTTTCTTTTTTTCTGAAATAAAAAATCAATTGAAAAACCGCAATGAAAAAAACAATATAGAAGGCTACGATAAAAAAACTGGGATAGCCTGCAAGAAAAAGCAGGGAAGCGCTCAGTGCCAGTTTGATGGCTTCACTGGCCGTTGGAACCTGCATCAGTCTTAAAAAATACAGGAACATAAATGGAAGCCAGGCTGCAGAAGTAACCCAGGGTATGAATGATCCGCTGTCGATGATGAAACCTGCATCCATGTAAGAACAGGCCAGCAGCAAAGAAATGCTTTGTTGAAAACCAAAGAAGCGACAGAGCTTGTAAAAACCAATTCCACCGCAGATGATATAAAAAACGGTTTCCCATTGCAGCACATTCATATCATATCGGGTGAACAAAGAAATGATCAGCACCACCGGATTCCAGACACCGCTCTGCATGTCCTCGTGAATGGGAAGTCCGGTATAGAGATAAGGAGACCAGAAAGGAAAATAACCATTTCGTATGGCTTCACTCAGCTGATAGCGGAAAGGAAGAAAATAACTGAGTGCATCATTCTTGAGTGAAAAAATGTGCGTGACGAGCGGCCAGAATGCAAGACAGGCAAAGAGCAACAGGAAAATATATTGCCTGAAGTTTTCAATTTTAATTGCGCGCTCCTTCATGCTATTGTTTTTCCCATACAGCCAAAATAGTTTTTCCAAACCAGGAAGAAAAGAACCGGTCGGTGATGCGGGACACGGGTACCAACTTGCTGTCCCAAAACCTGATCTGGTTTTTTGTGGGATATTCCTGGTGCAGGGCCAGCCGGTTCATCATTGAAGCAAAGAAGCCAACAGAGTCGAGGTGCCTCATTAAAATCAGTTTCATGTTGTTTGGCGATATCTGCTTCAATTTTTTTTTATCGTATCTCCTTACATGCCCGATGGCACGGTCGAATTCACTGTACAGAGAATGAAAGGCTGGAGAAAACACTACAAGGTGACCGCCTGCGTTGAGCCGATTGGAAGCAAGTTCCAGTTCCGTCTTATCATCTTCAATATGCTCCAGCACATCGATGTACAAAATAGTGTCAAATTGCTGTTGAACATCTTTGACGGTCCCCTGCTGAACCTTTGTGTGCGCATGAAAACCAGAAAGATTTTTTTTCAGATGCTCATACATTCCTGCATCGGGCTCCAGCAAGGTCCATGAATGGGCTTCACCCTGATCCAGTATTTTGCTGCTGGATCCCAGTCCCGCACCTATTTCCATCACATCACCTTTGATGAAGGGCCTGATCTTTTCCGCCATATATTTTTTCCAGTTGATGGCTGATTCAAAAGTTTCCAGCTCCGATCCAGGATAATGATACTGATTATCCATAGACAGGCGTTTCAACCGATTGAACATAGTCTTCATAATGAAGCGCTGGAATAAATCTGCGCTGCGACGCGGACGAGAGATGAAGAAATATCGTGAAGAGCGAAAGCAAAAAACTTTGAAGCAGCACAATCAGCATGGAAGACACAGCACCGGTGGCCCAACCCGGAATAGCCAGATCGGTGAACAGTTTGATAGAAACAATGATGACAATGGCAACCAGTGATAGAAAGATCATGACCATGGAAAACAAAAGAAGCCGGCTCGCAATAATGTCGGTGAACACCCCGATGGCTCCGAGTCCGTGTAAAAACAGGCTGGTAAAACTCATCTTGGATCTTCCCTCGTATCTTTTTCCACGGTGAGTGCTTACGGCCTTCATAGGCATGCCCGATTTGATAACGCTTCCTGCCAGGTGATTCCAGATCTCGCTGTAATGAATTAACCTGCCTACCATGGAAGAAGGAATGAGCATAAAATTTCCAAACGAAATTTTTTTACCCGTAAGGATCCGGAAAAGCAATTGGTAAATTTTATAAAAGAGTTGGAACTGTTTTCCTTCCTGCCGGCTCGCGCGGCTGGCCACCACAATACAGCTGCCTGATGAATGCTGCAAAAGTTTCTGAATGTCGCCGGGCTGGTCTTCACCATCACAGTCCATCACGATCAATTGATCAAATGACAAATGATGATGGGCATAAGCCAATCCGATGGCAATTGCTTTCTGATGTCCCAGGTTGCGGCTCAGATGAACAATGCTAAGAGGTAAAAGCGTTTTGATCAGGGGCTTTGGTGTTCCGTCATTGACCACAAGAAAAGAAAACTGATGATCAGGAATATTTTTGATTTGCTTTTCAATTTCGGCAGCAAATAAGGCAAAGGAAGCTTCATCGTTGTAGAGGGGACATAAGATAATGGTTTGCTGCATTGGATGGAATTCGGCTTTGCTAAAATACAATCCAAACTCAGGAAGGAAAATATTTCTTTAGGCGAAGAAATCTTTTTTCGATCAGCTCATAGCTCAGGAATCCGAGGCCATAAGAAACGAGCGTAGCTACTATGGAAGCAAATAACTCGGCGGAGATGGGAAGATGGTTGCTGCTCCATTGCCTAAGCCAGGGCGACATCAGTAAAAAAACCGGCCAGTGAAATACATAGGCCCCATAGGAAATCATTCCCACAAACCGTAGCAGCGAAAAACTAAAAATAATTTCAAGGATCCGCGTTCTTCGGTTAACAAGGTCGTATACGATTAGTCCGAACAACATGGAAAATGTGGAATAGCCAATGAGCACATAGGGAAAACTGTCTGCGTGGTGACGGTTGAAGAGATAAAAAATAAAGTTCGCTGCTGCAAAGCATACAACAATGAAAGCCAGGTTCCTTCCGATAAAATTGGCGTTGAGTAGTTGAAGCAGGGCCACCATGCAGCCAATGCAAATGCCATCGATCCGGGTAAAAGAAAATAAACTGAAATAATCAAGTCCCGGAATATGCTGTGTCCATAATACAAAACGTATTGTGATGATCCCGATCAGCAAAAGCAATAAAATGGTAAAGAGAATTTTTGCATTTCTCACCAATACAAACACAAGTGGCCAAAGCAGATAGAACTGTTCTTCCACTGCCATTGACCAAAGGTGATTGAGATAAGACTCATTGGGATGTGGATGAAAGATCAGCAGCCAGTTTTGAAGGAAGGTCCAGAAATACACCTGGTTGCTGATAAAATAATCGATGGGAAAAGAAAATCGCAAGAGAAGAGGAAGAATGAGCAGAAGGATCACCAGGCTAAGAAAATACAGTGGGAAGACGCGCAGCAGCCTTCGTGCGTAAAAATTCCTCATGAAGTGGCGTGTACCGATGGTCTTGATCAGGATATCGGTAATAAGGTATCCGGACATTACAAAGAAAATGTCCATGGCTAGCCAGCTGAAAAAAAGATAAGGATAGAGAATGGGGAAATTGTGATAGAATACCACCATGATGTTGGCAACTCCACGCAAACCGTCCAAGGCCGGAATATGAGGTCTTTTTCGTGGAGTGGTATTCATTAAGACTTTGGAGGCTATTTCTCCAAAGATAATTTCCGCTGGATATATTTACCAATCATGTCAAATTCCAGGTTCACTTCCTGGTCTATCTGAATGGTTCCGAGATTGGTGTGTTCCCAGGTATAGGGAATGATTGCAACTCTGAAGGAATGTTTTTTTACCCTGAAAGCAGTCAGGCTAACACCATTGATGCAGATCGATCCTTTTTCTATAAGCAGTGAAGCAAATTTTTTTGGGAACTCAAATTCCATTTCGTGGCTTCCTTCTTTGTCCCTGATGTCAATGCATATGCCTGTTGTATCCACATGCCCCTGAACGAAATGACCATCGAGCCTGCTATTGGTCATCAGGCTCCTTTCAAGATTGACGGTTGTTCCTATCTGCCATTGGCTCAGGGCTGTTTTCTTCAGGGTTTCTTCCACCGCTGTTACCCGGTATAACTGGTCCTGTATGTCTTCGATGGTCAGGCAAACACCATCGTGAGCCAAGCTCTGGTCAATTTTGAATGTGGAAGTCAGGGGCGATTCGATCCAGAAAGTTTTATTGGATCCTGAAACGCTGATCTCGCGAACCTGGCCCTTGCTTTCGATGATTCCGGTAAACATGGGTTCAAAATTCGGTTTTTTGCATTTTATTTTGGAATAAACGGTCAATGGCGCTTATCTTTGCCTCCCTAAAAATCACCTGAGGAGGTATCAAGCATGCTCATTATCGATTCAAAAGACTGCGAAAACATAGACAAGGCCTTAAAGAAATACAAGAAAAAATTCGAAAAGGCCAAAATCCTGTTGCAGTTGCGTGAAAGACAGTCTTTCACCAAGCCCTCGGTCCGCCGCCGGAACGAAGTGCTGAAAGCTGTTTACAAGCAGAAGATCGCCAGCGGACAGATCGAACCATAGAGAAAGCCAATAGCCAATAGCTTTTGGCTAATAGCCTCTCACAATATATAAATAGCTGTAAGGTTTTTATTACTTTGCAGCTATTGTTTTATGCAGAACCCCCATCCAATCATCCAGCCTTTTATTGACTATCTGCGGTTTGAAAAGCGATTTTCCCGGCACACCGTCATTTCTTATGAGACCGACCTGATCTCTTTTTTTGATTACATGATCACCCAATACGGCGAAATGCCCCTGGAGTCGATCTCTCACCTATACGTTCGAGGCTGGCTTGCTTCTTTGAAAGACGCAGGCATGAAAGCCAAATCCATCAATAGAAAAATTTCTTCGCTCAAATCTTTTTTCAAATTCCAGCTCCGGACCGGAAAGTTGAAGCAGACACCCATGGTCCGCATCATTGCTCCAAAGAATGAAAAAAGGCTGCCCAATTTTGTGGCCGACAAGGATATCAAAACCCTGTTTGAACACGTTACATTCTCTGATGACTGGCAGGGCAGGACAGACCGCTTATTGTTATTGCTGTTCTATCATACGGGCATGAGGCTTAGTGAAGCTATTTATATGAAAGACCCACAGGTGAATGCTTCCAACAAAACCTTGAGGATTCTCGGAAAGGGAAATAAAGAGCGGATTGTTCCCGTGAGGCCGGAACTGATTTCTGAAATTCAGTCTTATCAACAAGACCGGAAAAAAAAGTTTGAAGATGTAGAAGGCTTTGTTTTTCTGGACGATAAAGGAAGAAAGCTCGCTCCAAGAAAAGTATACAGCACTGTAAAAAAATATCTCAGCCTGGTCACTACCATTGAGAAGCGGAGCCCGCATGTGTTGCGCCACAGTTTTGCTACCCATCTCACCAACAATGGGGCTGATCTCAATGCTGTGAAGGAACTATTGGGTCATAGCAGTCTGGCTTCCACGCAGGTGTACACGCACAACACCATTGAGAAGCTCAAAGATGTTTATCGCAAAGCTCATCCCAAGGCCTGATCGTCGTCAGCTGTTGTGCGAAAATTTATGGTGATTTTTACTTGGTTACAAAATCAGGCTAAAGTACCTTCATAGTGTACCTGAAAGAACATAGCTCTTTATATATTGTTTCATTTTCTAAATGCGATTTCTATGAACGTTAACATTCAATCGGTGCATTTTGACGCGGACAAGAAACTGGTCGATTATGTAAAACAAAAATTAGACAAGCTCACACAATTTCATGACCGCATCATTAACGTGGACGTATTTCTCAAACTGGATAATGTGGTACACAACATTAAAGACAAGATCGCAGAAATTAAAGTGCAAGTACCAAGATCCGAGCTCTTTGTAAAATCAACGAGTAAATCCTTTGAGGCCTCCTTTGATGAAGCACTCGAATCGATGGTGAACCAGATAAAAAGAAAAAAAGAAAAGTTAGCCGCTTAAATTATTGGAGACCTTCCTGTCAGGAAGGTCTTTTTTAAATACTTCTTCCTTCGCATTCTCTCCTTCACAGAGCCTAAATAAATTTTCTCTTTCGTTTTTTTTCAATTATGGATTTCCTTTACCTTTGCCTTCCCAAAAAAAAGGGGTAGTTCTTTTTTTGTCCGCCGCAATTTTTCAGGCGGGTTGTCGGAGAAGGCGACCGGCGGACCAGGTTGAGCAAGCCGGGTATTCCAACTAGCTAAGGATTCTGACAATATTTTTGCCACTTTAGCTCAGCTGGTAGAGCAACTGATTTGTAATCAGTAGGTCGTTGGTTCGATTCCGACAAGTGGCTCAGAGAGCGATCAGCTGATGGCCATTAGCTATTGGCTTCTTAGGGGCAGGTTCCAGAGCGGCCAAATGGGGCGGACTGTAAATCCGCTGTCTACGACTTCAGTGGTTCGAATCCACTCCTGCCCACTGTTGGAATCAATTTATCGAAGCAAAAGAAATCAACTTCGAAGCTTTGATAAAGAATCCAGAGTTCTTTTAAATAATTGGTTTGAACCAACATCGGAGATCCAGCTTAGTCAACCGGAGCAAGGGAATTTAAAATGAAGTAGCTCATTTGGTAGTCCGCTTCAGGTGGATCCAAATTATAGGTCTTTAATCAATCAGCGGAAGTAGCTCATTTGGTAGAGCGATAGCCTTCCAAGCTATAGGTGGCCGGTTCGAGCCCGGTCTTCCGCTCAGGATGACGACAGACGACAGATGAAGTCGTTGGATGCTCTTCACTGTGGGCCAAACAACGGCCGATACTGTCACTGGCAATGCCGTTGTAGCTCAGTGGTAGAGCACTTCCTTGGTAAGGAAGAGGTCTGGGGTTCAATTCCCCATAACGGCTCAAATTCTTTAAGAGGAAGAAACAGATCCTTTCTGTTTGAGAAAATGATGCTGTCAGATTGAAAAGCTAATGGCCAACGCTGTTGGCTGATAGCTTGAACAAAGAATATTCTCCGATCATGTGGAATGGTAGGGGAAGACTAAATATTAACTCCACAACTAAAAACCGATACAGATGTCTAAAGAGACCTTTAAGAGGGACAAACCTCACGTAAATGTTGGAACCATTGGTCACGTAGACCACGGTAAAACAACTTTGACTGCCGCCATTACTGAAATCCTTTCTAAAAAAGGACTGGCGACAGCAAAAAAATATGATGAAATTGATGGTGCGCCTGAAGAAAAAGAAAGAGGTATCACTATCAATACCGCACACGTAGAATACCAGACAGCCAGCCGTCACTATGCACACGTTGACTGCCCTGGTCACGCCGACTATGTAAAGAACATGATCACAGGTGCTGCGCAGATGGACGGTGCTATCTTAGTTGTGGCTGCAACCGATGGTCCTATGCCACAAACCAAGGAGCACATTCTTCTGGCCCGCCAGGTAGGTGTTCCCCGTATCGTGGTATTTATGAATAAAGTTGACCTCGTGGATGACCCTGAACTTTTGGAGCTTGTTGAAATGGAAATTCGTGAGTTATTGAGCTCTTATGGATTCGACGGCGACAACACACCCATCATTCAAGGATCTGCAACCGGTGCGCTCGCTGGAGATTCCAAATGGGTTGGTGCCATCGACAAACTAATGGATGCAGTGGATACTTATATTCCTCTTCCTCCCCGTCCGGTGGATATGCCTTTCCTGATGTCAGTGGAAGACGTATTCTCTATCACCGGTCGTGGTACGGTTGCTACCGGCCGTATCGAAAGAGGTCGTATCAAAGTGGGAGAAGGTGTTGAGATTGTAGGACTGATGGATGCAGCGCTTACTTCTACTGTAACCGGTGTGGAAATGTTCCGCAAGTTATTGGATGAAGGCGAAGCTGGTGACAACGCTGGTCTTCTGCTCCGTGGTATTGAGAAAAACCAGATCCGCAGGGGTATGGTTATCGTAAAACCCGGGTCTATTACACCGCATACCGATTTCAAAGGTGAAGTATATGTACTGAGCAAAGAAGAAGGCGGACGTCACACTCCATTCTTCAACAAATACCGTCCTCAGTTCTATTTCCGCACGACTGATGTTACCGGTGAAGTAGAACTTCCTTCAGGAACTGAAATGGTGATGCCTGGTGATAACACCAACCTGACTGTGAAGTTGATTCAGCCCATCGCGATGGAAAAAGGTTTGAAATTCGCTATTCGCGAAGGCGGACGTACCGTAGGCGCTGGACAGGTTACTGAAATCTTAAAATAAGCCCTCCGCCTTTAGCTTTTAGCTATTGGTCGAAAGGTCTCGCAAATAAACTTATATTTGCAGCATATTGCAAAGAGCTATTAGCCCGCCGCTAGTAGCTCTTAGCTTTCTTACCGGAAGGCAAAAGCAGATCCCGGTACCAAAAATTGATGCAGGGAAAGTTGAACCGCAATCCGCTCTCTTTCTCCGCACCGATCTTACCGGCATAGTTTTCCGAATGGTCCGGAGCAAAGTAGCCCCGCACCTGCAGGATTGATGGGCGTTCGAGAAAGGAAAAATGAATTAAAAACATACGGGCATAGTTCAATGGCAGAATAGCGGTCTCCAAAACCGTTGATGGGAGTTCGAATCTCTCTGCCCGTGCTGGGAAGTTGAAGAACTTCCGGATAAACGCAAACATCATGAACAAAGTATCAACCTACTTCCGCGACTCCTATAAAGAGCTAATGGAAAAAGTGACCTGGCCCAGCTGGACACAATTGCAACAATCCACTATGATTGTTCTTGCCGCAACCCTATTGATCACCGCCATTGTGTGGGTCATGGATTTTATAGCTTCAGGAGGATTGAATTTCATTTATAAACTCGTTTGAGCATGGAAGCAGCAACACAAAATACACAGCAACCCCAACAGCAGGAAACCAAATGGTATGTGCTGCGTGTGGTGAGCGGAAAAGAACGTAAAGTGAAAGAGTACCTGGACAAAGAAGTATCCAGGGGTAGCTGGGGAAGTGTAATCAAACAGGTTTTTCTTCCCGTAGAGAAAGTGTACAAAGTGCAGAACGGAAAAAAAGTAATGCGCGAACGCAACTACTATCCTGGCTATGTGATGATTGAAGTATCGGAAGGAAAATTGAACGACGACCTGCGCGACGTGATCAAGAATACCACCAATGTGATTCATTTCCTGGGCAAGGAAAATCCTATTGCACTTCGCAAAGCCGAAGTAAACAAGATGCTGGGCAAAATGGACGAAATGGCCGAAGCAGGTGGTGTAAGCATGAGCGAGCCTTTTATCGTAGGTGAAACCATCAAGATCATCGAGGGGCCGTTCAACGATTTCAATGGCGTGATTGAAGAAGTGAATGATGAAAAGAAAAAGTTGAAAGTCACTGTAAAGATCTTTGGACGTTCTACACCCGTGGAGCTGAATTATATGCAGGTAGAAAAAATCAGCTAGTCAAATATTTTTCTCCATAAGGCCATCATGCACCAATGCAGGATGGCTTTTTTATTTTCGCACCATGCAAGTCCGACTGAAGTTCCTCTTCCTCTATTATTTTTTATGGATTCTGTTGTTTGAGTTGTCGCGGATTGTCTTTTTGATTTTTAATTATTCCGAGTCGGCACATCTTCCTTTTTCCGTGATGGGTTTGTCCCTGCTCTATGGTTTGCGCATGGATGTGTCAATGGCTACGTACATCCTCATTCCGGTATGCCTTTTTGTGCTAGCAGGGATCTTTATTCCTTTTTTTGGAAAGACGATTCTTTATAAAATTTACAGTTATCTCTGGTTGTTTTTTGTGCTGATGGTTGTTACCGTGGACCTCGAGTTGTACCGAAGCTGGCGGTTTCGAATTGATGCAACTCCGCTTCGTTACCTCAGCTCTCCCAAAGAAGTCTGGGCTTCCATCAGTCATTTGCCGGTTTTCCTGATCCTTATTTTATTTGCGCTGGTGTACCTGGCTCTTTGCTTTTTGTTTGGCTGGTTCATTCAAAGAACAGCGAGATTTCAAAAACCTCCGCAGCGAAAAATATCAACGGCTTCCGTAATTGTCTTTTGCACGGCTCTATTGATCATTCCACTCAGGGGCGGCTTTCAGCTTTCTCCCATCAACCAAAGCAGCGTTTATTTTTCACGGGATAATTATGCAAACCTCGCTGCCGTCAATGCGCCCTGGAATTTTATCTATGGTTTGCTGAACGAGCCGGCACCTTCGGAAAATCCTTTTCATTATCTGGACCCAAAAAATGCAAAAGCCATTGTAGACAGCTTGTATCAAAACAACCACAATGCTCAAAGCGTACTCCGCACCAACCGGCCCAATATCATCCTGGTGATCTGGGAAAGTTTTACCGAGAAGTCCATCCATGCCGTGGAAGATGGAGTGGAAGTAACACCCCGGTTCAATGAACTGAAAAAACAGGGGATTTATTTTAGTAATGTCTATGCCAGTGGCGATAGAACCGACAAAGGAATTGCGGCGGTGCTGAGTGGTTATCCTGCCTTGAACGGCACTTCCATTATCCGCAACCCCAATAAATCAGCGAGACTGAATACACTGGGCGGATTTTTAAAACAGTATCAATACCATACCTCGTTTTATTATGGTGGCGAAACGGAATTCGCCAATCTGAAATCCTATATCCTGCAAAACCATTTTGATGTGGTGGTTGATAAGTCTTCATTTCATGGCGAAGAACTCAACTCAAAATGGGGGGCGCACGATGGTGTGGTAGCAAAAAAAATTATATCTGATCTTGGCAACACCCGGCAACCTTTTTTTACCACCTGGCTTACCCTGAGCAGCCACGAACCTTTTGAAACCCCGGTTCCTGTTGTCATCAAAGGAAATTCACTTACGGAGCGTTTTGAAAATTCCCTTCATTATACAGATGAAGTATTGTACCAACTCGTTCATGAAGCAAGTCAGCAGCCCTGGTGGAACAATACCCTCTTCATCATCATTGCCGACCATGGACACCCACTGATCGAACCTTCAAGGACTCTTCCCAATCAGCACATTCCTATGCTTTGGCTGGGTGGTGCACTCAATAGGATTGGAGAGGTCAATCGCATCGCTTCGCAGGTAGATCTGGCAACAAGCATCGAAAAACAAATCAACCCACAGGCAAATAATTTTTTCTTCAGCAAGGACCTTTTTGATTCTACATCAAAGGAGTGGGCGTTTTTTTCTTTCGCCAATGGATTCGGACTGGTGCAGGCTGGAAAATCTTTTGTGTTCGACAACATCGGAAAAAGAACGATGTACAGAGACAGCAGCATCACCGAACGCGACCTGAACGCAGGAAAAGCTATTCAGCAATTTCTGTATCAGGACTACCTCTCAAAATAATGAAGAGCGTGACCTTGTTAAAAGAAGGATAAATCTTCTTCCGCGGAATTTGTTTTTGATAAGCGGTAACAATGCGGGCAGGCCATACGTCTAATTTCATATTAGAAACCAATTCCAATGCGTAGAGGCCTATTTTTTTGTCTATTTTTCGCGGCCTTATTTCAAGTCTGTGCACAAACTATTCCCAGGAAATTACCTGCCCGGAGAACAAATTCTGCAATCAAAATTGATGGCAATATTGACGAAGCTGTCTGGAAAGAAGCAATTCCAGCAACAGGTTTTATTGAATGGCGACCGAACCCTGGAAAGGTGGAAGATTCTGCCAATAAAACCATCGTATATCTACTGTACGACAACACTTCAGTTTATATAGGCGGCTATTGCTATGAGAGAACGAAAGATAGCATTTCC
>JBJMLU010000182.1:0-9789 GCA_045805145.1 Flavisolibacter sp. | reverse complement strand
GTTTAGGCGTCATTGCGAGCGCAGCGCGGCAATCTCCTTGCAAGCGAAGCGAGCACCAGTATTTCGATGAGTGCAGTAAAATAGTTGTGATGGTTTTGAAAGTCTTTTCATTATTTGGCCGGATGCTGTTCCTTAGTAAAACGGATTTTTTGACAAACTATTAATGTCAATATTAATACCTACAATATTTCTCAGTCCTGGTTCTCGCAACTTTCTTCAGATGTAAGCAAAACCCACTTATGACTTCTCTTCTATTTTACTTGATTGATTCACTTTACTGCCTCTCCGAATTATAAGACTGATGCAGCCCCGCCGGAGGCGGGGGAACACAGCGCCTTCAGCGTCATCGATAAAAAGCACTAAGAACTTAGGACTGTGATGTCATTAGTAACCCTCGATCTAAGGAGCAAGACTGCTTAGTATAACGCAATCCCGAGACAAGCTTTGGGTGACCGTTGTGCCGCGGCCGGCAATCCGGGCGGAGCCATTCGGATTGCCTAGAGTTTTTGCTCCACTTTTGGGGCAATGCCAAAAGTGGAAAAAGAAAAAAACCAACCTCTAAGAAATGACCTCCTTTGAAAGCTCTCTTCAAAAAATCTAATAAGTAAAGAATGACTGCCTCTGAGGAAATCTTCGAAATATCTGCTACCTGCAAGAGATGACTGCCTTAAAAAACTTTGTTCAAAAGAACTAACTATTAAGGAAAGACACAATTCTATATTAAAAAATTAATGCTCGTTTGCGAAGACGCCAACAAGACCGAAATCTAATTCACAGATCGTAAAATCAACAAACCAAGAGAGAATATGTTCGTGAATAGCACAAATCAAGAGCGAAAGGTCTAATTCACCGTGCGTGAAATAACGAATACACCGCAAGGTGCCTAGTAATTTACTTTCACAATAAACTTATCCATATCAGAAACATCAAGAGCCGATGCTGCCGCATTGCTGATGCGCACATCATAACCCTGATTCTGGCGAATGCCACTCATCTCGCCCAGCACCTTTGCATAGATCGCGCGGTTATTGGTGGGATTGATGATACGAATGATAGTTCCCGGCTCCACATGATCCATGAGTGCATAATATTTTGCATCCTGCCATCCACTTGCGGTTTTGAAAATTCCAGCCGACGCAGTTTCATCCACTTTAACGGGCTGTGTTCTGATCTGCAGATCGAACTGAGAACGGAAATAACCACCGCTGCCATCCAGAACAGCCACCTGGCTTGCCGTCTGAATTGACTTTTTATCAGCCACAGGTGTTGTCTTTATTCTTTCTTCTGTTTTTTGTACAGGCTCCTCTTGTTCTTTTTTCACAGCCACATCAGTCTTGATCTCCGCATCCTTTCTTTCTTCTTGTTTTTTGGGCTCTTCTGTTTTCTTTGGTTGTTCTTCTTCTGTTTTTTTTGGGGCCTCCTCTATTTTTACAACCTTTTGCTCTGTAACAGCGGTAGTCTCGGCTACAATATTGTTGGCTTCAGGCGACACCAGGTAACCGACTATCAGTTTTTGTCCGGTTCCAATTTTGTCGCTCGTCAAATGGTTCCATTTACGGATATTGGCCATGAGCACATTGTGGTTTTTCAGGCTCACACGATAGAGTCCTTCTTTTTGTTGAACCGTATAGTAAACGGGTCTTCCGTTTTCTTTTAATTGATTATAGTTGTTGGTGGTGAGGGGAATTTTCAACTCCTGCCCTATTTCCAGGCCCCTGGTCATATCAAGACCATTGAAAGCAGCGATCTCCTTGGCGGAGACATTATAAAGGCGCCCGACGGAATAAAAATTTTCTTTGGCTACAACCGTATGACTGAGGTAAGGACCCTTGTTGCCAGATTGGACCAACAGTTCATTTTGTGCAAAAACAATGGAGCAGCAGAAGACAAGGATAACAAGTATCAGAGACTTTTTCATGTGGATATGTTTTTTTCCAGACTTCTTCAGAAACGAAGATCCTATTCAGAAGATTTGGTCAGCCTTACAAATATGATGATTATTTTTCAAAAGAGCTATCCCTTGTCTGTTTTAAAATTCTCATTTCCCGGGGATAATAATTGTTTACCCGGTTCGGCAAAACATTTACCCAGCCCAGATTGTGCCCTTCAAAGCGTACCAGCTGCCATCCTCTTAGCGGACTGTTAAAATTTATATCCTGTCTTTGAAGATAGCGAATCGCTGTTTCCTCATCCAGCTCCTGCGCTGGCAAATCATCACGGACAATGGTGCTCAGAGCCAATGAATGTTCGGGCACCAGCCGGTCCTTCATCACAGAGCCCACCATCACTCCTGCATATTGAATATTCAATAGCGGATTAAGGATAGAACACTCCGCAAGTAAATGAGGAGGCAATGCTGTAATGCCCTGATTGTTTCGGATGAATTGCACTTCCGCTTTCAGCCAGGGCTCTATGATTTTTTTTTCTGAAGCGCTGAGTTTTTCCGGAGCTTGCACACGAAATTTTTGCTGCCCTTCTCCGGAAAGTTTTCTGAAGCAGGAAAGAAAAAAACCTTCTCCCCTGAGCAAGTCCGGATAAAACCGGTATCCCACAGAGCCGGAAGACGAAATGCTTTTTACGATTCCCCAGGAATCATCAATCATTAAAGATTCGGGTTGCATCATCCATTCTTCCTTCAACCAGTCTGCAATGTTTTCATCTTCTTCTTTGGAATAGGAACAGGTTGAGTACACCAGCAATCCTCCTTCTTTCAGCGAAGGCAAAGCATCGGCCAGAACCCGCTGCTGGCGCTGTGCGCACAGGGTTACTGCATGCACGCTCCATTCTTCGATGGCTTCTTCATCTCTTCTGAACAAGCCACTTCCGCTGCAGGGTGCATCTACCACCAGCACGTCAAAATAGTTTTTTAGCTTTTGAAAAGCTTTCGGATCGTTATTGGTCACGATCACGTTGTTGGAACCCCATTTGATAATATTATCTTTCAACACCAGGCTCCTGTTGCGAATCACTTCATTGCTAACCAGCACACTTTCTGGCGAAATGAGCGATTGAATGTGGGTTGACTTTCCGCCCGGCGCACCACAGAGGTCGAGTACTTTGATGGGAAGAGTAAGATCAAGCAATTGTTTCAGCGCCTGCTCGAGGAACATGCTGGATGCTTCCTGCACATAATAGCAACCCGCATGAAATAAAGGATCGAAAGTAAAGGAAGGACGTTGTTTCAAATAATATCCCAGCTTCGACCAGGGGATAGGACCATCCAGGACCCATTCCTTTCTTTCGCCTGCAATTTTCTTTGCAGGATTGAAACGGATAGAAGTTACCTGCCTTGCTTCTTCATGCGACCGCACAAAAGATTCCCGATGGAATCCTTCGATTCCCTCCAGAGATTGTAACAAAGCATCGGGCAATTTCATGGTGAATGGTCAATGGTGAATGGTCAATGGTGCGATTGTTAATCGGTAGTCGTTAATCGGGAATTGGAATCGTTCAGCGCAGTAATAAATTTTTCTGAGCGTTTTTAATTAACGACATGACTCACCGGCAGTCCAGTTACATTGAAAATAAACTTCCAACCAAAATAATCTTATACACCTCGCTCCTGCTCTCCTTCTATTCCTGTTTCTTTCTCTTTCTTTCCTCAAAACGTTGGCTTGTTGAGAAGATTCAGGGCTTGTTGTACTTCGCGGTTATAGGTTTGAATGGCTTGTGACACCGTGGCGATTCCTTCCTGCGCTTCTTTCCAGTTTCCCTGCTCAATGGCTTCCCTGATAGCGGGAAGCGTTTTTACTCCATAGCCTGTATAAAATCCCGGAGCATAAATTTCATGTTTGTACCAGGGCCTGCGGGGAAGTCCATTTGCTGAAATCAGGCTTCGTTCCGCCTTGTATAAAATTTCATTGAGCCGATTTTGTTTTTCAACAGGCAGTTGCACCGCATTGTTGTATTGCTTCTGATAGTCTTCGGATAGCGCCTTCAATTGCATCAATGAATTATCCAGCTCGCTGAAGTTGAGATAGGGAACTGGATCTTTTACCGGAGGCGTAAGAGAAGTTTTCTTCGGATCACGGGCTAGATTATAAAGATTGTCTTTGATCATCCTGTTCTCCGTTTCCCTTTCTGTACGCTGATTGTCGAGAAGCGTCTTCACTTCTGTTGCATATCCATTGAGGGTTTCATAAAATGTTTTGAAATCAAAAGGAAGTGCGTCGGCGTTGGAAAGGCGCATCATCACCCGTCCTGTTGTTTTAGCGAGCGCCACTCCATACTGGAAACCGGGATCACCAAATCTCGTATAATGATCGTAAGAATCATAAATAGAATGATACACGCCGGCCTGGTTTTCTCCGCCAAATCCAATATCCATTGATGCAATGCCCATGTGCTGAATGAAGGGAGAATAATCAGAACCTGCACCAAGTGCTGCGATCTTGTAATTTTTATTACCGATTAATTTCGCGCGACTCGCTTTGTCTGCATCAATCAAGGTTTTTGAATAGCGCCGCTCTTTAATGGAAACCCCGGTTTGCGGATCAATAACATCATCCATCACCTGGTTAAAAAATGGTTCGAGTGTGTGTGAACCACTGGCACCGATGAAGCCACGGCCATTTCCATCTGAATTGATATAAGCAACTGCTTTTTGTTTTAGTTCCTGCTGATGATCTTCTGCCCATTCAGTAGAACCAAGGAGTGCCGGCTCTTCGCCATCCCAGGCACAGTACACCAATGTTCTTTTTGGTCTGAATCCCTGTTTCACCAATGCTCCAACGGCCTTTGCTTCTTCGAGTTCAGCCACCATTCCACTCAGCGGATCTTCCGCGCCATTCACCCATGCATCATGATGATTGCCACGGATCACCCATTGGTCGGGAAATTCGCTGCCAGTAATTTTTGCTACCACATCATATACTGGTTTGATGTCCCAGTTGAATTCCAATTTCAGGTGAACTTTTTCTTTACTTGGTCCGAGGTGATAAGTAATGGGCAAGCCCCCTCTCCATGCTGCCGGAACAGTTTCGCCACCCAGTGATTCAAGGAGTGGTTGTGCGTCTTCATAAGAGATGGGCAGGACCGGGATCTTCATGATTGTTTTTGCTTCGCTGCGATCGAGCCGCTTTGCATCTTTGGTGGCGCCAACATCCGGAGTCAGTGGATCGCCGGGATACACAGGCATGTCCATCACCGAACCACGTTGCGCTCCTCCTTTCGGACGAAAGGGTCCCTGTGGATATACATCACCCTGCGCATAGCCATCATCGGCAGGATCGGAGTAAATGATACAACCAATGGCTCCGTGTTCATACGCTACTTTTGGTTTGATGCCCCTCCACGATCCGCCATACTTTGCAATCACGATCTTTCCTTTTACATCAATGCCCATTCTTTGCAGCTCTTCATAGTCAGCGGGCACGCCACGGTTTACAAAAACCAGTTCAGCGGTTACATCTCCATCCGCGGAATAAGCATTGTAAGTAGGAAGTTGCTCCGATTTTTGTCCTGATGTATGATCCTCAGGTATGGTGGGTTCTTCCAGTCTTGCTTTAAATGGTTTGGCACCAAGCAGTTCAACCACCCTGGTCTTTGGTGTTGGAAACAATACATAGTAAGTATTGATCTCGGTTTGAAATCCAAACTGACGAAAAAGATTGGCGATGTAATCGGCATTGGCTTTATCCTGTGGTGAGCCCACATGATGCGGATGGGAGGAAAGATATTTCATCCATGCATCAAGGTCCTGTGCATTCATCTGCGCATCAAATTGTTTTTCCCAGGAAACCTGCTTCGCTGCATCCGCATCTGTAAATCCCATCAGTTTTTGTGCAGAAGCAGAAAGAATCAACAGTGAAAAAATAAAGGTAACAGTGTATTTCATGGTGTATAGTTTCTTGTTAATAGTTTCTGGTTGTTCATTGAGAAGGTTTTCGCAGAGAGAACTTCATTTGAGGATTGATGATTTCATAAAAATCTGTTCTCTCCCAAATTCCATATCACGGATTGCACGGATTAAGATCGGATTTCACGGATTGATTAAAAAGGATTCAGGGATTGATGATTTCATAAAAATCTGTTCTCTCCCAATTCCCAATTCCAAATTCCCAATTCCTTCTTAATACTTTACTACCTCAATACCTACAAATTCTTGATTTCTCCAATTAAATCCTGCAGCACTTTCTTGGCATCGCCGAAGAGCATGGAAGTTTTGGGTTGAAAGAAAAGATCGTTCTCGATGCCTGCATATCCGGGCTTCATGCTTCGCTTGTTTACGATTACGGTTTTTGCAAGTTCAACATCCAGAATGGGCATTCCATAAATGGGTGAGGAAGGGTCTGTCTTCGCTGCAGGATTCACTACGTCATTGGCACCCAGCACCAGTACGACATCAGTTGTACTGAATTCATCATTGGCCTGCTCCATCTCCAGCAGCTTATCATAACTCACATCGGCTTCTGCCAGCAATACATTCATATGCCCGGGCATACGGCCCGCCACCGGATGGATCGCATATTTTACTTCTACTCCTTTTTCCTGCAATAATTTCTCGAGATCGTGACAGGCATGCTGGGCCTGCGCTACAGCGAGCCCATATCCCGGAACGATCATCACTTTGTTGGCATAGGTCATCACCACGGCTGCATCGCTCAAACTGATTTCCTTGTATTGTCCCTGCTCGCTCGATGCGGTTGATGCAGTTTGTTTGTTTCCACCAAAAGAACCAATCAGTACATTTCCGAGTGACCGGTTCATGGCCTTGCACATTAAAATAGTGAGCAGGGTACCGGCGGCACCAACAAGAATACCACCAGTGAGCATGACTTTATTGTCGTATAAAAATCCACCGCAGGCTGCTGCCACACCGGTAAATGAATTCAGCAAAGAGATCACTACGGGCATGTCTGCCCCGCCAATCGGAAACACGAATAAAAGTCCATACAACAATGAAAGAACAAATACACCATAAAAAGCATATCGGATCCAATCGTGATAGGCTGCACTCACTGCTGCTGCACTTTCTTCTGCAGAAGGACCATTATCCAGCACACGGATCTTGTAAATGATAAGGGCCGCCAATACCAGAATGGCCAGCATTAAAAGGATATTGACGATCTGTTGTCCTTTGAATGCAAAATCCTTCACCCGTCCATTGAGTTTTCCCCAGGCCACCATGGAACCGGCAAAGGAAATAGAACCGATGATCAGTCCCAGAAAAATGGTGATGAGAATACCAGGATTCACCGGTAGTCCTGCCGCAAGAATCGAATTGTCGCCCGGACTTACAGGAATGGTGATAATAAAATTTTCTTTTGCATAATGACCGAATTCGATCATGGAGATCAGCGCGGCGCAGGCTCCGCCCATGCCGTTGAACATGCTCACCATTTCCGGCATGGCGGTCATCTTTACTTTCTTTGCAGCCAGCGTGCCTACCAGTCCACCAATCAGCAATCCGCCAAAGATCCAGGGATAGTTGTGCAGCTTTTCTCCGGTAATGGGATCCTGGTATAAGAATATTGTTGCAATGATGGCGAGGGTCATTCCTGTTGCAGCCACCAGGTTTCCTTTTCTTGCTGATTCAGGGTGCGACAGCATCTTCAGTCCAATGATGAATGTGACCGATGCCACCAGATAGATCACTGCAAGCAGGCTGAATTCCATTAGCTTTTCTTCTTTTTAGATTTAAACATTTCAAGCATGCGGTCTGTGACCACAAATCCGCCCACCACATTGAGTGTTCCCAGGATCACGGCCAGAAATCCAAGCGCCAGTGCGAGATAATTATCTGTTTCAGCCCTTCCCATTACAATGATGGCGCCGATGATGACCACACCATGAATGGCGTTGGCTCCGCTCATGAGCGGTGTATGCAATACACTGGGCACACGCCCGATCACTTCAATTCCTACGAAGATCATCAGGATAACAATGTAGATGGTCTGCTGATTCAGTGCTATCCAGTTTAAAACATTATTCATTACAGATAATTATGGATTGTTCTTGACTCTTTCATGAACGATTTGGCCATCGCGCGTAATGCAACTCCCTTTCACCAGGTCATCGTCCCAGTTCAAATTCAGTGCACCTTCTTTGGAAGTAATGAGCTGAAGGAAATTCAAAATATTTTTTCCATAGAGTTTGCTTGAATCGGAAGGCATGGTAGCCGGAAGATTGCTATTGCCAACAATGGTGACTCCATTGTGACTGATGGTTTCATTGTTTTTTGTAAACGGTGTGTTGCCTCCCGTTGCAGCAGCGATGTCGATGATCACCGAGCCAAGGCGCATGCCCTTCATCATTTCTTCGGTGATGAGAATGGGCGCTTTTTTTCCTGGGATTTGCGCAGTCGTAATCACAATGTCGGCCTTGGCAATACTTTCGGTAATTTTTTGTTGTTGCTTTTGTTTGTATTCTTCGCTTTGTTCTACTGCGTATCCTCCTGCCTTGGATGCATCGGCAGCACCTTCTACTTCTACGAACTTGGCGCCAAGGCTCATGACTTCTTCTTTTACTGCAGGACGGGTATCAAACACTTCCACCACTGCACCCAGCCTTCTTGCTGTGGCAATAGCCTGAAGTCCCGCAACGCCTGCGCCGAGAATGAGGACCTTGGCCGGAGCAATACTGCCTGCTGCAGTCATGAACATGGGAAAATACCGGGGATAAATATTGGCGGCATGAAGAACGGCCTTGTAGCCGGAAATATTTGCCTGTGAGCTGAGCACGTCCATACTTTGCGCCCTCGTGGTGCGTGGAAGCATGTCAAGACTGAATACGGTAAGCGATTGCTGTGCCCAGTCCTGCATCAATTTTTGATGGTACAAGGGTTGATAAACGCCCAGCAAAACTTTGGAAGCAGGAATTGAAACAGAAGGATGATGAATGGAAAGGATGACATCACTTGCAGAAACAATTTCGGGAGCAGCAGCAATGCGTGCGCCGGCTTTTTCATAGTCTCCATTAGAAGCGGAAGCTTTCAGTCCGGCATCCGATTCCACCAGTACGGTAATGCCTTTTTTGATGAGTTGTGCTACAGCCTCTGGAAGCAGCGAAACCCTTGTCTCGGTTTGCGGTTCTTTCAGAATACCTACGGTCATGCGTTCAGTTTATGGCAAATTCTCTGCAAATGTAGGGGTATGGACTTTTATTTTGGGGGAAAAGAAAGAGGGGAAAGCATGGATATCCTGGGTCTTTCACTTCAAAAGGTTTTTGGTATAATAATGTGGAGAATTGTATTTGGATTTAATTTTTTTGGAGAGAGATTCTTAGAGGCAGTCATTTCTTAGAGGTTGGCTTTTTTCTTTTTCCACTTTTGGCATTGCCCCAAAAGTGGAGCAAAAACTCTAGGCAATCCGAATGGCTCCGCCCGGATTGCCGGCCGCGGCACAACAGTCACCCAAAGCTTGTCTCGCAGTTACGTTATACTAGGCGGTCAGGCCTCTACAGAATAAAGTTCACTGCCGGTATTGAAGATTTCCTTACTCGGCGGGCTTTAATTCGAAAATGCTAAAGGCGCTGTGTTCCGCTAGGGCAAGATTTGGAGATGCTTTTAGTTACAGTCCTGCGGAACAAGGCGCTTACATATGCGTTAGGTTCGAAGAGGGCAGTAAGCCGGATCAATGGAGTAAAATAGAAGAGAAGTCATAAGCGGGTTTTACTTATGAAGAAATTGCGGGGAACCAGGACTGAGAAATATTGTAGGTATTAGTATTGACATTAATAGTTTACCAAAAAACCTATTTTATTAAGGAACAGCATCCCGGAAAATAAATTAAAAGACTTTCAAAATCATCACTAGTATTTTACTCCATCGATTCACTTTACTGCACTCTT
>JBJMLU010000181.1:0-80119 GCA_045805145.1 Flavisolibacter sp. | reverse complement strand
CCCTTAGTTTTGGGCCGGTAAAACCAAAATTCAAAGCTCGTTCAGCACTGATCGGGCCCGCCCCGATGGTACTTTCCATAAAAATGCGGTTACGGGAGAACAGGTTTTCAAATTCCCGTAAAACGCCGGGGTATTCTTTTAAGAATTTTTCCAGCTTGGTGAAAGCGATATTATTGAAGTCGCGCTCAAATCCACCAATGCGGCCGATATTGGTGGTAAGTCTTGAGCCACATACTTCTTCCCAGATTTCGTAGATCAACTCACGGTACTGCATGACGTACAAAAATCCTGTGAAAGCACCCGTGTCCACGCCAATCACCGAATTACAAATGATATGGTCTGCAATGCGTGCCAGTTCCATGATCACCACACGCAGGTAATCTACGCGTTTGGGTGTTTGAATGCCGAGGAGTTTTTCACAGGTCAAGTGCCAGCCCATGTTGTTGATGGGCGCTGAACAATAATTCAGCCGGTCTGTAAGTGGTGTAATCTGGTAGAGCGGTCTTCGTTCTGCAATTTTTTCAAATGCGCGGTGGATATAACCGATGGTTTGTTCAGCAGACACAATTTTCTCTCCATCCAGTTCCAGTATATTCTGAAATACACCATGGGTAGCCGGGTGGGTTGGACCCAGGTTGATCTTTGTTGTTTGCGTTTCAATACTTCCTTCCGGAAGCGTAATATGTTTATCTGTTATCACGGATGTCACTGATTAAGATTTCTGATTTCACACCTGCCCGTACCGAACGGTACGTTCGGGCGGGGATTGATTTAAAGGATTAGCGGATTGATCATTTCATAGAAACAAGTTCCAACCTAATTCCCCTTCGGTCTCCGAAGCATAGCGAAGGAGACAATTCCCAATTCCACCTTAATACCCCAATACCTCAATACCTTCCCTCCTCACATCCCACATCTCTCATCTCACCTCTTTCTCATCTCACCTCTTTCTATTTCTCCGATTCCGGAATGGTATGATGATGATCCCTCGTGGACTTGTTTCCAAAATCAAGGCTTCCTCCCCTTCCAAACATTTCGTCATCTTTGTCTATGCGCGTCTGGTCTTCGAGCGGATATTCTTTTCGCTGGGGAAAGTAATCCATCTCTTCAACATTTTGAATTCGTATGAGATTGGGATGGCCCACGAAATTCACTCCGTAAAAATCATAGGCTTCCCTTTCCTGCCAGTTGGCAGAAGAAAACAATCCTGTTGCCGTGTACACATCGGGCTGGCGGATGTCCGCAAACACTTTGAAACGGATGCGAACATTTTCCAGCAGGTTGTGCAAATGATATACAACAGCGAGTTCTCTTCCCTTGTAAGCAGGATAATGAACAGCCGTGAGATCAGTGAGGAAACGAAAGCCCAGCTCCTGGTCATCGTAAAGAAAATTCAGGACTTTCAGATTGAGTTCTTTTGGCGCTTCAAATGTGAGCATGCCATAAGGCTCCTCAAAACCAGTAACCTGGTCTCCGAATTTTTCAATCAGTCTTTGTTTTATTGAATCGTTTGTCAAAGGCATAAGAAAGCTGATGGCGGTTGGCTATTGGCTGTTGGCTAAGAGCGATCAGCTAACAGCTAACAGCTTCTATTGAATTCCGTAACTGTTTAATAAGTTTTTGTAGTGATCACCGTTTCTTCTGCGGATGCTTTCCTTTCCTACCAGTTCCTGAACGCGGATCACACCGTCAAGAATGGCTTCGGGACGCGGAGGACAACCGGGAACATATACATCCACAGGCACTACCTGGTCAATTCCCTGAAGCACACTATAGCTGTCGAAGATTCCGCCGCTGCAGGCGCAGGCGCCAACAGCCATCACCCAACGGGGTTCCGCCATTTGCAGATACACCTGCTTTACAACAGGCGCCATTTTTTTGGCAATGGTTCCCATCACCATCAGCAGGTCGCACTGACGCGGAGAAAATCCAAGTCGCTCCGAACCAAATCTTGCCAGGTCATAATGCGAAGCCATGGTTGCCATGAATTCAATACCACAGCAGGAAGTGGCGAATGGAAGAGGCCAGATCGAATTTTTTCTTGCCAGTCCTACCACTCCGCTCAGCGTTGTTGTAAAAAATCCTTCGCCCTGGTACCCTTCCGGCATTTCAGCCAGACTGATATCTTTTTCCAGGCCTTTTTCTTTTATATTAAATGAAACTGGACGAGCCATAAAAATTATTTTGATTGTTCAAAAAATCCACCCAACAGAAAACCTGCCGGGAATTAATCTTCCCATGTGAGTGCGCCTTTCCTGATGATGTAAATAAATCCGCAGAGAAAGAAACCCACAAACATTAATACAGCCCAAAAACCGCTCCAACCCAATCCTCTGAAGTTAACAGCATAGGGATAGAAAAAGATCACTTCTACATCAAAAAGAACAAAGAGGATGGCCACCAGAAAATATTTAATGGCCATAGGCTGACGGGCATCACCGTGACTTTCAATTCCGCTGGTAAAGTTCTGCAGCTTGTCTGTGGTTTTGCGCCTGGGTCCCAATAAATGTGTAACAACCATCAACAGGCCGATGAGACCAACAGCCAGGAGGATCTGAAGACCCACGGGGAAATAACTGCCTGCACTGTTTACATCAGTAACTGCTCTCGAAAGATTTGACTGGAGGAGGTGAAACATAGTTTTTCAAATGGGCACGCAAAAATAAGCCATGATCGGCAATCTTCGCGTTAATATTTGAATCAAAAGATAAAGCAAAAGTCCCGCAGCTGCGGGACTTTCTATATTTCTATCAAGTGACGAATTAAATATTAACCCTTGCCTTTCACCTTGGCCTTTGTAGGTGTTGTTTTTGTTTTTGTAGGCGTTTGTGGTGGTGCGGCCCGAGTCGGAGTCTGCAGCAATTTCTGGATCTGCAGCAGACTTGCATTCGTGGGATCGAATTCCAGACCCTGGTTCACGTAGGTAAGTGCTTTTCCTTTATCAGCCTTGACGTTGTTATAATAAACTGCTAGCGTCTGTGCTGCTCTTACGCCCTGGCTCTTGAAACGAACCTTGTCTTTTTGGGCAATGTCCAGCGATTTCTGGAAGCTTTCCATTGCCAGTCCCTGTTGCATAGTGGTATCAATGGCTGAAAGAGACAAGGCACTCCAGTAATATCCATAAATGCTATCGGGCTGAAGCGCAGAATATACTTTGGATGCGCTGTCGGCTTTCTGGAAAGCACCACCAAAATAATAGGGAAGAACAATTTCATTGATGATGGATCCGGGTGAAGCATCCGCTCCCCTGATCTTGTACTTAATTTCATTCAGGCCAGCTTCCAGCAACCGCTGATTATTGGCTCTTGCATCTTTGGCCATATCTTCAAGAAGAGAGATCTGCCTTGATTTAACACTATCCATATTTACCGCCTTGGTGATGTCAGCGAGGATAGCATCGGGATTGTTCCTGTCGCAGGCTTGCGCGTGAAGGATATAGTCCTGGCTGATCACGTCCTCTTCACTTGCCTTGCTGAAAAACTGATTCGTATAATCGCAGGCCGTAGTTGTATCCTGTGTACTCATGTAACTATAAGCAAGGAGACGATAGACCCTGGGGTTGGGATTGTTGTTTGTTTGAGCAATGATAGCCTTTGCTGAAGCGATAGCTTCAGGATATTTTTTCTGCGCCCACAGTGTCTGGGCTTTCAGATAATCATTTTCAGGACTGGGATCGGATGCGCTCACATATTTATCCGCATAGGTTTGTGCAGTTGCGAAATCCTGTTTGCCCAGAAGATAATAGTAATATAATTCCAGGTAAGCCGGAGCGAAGCGGGGATCAGCTGATACTGCGTTATTGAGGTTATCGAGCACCACGCTCCAGTTGTCGGGCTGGCGATAGTTCACCTGTGTTTTATAAAGCATGGCCGTGCGATAGGGAGCCATTGCCAGGGTAGAATTCAGACTCTTTGCTTTCATGTAATTCATTACAGCCTGTCCGCCATTTCCTTTTTTACGGTAGGCATTACCGAGGTTCAGAAAAATATCCGGATTATTGGGTGCCAGTTGCGCGGCTTCATTCAACCGGGCAATAGCATAATCAAGGTCGCCGAGTCTGTTCTGTTCTGTGTAGGATTCTACATTGGCGCGGCCTACTGCATTGAGGATCGAAGGATCATTTCCTTTTTTCCCGCGGCTTGCATTGATCGCTGCTTCAAATTGCTGGTGTGCTTCAGCAGCCCTTCCCTGCAGCAGGGCAATTTGTCCCAGACCTACGAGGATCAGAGGAGCATTGTTGCTGGAGGTAGCTGCTTTCTGATAGAGCGCTTGTGCACCGGCAATATTTTTCTGGGCTATGTACGTCTGGCCAAGCCAGTAGCTTGCTTCAATATTGTTCGGATTGGTCGCCAGTATTTTTTCGAAAGTGGACTGTGCACTTTGATATCTCTGGGCGTAGAGATTATTAACTCCTTCCTGAACATTCTGTGCCAAGGCTGAAACGGAAAGGAAAGCAGCAAGGAATAAAACGATAGCTGATTTCTTCATTGTTCTTTTTTCTTTAAGAGTTTAAAATGAGTTTTTTCGTTTGCTTAATACTTGTTAATTGTGTCCTGTAAGCGGGCATCCCGTACATAGTTCGGCAAAATTACAGGCATTAGATATGCCCTTCTGAAAATTAATTGGCCCTGCATCGCTGCCAGAAAACGACTGAATCTGCGCGCAGGCCCCGGCTTTTTTTCTTTTAATATATAGACCAAATCACGTACCATGGGATAAGTTCTGGTATAAATAAAATATTGTGAAGGTTGTATATAACTGCCCGCACTGTCTGTACTTTCCACCCAGGCCGTTCTTACCTTCCTCAGGCTCGACCTCTGTGCCGTGTCGTCCTGGTTTCCAATCCAGCTAAACCCCACAAATCCAACTGCATTGGGCGTTTGCGAAACATAGTCGATCACCCCGAGACTGCTCTGTGCAGCAAAAACATTCACTCCCAGTTTTTGTCCCCTCAGCACCGAATCCAGCATATAGCGCACGGTACTGGTGGCCCTTGTTCCATCAAATACCGGAATAAGATTGCCCTTAGTCTTTGCAGAAAGCAGGTTCCTGATCTCGCTCATACTGAAAAATGTATCCTTTGAACCGGGATAAACAATTACTGCGATGAGGTCATGAGCCACCACCAGCGATTCAGGTGCCACACTCAGCGAATCGGCCATGAACTTTCCTTCCGCCGCCGAATAAGACCTTGTTGCAATGACCATGGAAATAGTATCTACTGCAAAATCGCGCAGGCATTCCGCCTCGGGTTTGTAATGAACCATGATTCTTACACCCGGATTCTGTGATTCAAATACTTCCACTTCCTTGTCAATCACGGGTCTGAAGGATTCATCGCAGCTGATATGGACCGTGCCACTGTCCCATGCGGATGGTTGTGAATTTCCATTTACACCGGAGTGGCACCCTGATGCAAACAGTGCAAGCACCAGCACCCATGCTCCGACCAATCTGACCTTCATCGATAATAGTCCTTTTTATATCCCCGATACACTCTCCAAAGTCCGTATAATACAAACACCCCGCCAATGAAATAATCAATGGTTGATGGCTGTTGCCGAAACACGTTGATACCCAGCTTCGCATAGGTCAGGAAATAAAGGCCGACCAGAAACATAAGTCCACCCATGGTAAAATCCATCAGGGATTTTACCCGGCTCATTTTTTTTCTTTGTTGTTCCTGAAATTCTTCCAGCATGGCTTCTTGGGTGCAGCAAATTAAAAAAAGCTAATGACAAATCTCCTGCACAGCATCCATTTGTTTGCAGGAAGCTCCGGTCTTCACAAATTTTTCAATCCTGATTCACTTAAATTTCTTCACTGTCTCAATAACAAACAAAGGCTTGCAAGGAATTACAAAGTTTTTTTAAAATGCATTTAATAAAAATGAAATGGATCAACATTTTTTCAATAAATCCTTCAATCCTCAATTTTCCACTCCAACAAAGGTTACGGGCTGTGTGAAATAGCGCGCCACGGGCTGTCCATTCTGAAGGGCAGGTTTCCATTTCGGCATTTTTTTCAATACCCGTATCACTTCTTCATCATAGACTTTTGCCGGAGACTGCAACACTTCAAAACCGGTTACGCTTCCATCCACACTCACCTGGAAACGAACCACCACGGTTTTTTTCACGCCTGCTTCCAGTTCTTCCGGAACCTGCAGGTGCTTGTATAGAAAATTGCTCCAGGCACTGACGCCTCCCGGAAATTCCGGTTCACGTTGCACACCCGCTTCAGTACTTGTTGGTTTGCTTTCTTCAACACCTCCTGATTTTTCAGCTGATGCAACCGGTGCTGCAATAGTTGTGATATCAGGACCGGCAATCGTCCTGTTCGAAATATTGGTGATGTCGGCGAGCGGTGCCAGTGGTTCTATCAACTGCTGATTGTCTACGATATGAATTGTCGTAAGCTTTTGTTGTGCTGCGGGCATTGAAGCTGCCGGGCGTGTTGGCGGAGGTGGTGGAATTTTTGGCTGGACATTTGGCAACGGCACGTCGCTGATCACCACTACGGTTTGTTCACGCGACAAAATTGCTCTTCCTTTTCCCGGCCTGATACAAAGAAAAATCAAAGCAAAAAGGCCCAGCGAAGAAAGCAGTGAAAGAAAGAGCCGGTGCGGATAATCTTTTCTCAGTGCATAGGCACCATACTCCTTGTTGCGGTGCTCAAAGAGAATGTCGAGGACATCTGCTTTGAGAATTTCAGTGCTGGTCATATATGTTGGTTTTTGTGTGATCTGTTGTCGTACCACCGACGTCGATCGGCGGGTAATAATGTCAACCGTCAATCGTTGAAGTCAACCGGGCTTCAAGAGTCGGCAGTCCTCAGTCGGCAGAAGTGAGAAACATCCGGCAGTTTTTAGCAGGCATTTCGTAAAGGATAATCACAAAGTCAATACTCATTCATCACGAGGCAATAACTATAGACCTGTTTAATCTTATAAACCGCTCAAAAACTCAAGGTCTAAGTTTTTCCTTCTATCAACTATCAACTATCAACCATCAACTTTAACAATTGACGATTTCATAGAAACCTGTTCTCTCCCCAATTCCTAATTCCCAATTCCTTAATTGCCCCAATACCTACTAAGACGCAGGGCTCTCCAAAGTCCACAACAGCGGCTTAATTTTGCGCAGCAAAAAAATTGGTGATGAAAATTCTAATGGTTTGTTTGGGAAACATCTGCCGGAGCCCACTGGCAGAAGGAATATTGAAGCATAAGGTAAAACAAGCCGGCCTGGACTGGCAGGTAGAGAGCGCAGGTACCAATGGATACCATGTGGGTGAAGCGCCACACCGTCTTTCACAAAAAGTTGCACGACTCAATGGAATCGAGATCTGCGACCAGAGGGCCAGGCAGTTTGTAAAAGAAGACATTGACCGCTACGATATCATTTATGCCATGGCTGATGATGTGGTGGACGATATCAAACAGATCGCCGGAAAAAAATTTGATCCCAAAAAAGTGGTGCTCTTCCTCAATGAACTATATCCGGGCAAAAACCGGTCGGTGCCCGATCCCTGGTATGGAACAGAGCCCGGATATCATGAGGTATACCATTTGATAAATGAAACCTGTGATGCCATTATTCTCAAGTATGCCCAAACTGCGCAAGCAAAAAATGAAAATTGATTTGGGCTTTTAGTTTTTACTTTGAATGAAATGAAACCTTCTCTTCCACAAGGCACGCGCGATTTTCGTCCTGAAGTGGTGCGCAAACGAAATTTTATTTTCTCCACCATCCGAAATGTTTTCGAGCGCTATGGATTTCAACCGCTGGAAACGCCTGCCATGGAGAATCTCGAAACGCTGATGGGAAAATATGGTGAGGAAGGCGATAAATTGATCTTCAAGATCCTCAACAACGGACTCTCCGATCCAAAAAACCGCGAAAAATCCGTTCGGGCATTTGAACGCGTACTGGAAGGAAAAAATGACCGCGACCTCACGGAGAGAGCTTTGAAATATGACCTCACCATTCCTTTTGCGCGTTATGTGGCCATGAATCATGCACAGCTTCATTTTCCTTTCAAGCGTTACCAGATGCAACCCGTGTGGCGCGCCGACCGGCCTCAAAAAGGACGATACCGCGAATTCTACCAGTGCGACGCCGATGTAGTGGGAAGCAATTCCCTGCTCAATGAAGTGGAGTTCGTCCATATCTACAACGATGTATTTGAACTGCTCGGAATCAAAGGCTACGAGCTCCGTCTGAATTCAAGAAATATTCTCGTTGCCCTTGCAGAAAAATGCGGCGGTCCGGAGAAAATGATGGACATTACTATTGCCATCGACAAGCTGGATAAGATTGGAATAGACAAGGTCAAAGATGAACTGCTACAGAAAGATCTTTCTGAAGAGCAAGTGAAAATTATTGAAGAATATCTTTCGATCAGCGGAAGCAATGAAGAAAAACTCACGCGCATCCAAACTTTATTAGCAAATTCTGAAGCAGGAAAAAAAGGAATCACCGAATTGCAATTCGTCCTTGAAAGAACTTCCTCCGCCTCTCTGCCCACATCTCACATCTCACATCCCTCATCTATTATCGATTTCACCCTTGCACGCGGATTAAATTATTATACCGGCATCATCTTCGAAGCAAAAGCACCTGCGCAGGTGAAAATGGGAAGCATCGGTGGCGGAGGAAGGTACGACGACCTCACGGGTTTATTTGGTGTACCCGATATCCCGGGTGTTGGTATTTCCTTTGGTGTGGACCGCATTTATGATGTGATGGAAGAACTCAAATGTTTTCCGGATACCGTGGAGCAGGGAACAAAAGTTCTGTTCTTTCACCTGGGCGACAACGAAAGCCGGACTGCCTACCAGCTGTTGCAAGAGCTTCGTAAGAAAGGCATCGCATCAGAGATCTTTCATGAGACCGCAAAATTTGACAAGCAGTTCAAATACGCTGAAAGAAAAAATATTCCCTACATTATTATCATCGGCTCCAAAGAACTGGATGAACGGGCAGCAGTGGTGAAAGATTTGCGCACGGGAACACAGGAAATTGTTCCTTTCGAAAATCTGCCTTCTTTTTTGTTTATTTGAGGCCACTAATTATCAAGTCATGAATCGTAAACTATTTCTGTCCGCGGTGGTACTCTCCACCCTGCTGTTTTTTTCGTGTAAGAATGAAGGAACCAAGGGTCTTCCCATTCCAAAAGATGCCTCCCTTATTGTGCATATTGATGGCTCTTCGCTTGCTTCAAAGCTAAGTTGGAAAGACATTCAGCAAACCCAGTGGTTCCAGGACATGTCGAAGAAAGAACAGGATTCCACTACGCAAAAGCTGCTCTCCGATCCTGAGGCTTCTGGTGTAGATGCCAAATCTGATTTTGTATTCTTCATGAAACAGCAGGGAACCGGAAGCTATTTTGTGTTTGAAGGAAAATTAAAGGATGCAAAAGACTTTGAGGCCATGATCACAAAATTGCATGAAGGAAAAGATATCAAGATCCAAAAAGATGGTGACCTGAGCTATGTGCAACAGGCAGGAGAAGGACATATGCTGGCCTGGAATAGTTCCAAATTTATTTTCATTGGCGGTGCGCCCGGAAATCCGATGGCCCAGCATTTTCCACACATGAACAACGGAGATACAACAGAAATAGTCACCCAATCGCAAACAAATCCAGATAGCCTGAGAACCTATGTAAAAAACCTGCTGACTCTTAGCAAGGACAACAGCATGGAATCAAATGACAGATTCAAGGACCTGGTTACTGAAAAAGGTGATGTTCACTTCTGGATGAACATGGAGCAATACTATTCGCAGATGGAGACCGCGGTATCGCAGAATCCATTTTTCTCCATGATGGCCAAGATGAATGACATGATGAAGGGAAACATTGCTACCGGCACGCTCAGTTTCGATGATGGAAAAATCACCATCAAGACAAAACAGTACATGAGCGAGCAGATGAAAAAGATCTGGGACAAATATCCCACCAAAAATGTAAGCGAAGACCTGGTGAACAGAATTCCATCTCAAAACGTAACAGGTGTATTTGTCATGAATTATCCTCCAGAAGCCATGAAAGAATTACTTCGCGGCATGGGCATGGACGGATTGATCAACAGTTTTCTTGGTAAGGTTAATTTCAGTTTGGACGAACTGGTGCAAGCCATGAAAGGACAGGTAGTTGTTGCTGCTACGGACTTTACTGTTACCTCAGTGCCCCATACAGTAGATATAGCAAATGGTCAGAAATATACTTTCAACTCACCTTCTCCGGACGTAAAATTTCTGCTGGCCATGTCGGTGAACAACAAAGCTTCTTTTGATAAACTGATCAGCGTTGCTGAATCGCAATTGAAGGACTCGAGTGAAAAGAAAGCATTGATGTCTAAAATAAATTATCAGACCAACAACGACTGGTTTGCACTAAGTAATTCATCACAGGTAGTTTCTGGATTCCTGGGCGGACAGAAGAACAATCTTCCTTTTGCTTCGCGCATCAGTGGTCATCCCTTTGGAGCTTACATCAATATTCAGAAATTGATCCAGGGATTCAAGGGAATGACAAGCGAGGGTAATTCTGGTCTTTTTGATGCGTCTATGAATGTATGGCAGGACATAGTGATCACAGGAGGCGATTACAAGAATGGCGTGAGCACAGGAGAATCCACGATCAATTTTATTGACAAGAATACAAACAGCCTCAAACAGATCAACCAGTATATTGAAAAAATGTATGAAAGCAAGAAGAATAGCGAGGCCAATATGATGAATCCAACAGTTGACAGCACCGTAACTGCCCAGCCGGTTCCGGGAAAATGAAATGGTGAATGGTCAATGGTGAATGGTGAATGGGTTGTGAATAATGAATAATGAATAGTGAATAGTGAATGGGTGAACAGGTGAATGGTGAAAGAGGGCATAGTGAATACTGAATGACGGGCAGCGGACGGTAGAGACGAAAAGGCAGGTGGAGGAAATAAAAATTGAAGATTGAAGATGATCATTGTTGATTAAGCCTGTTTTCATTCATATAATCTTTGAATCCTGCGCCAGTGGGATTCAAAGATTTTACCTGACGTTTTACTATTTTTCTAAAAAACAAAACGCTCCTGTCAACAAATCAACCCGAAACTTTCAATCAACCAGGAACTACCAACTCATCAAACTACCCACCATCTACCAACTACCAACGATCAACTACCAACTCTCTCTATGTATTTGCACATCCAACAACTGTTACCGACATATTTTGATGAGGGCCGGAAACAGGATTCGGAGGTCTGGGACAAGGATATACGGTTTGACCAGGGAGAGTACATCAAGATTGTAGCGCCATCGGGGAGCGGCAAGACCTCGCTCATGCATTTTCTCTACGGCATTCGCGACGAATATCAGGGAACGGTGTGTTACAATGATCATCCCATCAGAAAGTTTTCGGCTGAAGATTTTGGGCACCAGCGCAGAAACCATATCAGCATTGTGTTTCAGGACCTCAGGCTTTTTCCGGAACAGGATGTATGGACCAACCTCGAAATCAAACGCCAGCTCCACTTCTTTCATCCGGAAGAAAAAATTTCGGACATGACCGAGCAATTGGGCATTGGCAACAAGCTTCATTCCAAATGCCGCACACTTTCCTATGGAGAACAACAAAGAGTGGCCATCATCCGGGCGCTGATGCAGCCATTCAATTTTCTTTTGCTCGATGAGCCATTCAGTCACCTTGATGAAAACAATTCAAAAAAAGCCATGGCACTGATGCTGGAGGAAGCCCGGCTTAGAAATGCATCCATCATCTTTGCCGATCTTGAGCGTATTGATTATTTTCCTTTCACGAGAATTTTTCATTTATAATTTTCGACAGTGCCGCTTTCTTTCAAACTTCTCAGGCCCCTGATGCAAACCGGTTCGCACACAGCCTCCCGGTGGTTTTCCTATATCGGTCTGGGAATTGGAGTATTGCTGCTGCTGGCATCGGTGCAGATGTTCATCAATATCCAGGAACTGCTTGGTGGAAATGTGATCCACAAAAATGGCTATGATTTTATTTCGATCACCAAAAAGATCACCAATGAAACCATGGCCAATCCGGACCAGAATGTTTTTAGTGCAACAGAGGTGGAAGAAATGCGCAAACAAAAATTTGTGGAAGGTGTGGCTCCGCTGCTTGCCAATGAATTTCATGTGCAGTTGAGTGCTGCAGGAATTTTCAAGACCGACTTGTTTCTGGAATCACTCGATAATGAATTCATCGATACTGTGCCTCCGTCCTTTCAGTGGAAGGAAGGAGAAATCACCATTCCTGTGATCATTGGTTCGGATTTTTTGGAAGCCTATAATGTATTTGCGCCCGGACAGGGACTGCCACAAATTTCTCAGGAAACTGCAATGAGTATTTCCGTATCCATTACCTGCTTTGGAAAAGGTAAAATGCAAAACTTCCGCGGCCTGATCGTGGCGTTCAGCGACCGTGTAAATTCTGTGCTTGTGCCGCAATCGTTTCTTCTTTGGGCCAACCAGAATTTTGGTGAACTGAAACAGGCCGGTCCCGCGCGTCTTTTTGTTAAAACCAGGGATGCCAACGATCCTGAACTGCTCTCCTACCTCGAGAAAAAGGATTATGTAGTGAACCGCGAGAAGACAAAATTTGGAAGAGAGAAGCGCGTGATCCAAACTGTATTCAGCGGACTTGGTGTGTTTGGATTGCTGGTTGTAATCATGGCGCTCCTGCTTTTTTCTTTTTATCTGCAATTGGTGATTGCAAGAAGCAGGGATAGTCTGCAATTGCTTTTACTACTGGGATATTCGCCCTCCTGGCTCACCCGACAGCTTTCGAAGCAATTTATTCCTGTTTACATTTTTATTGTTTTGCTGACCCTACTCCTTACACAATTGATGCAATGGGCCTTTCATCACCTTGTAATGTTTGACCGGCCAGAACTTCAAACAACAATCCACTGGTCCGTATTGTTACTGGCTTTATTTCTTGTGTTGCTTTCCGCAGTCACCAATTACACTCTCGTGAAACGATTGCTATTTAAGTTGAGATGATGAAGAGAAACTTTGAGTTGTGATCAGCACACCAGATCATTCTATTGTTTGGCAGCAAGATCAGGACCCGGTTTGAGTACAGTTGCTTCCCAGTTTGCATACTGTTGTTTTAGTTTTTGAAATAAAGCGGGTTGCTGCTGATGCAGGTCATTTTTTTCGGAAGGGTCTACAGCCAGGTTAAATAAATATTCGCCTTTTTCATCCTGCAGGTATTTCCAGTATCCGGACACGATGGCCTTCTGATGGGCACGACGGGCTAGGCGCCAATAAAATGTTCGGGAGATCTCCTTTTTTTGTTGCATCAGAATGGGCATGACATTCATCCCATCGAGCGGAAATTTGGGATCTGCTTTTCCACCTGCCAGCGACAGGATGGTAGCCGTCCAATCCATGGTGATCACAGCCTGGTTGCTGGTAGAATGTTCAGCAATTTTTCCCGGCCACCGCACTATGGCTGGCTCCCTGATGCCTCCTTCCAGCAACTGCATCTTATTACCAGAATAGATCCCGTTGTCCGAATAACGTTCCCCTCCGTTGTCAGAAGTAAATATAACGACCGTATTTTTCGATAGTCCCTGTTCATCAAGCGTCTGAACAATCGTTCCCACCGCGTCATCCAGGCTTTTTACCATAGCCGCATAAATGGAAGGAGACCCGCCCTTGCTCCAGCTGGAAGCATCACCCGATGTATCTGCGAAGGGCTTGTCGCCTGGTGCTTGCCAGGGCCAGTGTGGCGCATTGAGCATAAGTGCAATAAAAAAAGGCTTCTGATGCGATTGTCTGATAATCTCCACTGTTTTTTGGGCCCAGATGTCTGTAAGATATCCATCAACATTCACCGGTTTGTCATTTTCATAAAGGTCATGGCTATGCGAAATATAATCGATGGCTCCTGCGTGAAATCCAAAAAAATAATCGAAGCCATTTTCCATGGGGCTGTACTGAGGGAGGAAACCCAGGTGCCATTTGCCAACCAAATAAGTAGCATATCCAGCCCTGTGCATTAAAGTTGCAATAGAAGGATAGTCACGAGACAATCAATCAGGCTGTCTGATTTACTGTTTGTAAGGGGCTCATATAATCCCACCGGTGTTCGCGCCGGGTATCGTCCGGTCATAAATGAAGTGCGGGTAGGTGTACATACAGGTGCGGCTGCGTAGGCATTCATTAGTTTCACGCCCTGCATAGCGAGTTTGTCGAGGTGTGGGGTCTGGTAATCTTTTCTTCCATAGCAACTCAGGTCGGCATAACCCATATCATCGGCCATGATGTAAATGATATTGGGACGATTTTCCTGGGCCGGAAGAAAGTTGAAAAAGAAGATCAAAGGAATCAGCAAAAACATTCGGGGAGGCTGGAAGAATGCTGGCATGATGGAGGCTTATACTTCAAGGTATTGCTTTCCGCAGCCTTAAAAAAATCAAACCGATTCAAACACCACAGTCGCTCCCTGTCCCACGCCTACACACATCGTTGCCAGTCCGTACCTGCTTTTTCTTCGATTCATTTCGTGAACCAATGTGGTGGAAAGGCGAACGCCACTACATCCCAGCGGATGTCCCAGCGCAATGGAGCCTCCGTTTACATTTAGTTTTGCGGGATCGAGTCCGAGGTCATGGATGCAGGCGATCGACTGTGAGGCAAAGGCTTCGTTCAATTCCACAAGGTCTATATTAGCAACAGAGAGGCTGGCTCTCTTCAGCGCTTTTTGTGTTGCAGGTACCGGACCCATTCCCATAATAGAAGGATCAACACCAGCGACTGCCATGGAAACAATTTTGGCAAGAGGTTTTAATCCATACTTCTTCACTGCTATCTCGCTTGCGAGCAGCATGGCTGCTGCTCCATCATTGATACCCGAAGAGTTGCCCGCAGTTACTGTTCCTTCTTTTAGAAATGCAGGTTTGAGTGAAGCGAGTTTGGCAAGCGTCGTCCTTCGTGGATGTTCATCGGAATCGACGGCTTTCTTTTCATTTTTTTCTTCTACCTCCACGGAAATAATTTCTTCATTCCAAATCCCTTTTTCCAATGCTCTGAAATATTTTTCCTGCGAATGAAATGCAAATTCGTCCTGTTGTTCACGGCTGATCTCCCACTGTCTCGCAACATTTTCTGCAGTTTCGCCCATGCTGTAGGGATAGTGTACATCGGCAAGGCGGTTGTTGATGAATCGCCATCCAAGTGTGGTATCAAACACTTCGGCAGTTCGCTGAAAAGCTGCCGATGCTTTGGAAAGAACAAAAGGTGCGCGACTCATACTTTCCACTCCACAGGCAATGACCAGCTCTGCGTCTTCACACATGATCTGTCTGGATCCGTCCATGATTGCCTGCAATCCTGAAGCACAAAGACGGTTCACGGTGTTTCCTGCAACAGAAACGGGTAATCCTGCGAGCAGGGCGCCCATTCTTGCTACGTTTCGATTATCCTCTCCGGCCTGGTTGGCATCACCTGCAATTACATCTTCAATTGCAGCAGGATCTATGGAAGAATTTCTATTAAGAAGATTGCGGATCACCAGGGCCAGCAGGTCATCAGGCCTCACCGAACTCAATGCTCCTCCGTATTTTCCAATCGGGGTACGTATGGAGTCAATTATGTAGACATCTCTCATTTGGAAGGTTTTGAAACTGAGGGCTTAGAGCTGCGAGAATTGTTGGCTGTTGGCTATTAGCTGTTAGCTGTTAGTACAAAGGTTAAAACATATTCAAGTCTGCATTGTGAAGCCAACAGCTAAAAGCCAATAGCCAACAGCTCTCGCAGCTCTCCGCTCTTTTCGTTAAAAGAATCGCAAGATAATGCGAAGGCTTCAATCGCTCCATGCTTTGGGTTATCTTTGCGCGATGGCCCAGGCAGCATCCATAAAACTTTCTTCCAGCAAAAATATCAGGCAACTCAATCTGCCGGAACTGGAAGCTTTTTTCGAATCCATCGGGGAAAAAAAATTCCGTGTGAAGCAAGTCTGGGAGTGGCTCTGGCAAAAGCATGCACATTCCTTTGCAGACATGACCAACCTGAGTAAGGAACTTCGTCAAAAACTGGGTGAATATTTTTCTTTACCTGCACTTTCGGTAGATGCCACTCAACACAGCGCAGATGGAACGGTGAAGTCAAGATTCAAAACACATGAAGGACATTTGTGCGAAGGGGTGCTGATCCCGTCTGAAACCCGCTATACAGCTTGTGTTTCTTCGCAGATCGGATGTTCGCTGAGCTGCCGGTTTTGCGCCACGGGTTATATGGAAAGAAAAAGAAATCTCGACTTCGATGAGATCTATGATGAAGTAGTCCTGATCAACCAGCAAAGCGAACGTGTTTTTGGAAAAAAATTAACCAATATTGTTTTCATGGGCATGGGTGAACCCCTTCTCAATTACAAAAATGTATTGAAGGCCGTTGACCGTATCAGTTCTCCTGATGGATTGGGCATGAGTCCAAAACGCATCACGGTGTCAACAGCTGGTGTGGCCAAGCAGATCAGGCAATTGGGTGATGATAAAGTGAGGTTCAAACTTGCGCTTTCACTTCATGCAGCGAATGATGCCAAAAGAAATGAGATCATGCCGATCAATGAGAGCAATAATCTTAAAGCGCTTGCAGATGCACTCAATCATTTTTACAAACAAACCAAGAGCGAGATCACATTTGAATATATTCTGTTCAATAACTTCAACGATAGTCAAAGGGACGCAGACGAGCTCATAAAGATATATCGTCAGGTTCCTGCCGACCTGGTCAACATCATTGAATACAATCCCATCGATTTTGCCAAGTTTGAAAAACCTTCCGAACAGCGAATGGAAGAATTCATGGCTTATCTCTCCAAAAACCGTGTCAACGCCCGCCTGCGCCGCAGCCGTGGCAAAGACATTGATGCAGCCTGCGGCCAACTGGCAAATAAGAATTAGTTGATGGTTGGAAGTTGATAGTCTTAAAGGGAGTATGAACAGCTTGTATTGATTTTTTCCATCTCTTTCAAGGCTCGTGTCTTGAAAAATCATCAATCACTACGTCTAAAAAATACGCGTCTCAACTTTAGGCTGGTGTCCTTTGTCCCACTAAACTCGCACATTTCGTTCAGACCTACCAACTACCAACTATCAACTATCAACTATCAACCAAAATACTGGCTATCTTTTTGTATCAGGGTATAAAAAAGGATGGCGCGTTTCTCTTTCAAACAGGTAGCTAAAGCATTTAAGGATGCATTTAGCGGTTTCTCCACAGACAAGATTACCAAACTCAGCGCATCACTTGCTTATTATACGGTGTTTTCACTGGGGCCACTTTTGATCGTAATTATTTTTTTGTGCAGTGTATTTTTTGGTCGTGAAGCGGTGGAAGGATCGATATATACGCACATACAGGGTTTTATCGGTTCGGATGCTGCTAAGCAGATCCAGGACATCATTAAAAATGCTTCCATTAGTGCCAAAGGCGGGTTTGCTGCAGTAATAGGCGTCATCACTCTACTGATTGGTGCCACCAGCATGTTTGGTGAAATGCAGGATTCAATGAATGGGATTTGGGGACTGAAAGCAAGACCCAAGGCCGGCTGGCTAAAACTGGTGAAAGACCGCCTGCTGTCTTTCGGACTGGTTGCAACGTTGGGATTTTTACTGCTGGTTTCCTTATCAGCTACAGCTTTGGTAGAAGCCATCGGCAACCGTTTGGAGAAAGCCTTTCCCGATGTAGCCGTAGTGGTCTTTTATATCATCAATCTAATCATTACGCTTACAGTAACAACAGCATTATTTGCCACGGTGTTCAAGCTTCTTCCTGATGCATGGATCCGTTGGAAAGACATCTGGCCCGGAGCTATTGCCACTTCCCTGCTTTTTCTCATTGGAAAATTTGCTATCTCTTTTTACATCGGCAAAAGCAACGTAGGCAGCACCTACGGAGCTGCCGGATCGCTGGTGATCCTGTTGTTATGGGTGTATTATTCTTCCATCATTCTTTATTTCGGAGCAGAATTTACCAAAACCTATGCACTGGTTAGAGGAGCAAAGATCCGACCCACGGAATATGCTGAATGGAATCATGAAGCCGTAGTGCCCGGAGCCGAAACAAAAGAAAAACAAACAGGCGCACTAAAAAAACCAGCACCAAGTAAAATTCAACACGAAGAAAAAGAGGAAAAAATTTCTTATCCAACCCCGGCATGGAAAAAGCGGAAGCAGGTAAAGAAAGAATCTCCTGGCATCGGAATGGTTTTGCTCGGACTCGCCTTGTATTGGATGAAGAACAATGAGAGAGGAGAAATGTGATGTGAAGAGAGCTTACCTAAAAGAAATCTAAACGCAGAGAACGCAAAGTAACGCAGAGGACCGCGGGGTCGTAACTGCGCTCCCTGCGTTTCTCTGCGTTCTTTGCGTTTTAAAACGCATTTGCTTTTAGGATAGTAATTTAAAATGGTTTGTTTCAAAAAATTTCTTCGCTGCCTTCCGTCCTGCCACCAAACTTCTCGCTCTAAAACATTCGCATCATAAAATAACCCTGCGCCCCAGTCCCTAAGAAATCATAAGCTATTTTTGTGCGGTGACAACAAAGAAAAAATTAAACTTCAAAGCGATCCTGAGTCTTCTTGGCCAGACCTTCACTGGTTTTACCAATGACAAAGTATTCAAGCTGAGTGGAGCACTGGCTTATTTTACTGTGTTCTCACTGGGTCCGATGCTCCTCGTCGTGATCTTTCTCGCCGGATTGTTTTATGGAAGAGAAGCGATCGAAGGAACCGTGTTTCAGCAGATCCGCGGACTGGTAGGAAGCCAGGCCGCCCTGCAGATCCAGGATATCATCCGCAATGCCTCGCTAAGTCACAAGGGAAATCTCGCCGCAGTTATTGGGTTCATTACTTTGTTGCTTGGAGCAACCAGTGTGTTTTCTGAAATACAGGATTCCGTCAACATGATCTGGAACCTGAAACCCAAACCAAAAAAAGGCTGGTTGAAAATGCTGATCAACCGGCTGCTTTCTTTTTCCGTAGTGGTGGGACTTGGATTCATTTTGATGGTTTCATTACTGGTCAATGGTTTGATCGAAGGATTGATGTCGCGTCTCCAGGCCCGCTTTCCCGATCTTGCGGTGATTGTAGTTTATATCTTCAACCTCATACTTACTTTTTCGGTGACGACTGTTTTGTTTGGGATCATTTTTAAAGTACTGCCCGATGCCTTGATCAAATGGAAGGATGTGATCATTGGCGCAATGACCACGGCTGTACTTTTTATGCTGGGAAAATTCGGCATCACGTTTTACATCGGAAGTTCCAACGTGGGTACCACCTATGGAGCCGCAGGTTCACTCGTTGTTCTTTTACTCTGGGTCTATTATTCTTCGGTGATCCTTTACTTCGGAGCCGAATTCACAAAAGCCTATGCCGCTCATTTTGGATCACGCATCACGCCCAACCAGTATGCAGTCTGGATCAAGAATGTAGAAGTGGAAGAGGAAACCGGTTCACTAAAGCAAATGGAACAAAAGAAAAAAATCGAAAACGAACAAACGGGAGATAATGTGAAGATAACTTAGTGAGGAGTTCGGAGTCGGGAGTCGGGAGTTCAAAGTTCAAAGTTCAAAATTCAAAATTCAAAGTCCGGAAGTTCAAAGTCCGGAAGTTATTGGTTCACGCAAACCTGCCTGCCGGCAGGCAGGGACGCAAAGGGTGAAAGGCGCAATCCCGCAGGTACGGGACGCTTCGCTCACAAAGGTGTATGGTGTTTACTATTGGTTGGCGGGGGATTGCTTCGCTACGCTCGCAATGACGTAAACTATAGTGCTCACTTTTGGTTTCATGCTGGCCTTATAGGCTAGGGCGTATGGCATAAACCCACAATTTTATTTAAATTCAAAACCTAACAGCAGCACGAATTATAAACCAACTTTGAAACCTTTAAACGTCATTGCGAGCGCAGCGAAGCAATCCCCCGCCAACCAATAGTAAACACCGTACACCTTTGCGAGCGAAGCGTCCCGCACGTGCCGGATTGCGCCTTCCACCCTTTGCGTCCCTGCCCGCCGCAGGCAGGTTTGCGTGAACCAATAACTTCCGGACTTTGAACTTTGAACTCTGAACTTTGAACTCAGAACTCCGACTCCCGACTCCGAACTTCCGACTCCGAACTATACTTTACATTTGCGCCCATGGCAACAGACAGCAACAGGTTCCAGGCAATTATCGGGCATTGCAAAGAGTATGGATTTATTTTTCCGTCGAGTGAAATTTACGATGGACTCGCTGCCGTATACGACTATGGACAGTGGGGAAGTGAATTGAAAAAAAATATAAAAGATCATTGGTGGGAAACCATGACCCGCATGTATGAAAACATCGTTGGAATCGACGCTGCCATCTTTATGCATCCCACTACCTGGAAGGCCAGTGGTCACGTGGACAATTTCAGCGACCCGATGATCGACAACCGCGACAGCAACAAACGCTATCGCGTGGATCATTTGCTGGAAGCGAAAGCTGAAGAACTAAAGAACCAGGGCCATCCCGAACAGGCAGAAATTCTGCTGAATGAAATGGACACCCTGCTTGCTTCCGATGATTTCGAGGGACTAAAAAAACTGATTGAAAATAATAAGATCACCTGCTCCATTAGTGGAACTAGCAACTGGACCGAAGTACGTCAGTTCAACCTGATGTTTTCTACGCAAATAGGAAGTGTAAGCGAAGAATCGGATACCATTTACCTCAGACCAGAAACCGCTCAGGGAATATTCGTCAACTTCCTGAATGTTCAGAAGACCGGAAGAATGAAAATTCCTTTTGGTATCGCCCAGATCGGAAAAGCATTTCGAAATGAAATTGTAGCAAGGCAGTTTATCTTCCGCATGCGCGAATTTGAGCAGATGGAAATGCAGTTCTTCATTCGTCCCGGTACGCAAAAACAATGGTATGAATACTGGAAGTCCGAACGGATGAAATGGCATCTCAGCCTGGGAATCCCTGCCGAAAAATATCGCTTTCATGACCACGTAAAGCTGGCCCACTATGCCGATGCAGCATGTGACATCGAGTATGATTTTCCAATCGGATTCAAAGAAGTGGAAGGCATTCACTCCCGCACCGATTTTGATTTGCGCAATCACCAGGAGTACAGCAAGAAGAAAATGCAATACTTCGACAATGACCTCGACGAAAATGGAAAACCTTTTGGCAACTATATTCCATACGTCATTGAAACTTCAATAGGTGTGGACAGGACCGTGATGATGGTACTGAGCGAAGCATACGAAGAACAGGACCTGAGCACCACTGAAAAAAAAGATAGTCGTGTAGTATTGAAATTCCCTCCAAAACTTGCCCCGATCAAGCTTGCCGTATTGCCTTTGATAAAAAAGGACGGTCTTCCCGAAATAGCAAGAGAGATCATGGATGAATGCAGGTCGCAGTTCAAATGTTTTTATGAAGAAAAAGATACGATCGGCAAACGTTATCGCCGGATGGATGCCATTGGCACTCCTTTTTGTGTTACCGTGGATCATCAGACCAAAGAAGACCGTACCGTTACCATTCGCTATCGTGATTCTATGCAGCAGGAAAGGATCCCTATCGCTGAAGTAAAAAATAATGTGTTGAAGTCTCTGTATTAACAAATCCTTTTGCAGCGGTTTTTTATTTTGCCTGTCAAGATCAAAACCGAAAACAAGTTTATGAAAAAGTCCATGGCCCTTGTCTTTGCGTTCACCCTGGTGTGCTTTTCTTCCTTTTCACAGTCCTCAAATAGCCGTCATGTAGAAGGACAAACTTCATTTTATGCCGAGTTGGGCGGACCCGGTATTCTGTTCTCCGCGAACATTGACCATCGCTTTGCTCCTTCGCGTTTGGGATGGGGTGGAAGACTGGGATTGGGATTCGTTACCGGTGATGTGGAGTATGATCCCTACGGCAATATTTACAATCAATCTTCAGTAGTAACGATTCCGTTTCAGGTGAATTATATATTCGGTAAGGAAAACAACCCGCATACATTTGAAGTAGGGGCCGGTGCCACATTTGCCGGAAAAAAACTCGATATTTTCAACAACTACAATAGTACCGGAACTAATTTTTTCGTCTCGGCCTCCTTCATGTACCGCAGACAACCCGTTAATGGAGGATTCAGCTGGCGAATTGGTTTCACTCCCCTCATTGCCCAGGGATATATTCAACCTTCCGGTGCAGTTAGTGTCGGATATAATTTTTGAGATGTGGGATGTGGGATGTGAGATGTGAGAAGAGAAAAGAGAGATGATTAGAAAGCGACGATCTGATTAGAACCAGCAAGTTTTTCTATTGCATTTGCTATTGTATACTTTGAATCCATCTAAGGATCCATCTACTGATCTCTCCGCTCCCTTCCCACATCTCACATCTCACATCTCTCTTCTTACATCTCTCACCTTCTCTCACCCATACAACTCCTGGTGAATGGCTTTCCGGTCGTAGCCCAATTGCTGGATGCGTTGCTTGGCTTCATCGATCATGTCTTTCCAACCACAGAGATAGAATTTGGCAGGAGGAGGCTCACTGTTTCCGTTCATTTTCTGGTGAATGAGGTTTTCGTAAATGGCGTGAACATAGCCGCAACAGCCATCCCATTTTTCGCGTGACAGCGTAGGCAGGAAATGAAACTTGTCCACTTCCTGTTCCAGTCTTTTCATTTCATTCAGATAAAGAAGGTCTCTTTGAGCGCGGGTGCCAAAGAGAAGGTAGATATCGCCATGCTGGATGTTGTGTCTTTGAATATGGTGGATCATGCTGCGAAATGGAGCAATGCCGGTGCCGGTGCAAATCAGGTAAATATCCCTTTCAATTTCTTCAGGAAGTACAAATACGCCCTGCGGACCTCTAAGGGTTAACTCGGAGCCTTCGCGTATCTCGTTGAATAAATATGTGGTGCCTGCCCCACCTTCGAGTAAAACAATCAACAATTCGATCACGTTGGTGCCGTCTGGCCAGGAGGCGATAGAATAACTTCGGATCCTTTTATTGGGTTTTTCGTGAATGGGAAGGTCCAGGGTTACAAACTGGCCGGGCGCAAAATCGAAGGATTCCAGCTCGGGGATCTTGATCCAGAAGCGGCGGGTATTATAGGTTTCATCCTCAATTCTCGTAACTATGCCTTTTCTCCAGGGTTGTAGTGCCATGAAATGATTTTTAACAATTTACAAAAAACGTTTTATCCTGCTTTTGCGTTTTAGAATTTTATCCACAAAACTTGAGTCTTGGCACAGTAGTTGGAATTTATACCTCAGAAATAAGACACTCAAAATATTTTAGTCGGACGGTTTAGGTTTAGGCCAGCATTCTTGCTGGCCTTTCATTTTATCGCAGATCAGGCGGATTGTTGGATGGCGCGGATAAGATCGTCTTTTATAAATAGGAAGGTTTTTGGATTCGCGTTTAAGTTTTCCTGGAAGCAGTTATTTTTTGGGTTGATAAAACGCAGCGGGCGCAAAGGATACGCAAAGAAGCGCAAAGGCTTAATCACGGATTTCACAGATTGAAATTGGATTTCACGGACTGATGATTTTATAGAAATTGTTCTCTGCCTGGTTGCAAGCAGGATTATAGGGATTTACCATGATTGCCAGGATTCAGGATTAAAAATAGCCGACTGACAATTTAATAGCATAAGAGATTAGCCTAATTCCCAATTCCAAATTCCCAATTCCAAATTCCTTTCAATCCCTCAATACCTTAATACCTCAATACCTTAATTCCCTACCACCCCCACTCATTGCATCGCCACAGGAGCAAGGGCTGTAAGAGTCTTCAGGCTGCTGTAATAAACTTTTCCTTTTTGCTTGTAAAGCACCAACAGTTCATTATCTGTGATCAGCTTTTTGAGCTTGTCCTGCTGTCCTTCTTGTTTTGCAGAAACTGGTGTAAGCTGTAGTAATGTTTTCTTTGTGGCAGGTACGAGCACTACGGTTTTTGGACGACCAGGCATGGAATAATTGCTTCGCTCCACGGGTGTTTTCTTCACCGTGTCCACCCTCACCGAAAATTTTTGTCCTGCGATCCACATTTCAGTGGGAACTACGCTGGTAGATGATTCGAGATAAATAAATAAATTATGTCGGGCCCTGGGAACTTCATTTTTCTGTGCACCCGATTCATCGATTGAATGACTTGGTGCCTTTCCTACAGACACTGATTCTTTGAATCCATACAATTTGGCCGATCCTTTCGATTGCGCAAAAGAGATCAGGCTGCAGGCCATAGCTAGGAGGGTAATGTATAATTGTTTCATACAAGGAAGATGTTTCACCCGTGAAATTTACCCATCAGAAAAATATAAAACCCTCCGGAGCCGGAGGGTTTTAACTTATTGTTTAATGATCTTCTGGATGTGTCTGTACTTGCTGTCCTCACTGGTGATGCTAAGGATATAACTTCCGGATGCAAATGGATCCAGCGATACCGTTCCGTTTTGATAAGCCCTGGCTTCCTGATACATCATTCTTCCACTCAGATCAAGAAGTTGAACGGTAATTTTTTTAATACCGATCATATTTCCTGTTTCATAATGAAGCAAGCCCTTACCGCCTATGGTGGGGTAAACCGTCCTGATAAAATTTCGGTCGTTTGTAACAGGGGTAATGCCTGTACTGGTTGTAGGAACAAAATCGGGAGTACCCAGGTACGAATAGTACATGCCGTTTCCATGCGTTCCAATGAGCAGCACATTATCTACAGGCCTGTACGTCATGGATTCCACTACAGCAAGATTCAGCACAGACAAGCCTTCCCGCTGCCAGTTGGGACTTCCACTAGCCTGCAAAGTTGTACCGAGGTTGGCCACACTATACAATCCAACTGAAGTGCCCACATAATATTCGGTGACAGAATTGTTGGATGCATCTTTTTTTACAACAATGGCTGCACACCGCATAGAAGGGAGCGTGAGGCTTCCTTCTGCATTCTTCCAGGTTGGTGTTGTAGATTTCGCATTGCCTGTCCACCAGATTCCTACTACGCCATAGTTGGATACTACCGCCATGATCTCGTTGTCGTTATTTGGATTCACAGCAATCTCCTGCACATTGCCCTGAAGAGATGCCGGAGTGATATTCACGGGTGCTTTGGAAGCAGCTGCATTCCTTGGATCATCCAGCCGATAAATTTTTCCATTGGTGGTTCCGAGGAAAAGTGAATGCCCGGAATGATAAGGTCCCCTCGTAAATGCCAGCGCCCTGATCCCCAGAATTCTTGCATTATTGGGATCAAGTGCAGATGAAACGCCTGTGAGTTCGACCCATCCTCCTGCTGTTACACTCGATGCGGCTGTGGTACGAAACAAACGATTGAAATTGACATAATAAAGGTCCTCGGTATTATCCTGGTCTACCCGGAAATTGGTAACAAACTCTCCATATTCATTGGTAGCACCATCAAATGCCAGTGTTAGTCCGTTGGGACGAATGCCAGTTGCAACAACTGATGGTGTGAGCTTTACCCGCTGGATATTGCCATATTGTGAGCCACCGTATAAGTACTGGGCCTGGCTGGCCAGATCTATTTTAGAAATACCCACCGCGCATCCGTCACCTCCTACCAGGTGATAGTGATTATTGCTGTCGGCTGGCGTATGTGTGGGAAGACCATTTGTGGGTGGAACGATACCAAGCTTGTCTCTGAAATTGGCTCCGTTGTCCTGAGCGCCGCCGGCAAAATTATTTCTGTCCGCATCAGGGTCCATCGCCACATAATAATATTGCAAGGTTTGATAGTTCGGCAAAACATCCCATTGCAATCCTGCCGCGGTGATGTCCGGAGTTCTTTGAATTCCTCCGTCATTGGCGCAAATTGCTTCGTTGGGAGAAGAAGGATTAAAAACCAGGTTGTGAATATCCGGATGACTGTTCGAAATAAATGAATAGGTGAAATTGGTTTGATACCCCGCGATCCAGCTTGTGTTGGCAGTGGTGGTAAATCCGTCTGTAGAACGATAAAGATTCGATCCTGCCACAAAAACCATATTCGGGTTATCCGGTTTTACTGCCACCACCATATCGTATCCTCCCTGCACGGTTAAGGGGTCTGAACCAGATGCATTTCCTCCGGGGAAGTCGGGCATGTTCGCAGACAGATTGGTCCAGGTATAGGAGTTGCCGGAAATATCCAGACGGAAAAGATCGGCCTCAGGCTTCAGGTCGGGAGCATCGCTGCTCAAACCATTCTCATAAAACACGTAAGCAATATTGTTGTTGGATGGCGCTAGTGTCATCACAATTCTTTTCGATACTTGTCCTGTATCATTTCCTCTCCAGTTGGGCACCGAATCCACACCAAGCGTCTGTCCTCCCGCAATGCGTGAGAAGCTATTCTGTGCTCCCGTTGTTGAAACCCATACACCACGAAGCGACTGATCTGGATTGCCTCCATTCACACCCAGTAGAATTTTTCCGGTATTGGTCACACATACTTCTGTTTGTCCATTTTCGGCAGTTCCCGGAACGGTGCTTCCAAAAACGGTTTGAAAGCTGGCGCCACCATCGGTGGAACGAATTAATCTTCTGTGACAGGCAACATACAGATCTCCATTCACGGGATTTACAGAAAGGCGGTGAACAAAATCGAAAGGATGATCAAAGCCTTCCAATGTATTGGCTGAAGACGTGGTGCCGGTGATATCGGTAAATGCGAATGGCAGTTTGGTCCAGGTGGCTCCGTCGTTTGTTGACTTCCAGATGCCATAGCCCATATAAGGTGCGCCTACATTGTCTCCTGCTGAATTGCCAAAAGGTTCTCCACCTGCAGCATACCATGTATCCTGCGAACCAGCCCTCGGATCCTGAGTTACGGTGGTGAAACTATGAATATCATTTTGAGGAGTCACCAGGTTCCAGGTGTTGCCACCATCAATGGAGCGCATGATGCCTCCGCTCACGCAGCCTGCAATGATTACTTTATTGGTGGAGCCATTGTAACGAAGGTCATAGGCCACTGCTCTGGTACGTCCTCCCATGTTGTTAGGACCGGCAGGCAGATAGGTATTCAACAAGGTCTCGCGGCTATTGCCTGCACCACGAAGGGGCATCTGCATGGCAAAGCGGCGTTCCTTTTCAAATATGTTGTCGGGAAGTTTTCCTGTGGCAGGGTCCTTCAACATATCGAATTCATATTTCTCTCGTGCTCCTACATAGGAAGCGGGAAGCCGGTCTTGAATTTCGTTTTCTTCCTTTTCACGCAATGACAGAGAATGAGATCCCTGTTTTTTCAAAAACAACACAGCAAGGATTAGGGCCAGGGCCAGGGAAAGAGTCAGGTAAATTTTAGGTTTCATCTTTTCGGTTTATCAGGTAAGCTAGGGCGCCGGCCGGAGGCCAGGCAGATGGTAGATACTGCAAATCCTTCGTCGGGGTTGCCGCAGTACTGCAGTTCTCTTAGCAACATATGAAATCAGAATTGAATACCGGCATACCAATACCCTACTAAAATAGACAGAATAGAGCTGAAATTGGAACGCCTATGCGGTTTTTTTTAAGAATGGACGAAGTTCGGAGTCGGGAGTTCGGAGTTCAAAGTTCGGAGTTCAGAGTTCGAAGTTCAGAGTTCAGAGTTCGAAGTTCAGAGTTCAGAGTCGGTGAACTAAGGAGCGGTTAGGGCTAATGGATTTGTTGCTTATCCTTTAAGGCAATCAGGGATCTGGTGCGCGCTTCGCTTGCAAGGAGATTGCTTCGCTGCGCTCGCAATGACCTAAACTAAGGTCTTTACTACAGGCTTAAAACTAAAATTAAATGTGAAGGCGTAAGGCTTTCTTAAACTACAATCAAGTTCATTGTGTAGGATACTACTCTTTCAAACTAAATAAACCCTCGAAACCCGTGTGGGTCATTGCGAGCGCAGCGAAGCAATCTCCTTGCAAGCGAAGCGCTCACCAGATCCCTGACTGCCTTAAAGGATAAGCAACAAATGATATTAGCACTATGTGCTCTGTTCAGCAACTCCGAACTCTGAACTTTGAACTTTGAACTCCCGACTCCGAACTCCGACCTCCGAACTTTGAACTCTGAACTTTGAACTATCTTCGCGCTCTTTTAGAAACGAGAAGCAGATCAAGGATGAGTTTTCGGGACATTCTGGAGCGGTACAAACAATCCCCCCATCTTTTTCAGTTGGCGGACAGAATTTCTTTTGCCTCTTCTCAGAAAATTCAACTCAGGAATCTTCGCGGCAGCAGCGCACAATTTGTTGCAGCATCGGTTTTTCTTCACCCTTCCTGCACCCAGATAAACCACGTGTTTGTTTGCAATGACGCCGAAGAGGCCGCCTATTTTCACAACACGATGGAAAACCTGACGGAGGCACTCAACCTTCATTATTTTCCTTCCTCTTTCAAAGCCAGAAAAAATTACCGCCTGCTCAATGCTTCGCATGTGATGCTGCGCACCGAAGCCCTCAGCAGATTTTCTTCTGCAAAAGGTAACCGGGCCGGTGCACTGGTGACCTATCCGGAAGCCATATTTGAAAAAGTAGTAGTGCCCAACGCCATTTCTTCCAACATGATTCAGTTGAAAGCAGGCGATGCCATAGACCCCGGCCAGCTCTATGAAAAACTGGTGGGCTACGGATTTGAACGAACAGATTTTGTTTATGAGCCGGGACAGTTTGCAGTAAGAGGTGGCATCATTGATATTTATTCTTTCGGTAATGAAAAACCTTATCGCCTCGAACTTTTTGGAAATGATGTAGACTCAATTCGCATCGTTGACCCCGAAACACAATTAAGCGAAAGAAGACTGCTGCAGGTTACCATCATTCCCAATGTGGACACGCAGTTTGAAAACGAAGAAAAAGTTTCGCTGCTGGAATTCCTTTCATCCAATACGGTGATCTGGATACAGGATGAAGAATTGTTCCGTGAAAAATTATTAACCTGCGAAGAAGACCTCGAAATTTTTTTCCGCTTGCAGTCCTCCGACATCAGCATCACCGAAGAACAGGACGACAAGATGATAAAAAAAGACGTTCAGCCTTCCGAGTTTACTTCCGCTGCCGAAATATTTGAGCAACTTGAAAAACGACATCTCATTTATTTTGGTCCGGGCAAGCCAGCGAAGGTGGATCATGAAATTGAATTTCATACCCGTGAACAACCAGCCTTCAACCGCCAGTTCGAACTGCTGATCAAAGACCTGAAACTCTGGGAGGGCAAGGGTTTCGAGCTGAACCTGTTTGCAGAAAATCCAAAACAACTCGAACGCCTCTTTACTATATTCAAAGACCTAAGGGAAGAAATTCATTTCAATCCAATCGCCACATCCATTCATGAAGGTTTTATTGATGAAGACCTGAAGATGGTTTGTTATACCGATCACCAGATCTTCCAGCGCTATCATAAGTATAAAGTAAAACAGGCCTACAACAAGAACAAAGCACTCACCCTTCGTTCACTCAGGGAACTGCAGCCCGGCGATTTTGTTACACATATCGATCATGGTGTGGGTGTTTACAGCGGACTTCAGAAACTGGAAGTGAATGGAAAACTGCAGGAAGCTGTTCGCATCATTTACAAGGACAGTGATATTTTGTACGTGAATATTAATTCGCTTCACAAGATTGCAAAGTACACAGGAAAAGATGGCACGGTTCCCAAGATCAACAAACTCGGCTCCGATGTGTGGAACCGGTTGAAGGAAAAAACAAAGACGAGAGTAAAAGAAATTGCCTTCGACCTGATCAAGCTCTATGCGCAAAGAAAGGCCCAGCAAGGGTTTCGTCATACACCCGACAATTATATGCAAACCGAACTGGAGGCATCCTTTATTTACGAAGACACGCCCGATCAAAGCAAGGCAGCAGCCGACGTAAAAAAAGACATGGAATCACCCTCACCCATGGACCGCCTGGTGTGCGGCGACGTGGGCTTTGGAAAAACAGAGATCGCCATTCGCGCAGCTTTTAAAACTGTGGTAGACGGAAAACAGGCTGCAATTTTGGTTCCCACTACCATTCTGGCCTTTCAGCATTTCAAAACCTTCAGTGATCGTTTGAAAGATTTTCCGGTGACTGTTGATTACGTCAACCGCTTCAAATCATCCAAAGAAAAAAAAGAAGTTTACAAAAAACTCGAAGAAGGAAAGATCGATATCGTCATCGGCACGCATACACTATTGGGCAAGGATGTAAAATTCAAAGACCTCGGACTCCTGATCATTGATGAAGAACAAAAATTTGGTGTGGCTCACAAGGAAAAGATCAAGACCATTCGAACCAATGTGGATGCTCTTACGCTCACAGCTACACCCATTCCGCGAACGCTTCAATTCAGTCTGATGGGCGCGCGGGATCTTTCCATCATCAACACGCCTCCTCCCAACCGTCAGCCCATTCAAACGGAAGTGCGCGTGTACCAGGAAGACTTTGTTCGAGAAGCCATTTACTTTGAAACGGAAAGAGGCGGTCAGGTTTTCTTCATTCATAACCGGATCCAGGGACTCGCTGAAATGGCTGCCATGATCCAGGCTCTATGCCCCGACCTCAGTGTGGGTTATGCGCACGGACAAATGGAAGGACACGAGCTGGAACAGCGCATCATGGATTTCATCGACAAACGATATGATGTTCTGGTGTGCACCAATATTGTGGAAAGTGGCGTAGACATTCCGAACGTCAACACCATCATCGTCAACAATGCCCACCAGTTTGGACTAAGCGATCTTCATCAATTGAGAGGACGGGTAGGAAGAAGCAATAAGAAAGCGTTTTGTTATTTGCTGGCACCGCCTATGAGCACCCTTCCGGCAGATTCCAGAAAACGATTGCAGACACTGGAGCAACACAGTGAGTTGGGTAGCGGATTCCAGATTGCCATGAGAGACCTTGATATTCGTGGTGCAGGTAATTTGCTGGGTGGAGAGCAAAGCGGGTTCATGGCGGAGATCGGATTTGAGATGTATCAGAAAATTCTTGATGAAGCCATTCGTGAATTGAAGCGAACCCAGTTCCGTGAATTGTTTCAGGAAGAAATTTCAAGGCAGGACGATTTTGTGCAGGACTGCACCATTGATACCGACCTGGAAATTCTCATTCCCGATGATTATGTCACCAACATCACCGAAAGACTTTCTCTTTATTCGAGGTTGGATAACTGCGACACCGAAGAAGAATTGCTGGCCATGGAGGAAGAAATGGCGGATCGCTTTGGCCCCATTCCACCACAGGTAAGGGAACTTTTTATTACCGTGCGATGCCGCAAACTGGCCGTGGAGCTTGGTTTTGAGAAGATGCTCCTCAAAGATGATACGCTCAAATCTTATTTCATCAACAAACCCGACTCGCCGTATTTTGAATCCGAAAAATTTAATTCCGTTCTCCAATACCTGCAAACCGGAACCAACAAGGCAAGGCTCAAGCAGGTAGGAAAAATGTTCATGCTCATTGCAGAACCCGTCCGCGACATGCAGGATGTACACGCTTTTCTCCGACGCATGCATTCTGAAGTGATCCATGCTCCAGGGGTTCATTCCTAGTCTGGCCCTGGGGTTTCACGCAAACCTGCCTGCAGGCAGGGACGCAAAGGGTTTTTATCTTTATTTAATCATTGATTTGTTATATCAGTCATTCATTAGTGATCAGGAATATTTGTAAGATTTTTTAAACGCAAAGCACGCAGAGGACCGCATCAGGAAACACTTCCTGGCGTTTTTTTCTTTGCGCTCTTTGCGGCCTCCGCGTTCAAACTCTTCTTATCACAGCCGCCACTGAATTTAGTTTTCATTACAATCGAAGAAATGACGAAAAAGTTCGTTAAGTTTTCTTGCTGTAAGAGGCCTGTAGGGCGCTTTGAAACAAAGGAAATAAAATAATTCTTTGCGTCTCCCGCACTGGCGGGACAGGTTTGCGTGAAACCTTACCGGCCTTTCTTTTATTAGCCTTTTTCTTTATTTTTATGAGGAAGAACTATATCCATGAAACCGAACCGCTTATTCCTTCTCACCGTACTACTATGGCTTTCTTCCGTGGCATTAGCACAACATGATGAAGGACTTTATTTGAGAACCGGAAAGCTGGTGGTGAAATCAAACCTTCGACAATCACTGCTGGATTCATTCAATACACGTGCTCCCCGTTTCCTGGACAAAACATTTGCTGTTTTCCAGTTCGATGTGATTCCTACGCAGCAAATCAGAAAGCAACTTTCCACACAAGGCATAGAACTCCTCGATTATCTCCCTGAAAAAGCATATACAGCATCCATTCGCGGTACACTTAGGCTCGATGAATTGCAACAGGCAAGAGTGAAATCTCTGGTGCAACTGGACCCCGTTCAAAAAATGGAATCTCGTCTGGCCAAAGGAATTCTTCCTGCATCATCTGTAAAGATTGCAGGCACCATTGATGTCTGGATCAGTTTTCCTAAAACTTTTTCAACCATGGAAGTCGTTAATGGCATCCGTCATATGAATGCAGACCTTCTTTCCATAGACTTCAGTACTTATCGTATCCTATCGCTTCGCATTGCTTCCAACCGTTTGATTGAACTGGCCGCCCAGCCCTTTGTTGAATACGTGCAGCCTGCTCCATCCGGCGACCAACCTCTGAATGCCAATAGCCGCGCAGGTTCCAGGGCGAATGTTCTGAATGCTTCACTGGCCGATGGAGGGCGTGCACTGAACGGGGAGGGCATTGTGCTGGGGATTGGAGATAACGCTGATGTACAAACGCATATTGATTTTGCAGGACGACTGATTGACCGCGCTGCACAATTGATAAGCTCTGGCCACGGTCACCATGTAACCGGAACAGCTGCAGGTGCCGGCAACGGAAATGAACTCTATCGCGGATATGCCCCAAAGGCAAGTATTGTGAGCCAGGCTTTCAATGGTATTATCCTGAATGCAGCGGCTTATGTGAATGATTATGGAATGGTGATCACCAACAATTCTTACGGTGACAACATTGAATGCGGCTACTACGGAACCTATGATCTCTATGCACGAATGATGGACCAGATGGCCTTTGACCTGCCGCAGTTAGAAAATGTTTTTTCAGCAGGCAATAGCGGGCTTGATGCATGCACGCCATTTTCTCCCGGCTTTCATACGGTGCTCGGCGGATATCAATCCGCAAAAAATGTGATCTCCGTAGGTGCAACCACCGACTCTGGTGCTATCAGCTCGTTTTCGAGCCGTGGCCCTGTGAAAGATGGAAGAATCAAACCGGAAATCGTTGCGATGGGACAATTTGTAGGATCGAGTTGGGCAGGAAATATTTATGGCTACAACAATGGAACCAGCATGTCTGCTCCTGCAGTATCGGGAGGACTCGCACTCCTGTATCAACGGTACCGACAGTTAAACGCAGGAGCCAATCCACCCAATGCACTAATGAAAGCTCTTTTGTGCAATGGCGCAATGGACCGGGGGAATATTGGTCCGGACTTTCAATATGGATTTGGATGGATGAATCTTCTTCGCAGTGTGGACATGATGGAGAACGGACATTATTTTTCCGGCAACATCACGCAGGGTTCAACCAACAATCAAACGATCACAGTTCCAGCAAATACAACTGAATTAAAAGTCATGTTGTACTGGAATGATCCTGCCGCTTCCATGTTGAGTCCACACACTTTGGTCAATGATCTTGATCTCGAGGTTTCAGATCCTTCTTCAACCATTCGTCTTCCAAAAATTCTTGACACATCAAATGCAGGACTGAATACGGCTGCAGTGAATGGTGCAGATCATTTAAATAACATGGAGCAGGTAAGCTTTGTTAATCCTGCCCCAGGAAACTATACACTTCGCGTAAAAGGCACAGCCATCAACCAGAATCCTTCGCAGGATTATTTTCTTGTGTATGACCTTGTGCCGCAACAACTAAAGATCACATCTCCCGTTGGCGGAGAAAGCTGGGCACCGAGCGTTAGTGGACTGAACATGATGAAGATTAGTTGGGAAGCCAACGGATATACTGGTACAGCAACCATTGATTTTTCCAGCGACAATGGAAGCAGCTGGACCACGCTTGCCTCCTCCATTGATATCAATCGAGTGGTCTATTCCTGGTGGGTTCCCAATGTGGCCACCAGTCAGGCTTTGATCCGCATTACCAAAGACGGAACAGGTGAAACCACGGTGAGCCATCCATTTACCATCATTACTCCACCGGCCATTTCCCTTGCACCCATACAATGCGAAGGATATATCAATCTTACCTGGACTACGGTAACCGGTGCCACCGACTATGAAGTGATGATGCTGCAGGGCGATGAGATGAAGAGCATCACAACGACCACTGGAACGAATTATATTTTTAGCGGACTGTCGAAGGACAGCACTTACTGGTTTACTGTGAGATCGAGAGTAAACGGAAAACCAGGAAGGAGAGCTGCGGCCATTTCAAGACAACCAAATAATGGAACTTGCTCCGGATCCATTTCTGATGGTGATTTGAAACTGGATGCTATTATATCTCCGGTATCGGGAAGAAAATTTACTTCATCCGAACTGAGTGCTACAACTTCCATCACTGTTCGCATCAAAAACCTGGATGATGCAGCCATCACCAATTTTGATTTGAAGTATTCCATCAACGGATCACCCTTTATTACAGAACCTGTGATTGGAACTGTTGGTGCGGGTTCAACATATACCTACACTTTCACTACTACCGCCGATCTGTCGGTTGTAGGAAATTATAACCTCACTGCAGTTGTGAAAAATTCTTCTGCCGATCCTGTTCCTTCCAATGATACGCTCACCATGATGGTGAGGCAGCTCGATAACCAGCCTCTGAATCTTTCTTCCGCATTTGTGGATGACATGGAAACAGCTGCTCCTGTTTCTTATGTAAAAGATACAGTTGGACTGGCCGGATTGGACCGTTATGATTTTACTGCCAGTTCGGTTTATGGAAGATTGCGGACCTTTCTTAATTCAGGAATGGCTTATTCGGGCAACAGGGCCATCACGCTGGATGCAAGCCAGTTTTATGCACCGGGCAATACCAGTTATTTATACGGAACTTTTAATCTCACTAATTATAATACGCTGGCGAATGACCTGAGGCTGGACTTCCGGTTCAACAATCATGGTCAGCCCGCACATCCCAATAACCGCGTTTGGATCCGTGGAAATGACAGCCAGCCCTGGATTCAGGTGTACGACATGGATGCCAATGAAAATGATCCTGGTATTTATAAAAAATCATCCAGTATTGAACTAAGCGATCTGCTTGCTGCATCCGGCCAATCATTTGGAACCAGCTTCCAGGTGAGATGGGGACAGTTTGGACAAATCGCTGCAACAGACCTGCAGAATGCATCCGGATACAGTTTTGATGATGTTCGATTATATGAAGTGTTCAACGATGTGCAAATGCTTTCGGTGGACCAACCGGTATCGGCCAGCTGCGGATTGTCGGGCAGTTCGATTATTAAAGTTTCTGTTCGCAACAGCGCAAATGCACCCCTGGCCAACATCCCGGTGAAATACCGTATCAACAATGGAGCATGGATATCTGAGTTGATTCCTTCCATCGCAGGCAACACCACCATTCAGTATAGCTTTACCACTGCTGCCGACCTCTCCGCTCTTGGAAATTATATCATCGATGCTTTGGTGGATTATCCCACAGACAGCTTTCATGAGAACGATACAACTTCTTCTTCCGTCACCAATACACCTGTGATCACTTCCTTTCCTTATTTGCAGAATTTCGAGGCAGGTAACGGTTACTGGTATGCGCAAGGCAAGAAAAGCAGCTGGGAATACGGTACGCCTTCCTCTTCGAGGATCAACCGCGCAGCCAGCGGAGCCAAGGCCTGGAAGACAAGACTTATGGGGAACTATAACGACAATGAACATTCGTTTTTATACTCACCCTGCTTTGATGTAAGCGGCATGACCAATCCAACACTGAGCTTCAGCATGGCCATTGATGTGGAGGATTGCGGCAGCCAGCTATGCGACGGAGCCTGGGTAGAATATTCTACTGACGGAATCAACTGGAACAAACTCGGAGCAGCGGGAGCCGGCACCAACTGGTACAATAAAACCACTGATCAACTTTGGAGCCTTCAAAGCAATACACGCTGGCATGTAGCCACTATTCCGCTTCCTGTAGCTACGCAATTACGCCTTCGGTTTGTGATGCAGTCCGATGCAGGTGTGAACAGGGAAGGAATTGCAGTGGATGATATTCATATTTACGACAACATATTTGGAATTTATGATGGTGCTACCATGGCAGCACCGGTAACACAAGCTGTTTCCGGTAACAGCTGGATTGATTTTACCAGCGGTGGGAAATTGGTGGCTTCTATTCTTCCCAACAATCAAAACCTGGGGTCCACCGATGTGCAGGCTTTTATCAATTCAGGGCCAGTGCGTTTCACTACAACACAATATTATCATGATCGAAACCTCACCATCAAGCCCACATCCAATGGAACAGACTCGGTAACCGTGAGATTTTATTTCCTCGACACCGAAGTGGATACATTGGTGAAAGCAACAGGCTGTGCTTCCTGCTTCAAACCCTCCAGTGCTTACGACCTCGGTGTTTCCAAATACACTGATCCCGATAGAAGTCATGAGAACGGAACTGTGGCAGATGATATTCAGGGATTGTGGTACTATTCTGCTCCTGACCAGGTAACCAAAGTGCCTTTTGATAAAGGATATTATGCGGAATTCAAAGTGAAAGATTTTTCAGAGTTCTGGTTGAACAATGGAGGCTTTAGCCATAACTCGGCGCTTCCCGTAAAACTTCTTTCATTCACGGCACAAAAACAGGGCGCTGATGTGCAACTGAAATGGTCGGTAGGAACAGAGGATGATGTCATGAAATATGAGATTGAGGTGGCTCGTGGCAATACCGAACTGCAGTCAGGTCATTTTTCGAAATTGGCTGAGGTTCCTGCAAAAGGAAACAGCAGCACCACGATAGACTATTCATTTAACGATCAGGAAGCCGACAAGGCGGGGCCAAGATATTACCGTTTGAAGATCATCAATCTGGACGGAAGCTTCAGTTATTCTCCCGTTCGTTCTGTAGTGTTTGATGGAACGGTTCCCTGGATGGTGTATCCAAATCCGTCTGCAGGACTATTCAATCTTGTTTACCAGCTAAACAATAATGTTTCAATGAACGCGAGGCTGATGGATGCAAAGGGCAGTTTGGTGAAAGAATACCACAGAACGGCCAACGGCTTTCTTCAAAAACTTGCCGTTGATCTATCCGGCCAGCCTTCTGGAGTTTATTTACTGGAGATCGAGGGAGCGGGAAAAAAGCAAAGCTTCAAACTGTATAAGGAATAGAAGAACCTGCTGGATATTCTATCAAAACGAAAAGCTGTAACGCAATCGCATTACAGCTTTTTTCTGCCTGAATATATTGTCACCAGCCCTGTTTGGCTACACCAGCCTTGATCGCCGCCAGTGCTTTTTCTTCGTTGCACAAGGTTGTCAGCTTGTTGCCCTTGCCATCATGGCCCTGGACCATATAAGCTCCCTTCGCTGTTTTTGTAACGACTGCGTCCTGAATCGGTACATTCTTTTCCTTGGTTTTTACATTGTAAGCAGTAAGCTTAACGTCTGACATATGATTCAATTTTGTGATTAGTAATACTTAAATCTACATTATTTCGGCAAATCAAAGGCCAAAATCTTGAATGCATCAAGGCAGAAGCCGCTCTCAACCTGCTATAGAATGGAGTAGCCGATCATGAAGACGTAAGAATTGATTCCCCTGTTGGGAAGCTTGAGGTTGGCATTGGAAATATGCCGGAAACCCGATTGCAGGTTCAGAAAATGAGATCCGGAAATGTGAACCAGGCTACCCAGTGCAAAATTGTTTGAAAAAATAAATCCCCTGGTTTGTCTCGACAATCTTGCAGAAATAAAATGCGGTCCGGAGCCCACCATTTGATAAATGTACCAGTTCGGGTTCATGCGCATATAGTTCCGGATGCCGAGGTTTATTCCGAATTCTATGTCTGTTGATTTTGTGCTGTCTGCTTTTACGAAGTTGAATTGCGGATTGACATACCAGGTGACAAAATCATTCTTCAAAGCTTTTGAAAAAGGGTGAACAAATTCTGCTCCCAACAAAACAACATCGTAGGTCACCGGTTTGGTTAAAGGTCTTGAATAACCCAGCAAAAAGCCATGCTCTTTAAGAGGCCGGTCTGTATGAGTGGCATCCGGATTAGTAATAGCTGCCTGCTGCGCAGCAACAGAAGTGCGGAGCAGTAGCAACACAACTAATACACTAAGTCTGAAAATGATGTTCAGGTGTTTCATACAATTTCTTTCCCAATCAGGCCAGCCTATTCAGAAGGAACAGCTACGGTTGATTTTAGGATCTTGTCTATGTTCTTTAACTCCTCTGAACTAAAACTATAATTTTTCAAACACTGGATGGAGTCGAGCACTTGTTCGGGCTTGCTGGCGCCAATGATCACCGAAGTCATTCTGCGATCCTTGAGCACCCAGGCCAAAGCCATTTGTGCCAGTGATTGACCACGTTTTTCTGCCAGTTCATTCAGGGCACGAACCTTCGACAGAATATTTTCTGTGATGAGAGAAGCTTCCAGTGCACCATTACCTCTTGTACTGGCTGCCCTCGAATCAGCCGGAATTCCATGAAGGTATTTATTGGTGAGAAGTCCTTGTGCCAGCGACGAAAAACCAATACAGCCTACTCCGTTTTTATCCAGCACGTCCAGAAGTCCATCTTCCACCCACCGTTCCAGCATAGAATATTTGGGCTGATGAATCAATAACGGTGTTCCCAGTGAGCGAAGCACTTCAGCTGCCTTTTCTGTTTCTTTTGCTGAATAACTGGAAATTCCCACATATAATGCTTTGCCCTGTCGAACCATGAGATCAAGCGTACGCATGGTTTCTTCCAATGGAGTATCTGGATCAGGACGATGATGATAAAATATATCCACGTATTCCAAGCCCATTCTTTTCAAACTCTGATCAAGGCTCGCCATCAGATATTTTTTCGATCCCAGGTCTCCGTAAGGACCGGGCCACATAGGCCATCCTGCTTTTGAAGAAATGATGATCTCATCGCGATAGGGCTTGAAGTCCTGCTGCAACAATTTTCCAAACGTTACTTCCGCACCTCCGGCAGGTGGACCATAATTGTTGGCCAGATCAAAATGAGTGATGCCGTTATCAAACGCAGTATGGACGATGTTGCGGCATTTTTCATAGTTATCGATTGCGCCGAAATTGTGCCAGAGACCCAATGAAAGGGCGGGAAGTTTCAAACCGCTTTTCCCACAGCGACGATATTCCATTTCCTGATAACGGTTGGGCTTTGCTGTATACGACATGGTTTTATTTGAAGTACAAAGAAAAATAAACTTTCATTGTAGCGAATGTTGTTTATCCTTTCCTGTAGTAGATTTTACCGGAGGTTGATAATCGAAAGGAAGCATGCGGCTGATTTTTTCCGACCAGGCCCAATAGCCTGAGCTTATCAGGTCGATCGGATTGAAATAGTTTCCATTGGCCTGAATTTCGATGGGTGTATGATTGATCAATGTAATCTGCGAGGTCATGGATTTGCCGCTGTTGAAAACATGCTGCTGATAATCCTTCGGTGCGGAGGCTTTCAAATAAGTGATCAAAAGATAGTTTTCAAATTCAAGTCCTGCAGTAGCAGGGTTCACCGCGTAGGCAATGCTATCACCGGTCAGCGGATTTTTTCCCACCACATCAAAATAGTCGGGCCTTTTCAAAACTTCATTGTAATAGGAACTGCTGTCAGGGATTTTTGAACGAGTGCCTATTTCCAGGTTTGGGTTCGACTGATAAAGCCATTTCATTCTTTCTTTCACTCTTTGTTTTTCGATGTTGGGAATTTTCTGCAGACTGCGCACATCAAAACCTTCCGGTGCAAGAGTATTGCGAAATAAAGCGCGCATGAAGTGCGTCATCGAACCGTAATAGGTCTCAGCCCTTGCTTTTTCCCTTTTTTTTTGCGTGCACTGCCTGCAGCAAGATCCTGGAAAAACGGATAGCCTGTAATGAGCAGCAAATGCGTGTTGAAATCATAACTGAAGTTTTCCAGTTGGTAAGTGATGTGATAACCCAGCGCACGGTTTTCAATTTCGAGTGGTTCAAATGCATAAGCATTGAGCTGATGATTTTTTTTTGAGTCTCTGAATTTGATCACACCCGTGTTTTTGATCATACACCGTGATGCGAATTCAGAATTGCCGATAAAATTCTCAATAAAAAAATTGCCCCAGTTGACCCAGCCATCTTTTTCAAAGGGTTCCACCACCACAGTCTCCATTTTTTCTTCGCGCAATTTTAATTTGATGGTGAGCAGTTGATTCACCTCAGCCGACTGAATAGTCTGGCTATGCGTTTCATAACCGATGGAAGAAACAACCAGATCAAATCTTCCGTTTGGAATACTCAGTTCAAAATGTCCCACATCATCTGTCTTCGTTCCAATGGAGGTGTTGCTCAGAAATACACTGGCAAATGGAATGGGTTTTCCTTTTTCGGCATCCAGCACCACTCCACTTACTGTGGACTGTGAAAAAGCAGGAAAGGAAAGGAAAAGAAAAAAGATGATGGCAAGCTGCTTCATGGTCGGTTCGGATGTCTGATTGATTTGAATGATTTAAAACTAAACTAATGGCAATAGCAATTTTTTTGCTTTGATACTGGCTTCTGTTATTTCAACTTTTCGTTTTTCTGGTGTCGTTCGCTATCTCGCAGATTTTTTTTCTCAAAATTTTTTTCGAGTGCCCTGGTCAGATCAACACCCGTCTGATTGGCCAGACAAATCAAAACCCACAGCACATCCGCCAGTTCATCGGAAAGATTTTTTTCCTTATCCGATTCCTTGAACGATTGTTCTCCATAGAGTCGGCTCACCAGTCGCGCCACCTCTCCCACTTCCTCTGTAAGAATGGCCATATTGGTTAGTTCACTGAAATACCGTACGCCTTTGGTTTTTATCCAATCATCTACCGTGGTTTGTGCTTCCTGGATTGTCATTGTGCTAATATAGTTATTGGGGTATTAAGATGGAATTGAAAAGGAATTCGGAATTGGGAATTGGGAATTGGGAATTAGGGAGACAACAGGTTTCTATGAAATAAGCAATCCTGTAAATTCTATAAATCAATCCCCGCCCGAACGTACCGTTCGGTACGGGCAGGCGTGAAATCCAAACTTCATCCGTGTAATCTGTGATAACGAAAAGCTTTGCGTCCTCCTTTCTCTGCGGTTTGCATCTCACCATAAACTATCCCATTCCTCCATGATTGAGCTTGATGTCCATGAGGGTAGCAATGGAACGGGCTCTTTGTTTCATGAGGGTGGCGCGGTCTCCCTTAAAGAGTTCGTCGATAGTCGTGGTAAAAATTTCTACCCATCGCTCGAGATGTTCTTTTTTTATGGCTGATAATTGATGGATATGCTGGTGCACTTCCATCACATTTCTACGGTAGCCACGACTGCCGAAGATCACTGATTCCCAAAAATCGGCAATCACAGGAATGTGTGATTCCAGATCCAATGGAACCACTTCAGTAAAAAACCTTCCAATCAGGGTATCCTGAAAAACCTTTGAATAAAAAGTTTTGAGCAGCCTCTCAAGGTCCGCCCTGTTATTTATGTCCACTAAGAAAAAAATTTTATGATCTACGAACTTCTCCTCTACCAACAACTATCAACTATCAACTACCCACTATAAACTTACTCCCTATTCTTACTATCTATTATTATTGTAACAGGCCCGTCGTTGAGCAGTTCCACTTTCATATCGGCCCCGAAAATGCCCGTCTGTATTGGTTTTCCAAGGTGCGTGCCGAGCCGCTCAATCATGCGCTCATACAAAGGAACGGCTGTATCGGGCTTGCTGGCCCTGATATAGCTTGGACGATTGCCTTTTTTTGTGGAAGCATGCAGGGTAAACTGGCTTATGAGAAGAATTTCACCCTTTTTATCAAGCACCGAGTGGTTCATCACTCCTCCCTCGTCATTAAAGATGCGAAGGTGAACGATCTTGTTGCTCAACCAGGTTATGTCTTCCTCTGCATCAGCATCTTCAATGCCCAGGAAAACCAGGAGGCCCTGTCCAATGACTCCTTCCAGTTTTCCCCCCACCCTTACCGATGCCTTTGACACCCTTTGAATGATGACGCGCATAATGCAAAATAGTAAATGGTAAGAAAGATGCGAGCTGTTGGCTGCGAACTGAGGGCTGTTAGCTGCGAGCTGTTAGCTGTTGGCTTTTCTTGGAGTAGCCTTCGGCGAGAACAATGTTTTTATAGTTGCAGTGGTACCAAGCTCACTTTAGTTCGAGGGGATTGCTTCGCTTCGCTCGCAATGACGTCTAAATTAGCTACCTCACTACCGGATGGCATGTGCATTAGTCAGGGAGTTAAGCAATTTGCTGTATTATTTACGGCCCTACGTTTAATTTGAAACAAAGGCTGACGTACGCCATGGCCCTTGGGCCCAACCTGTAGCGAGGTAACTAATTGACGTCATTGCGAGCGAAGCGAAGCAATCCCCCCGAATTAAAGTAGCATTCTGCAACTGCAACTATAAACAACATTGCTCTCGCCGAAGGCTACTCCAAAGAAAAGCTAACAGCTCGCAGCCAACAGCCAGTAGCTTTTTCTATTTTTACTCTCGAATATTCTCTATGAAAGATTTTTCTTCAGAAATAAAAATGCAAACGACCCGCAGTGGGGGAAAGGGCGGACAGAATGTAAACAAAGTGGAAACAGCCGTTATCGCTTACTTCAATATCGGCGAATCACAAATCCTGTCGGATGAAGAAAAAGAAATCCTGCGCCAAAAACTTACCAATAGGATCAATTCGGAAGGAGAGCTGATTGTAAAATCACAGAGTTTTCGCACACAGCTGGAAAACCGTGAAGATGCTATTCGAAAAATCAATGAGCTGGCGGATGCTGCCCTAAAGAAAAAAAAGATCCGCATCGCCACCCGTCCCTCCCGCACATCCCGGCAAAAAAGACTGGAAACCAAGAAGCATTCCTCTGAAATAAAAGAGGGAAGAAGAAAATTCAGGCCGCGGGACTTTTAACAAACGGTCAGCGCTTTATTTTATAGTTTAGTTGTCCAATTTAATCAGTGAAACGCTGGCTGGTCATATCCGTCCTACTGCTTGTGGTCCTCACCGGCGCCATATTGCTCGATAGCTGCAAAAAATCACTCGGACTGGCCACACCTCATCCCCTTCAGTTTACGGTACCTCCCGGATTCCCTCCCCCGGTTTATTCTTTTCAAAATAATCCGCTCACCGAAGAAGGATTCCTGTTGGGAAGAAAACTTTTTTACGATGGCCGCCTTTCTATTGACGGCAATTATCCCTGCGCTTCCTGTCATCAGCCGGTTGCTGCCTTCACCACTTTTGAACATGATCGCAGTCACGGTTATAATCACTCGCATACGCTTCGCAATGCTCCAGGACTCTTCAATCTGGCCTGGTATCCCGTCTACACTCAGGACGGAAGCACCCAAAGCCTTGAGACGATCTATATCAATCACATCACCAATCCCAACGAAATGGCTGAAACCATTCCGGATGTGATCAGTAAACTGAAAAAAGATACAGCCTATAAACGCATGTTCCGTGAAGCATTCGGAGATGAAACCATCAATCCCGACCGCCTGTATCGTGCCCTTTCTCAGTTTGTGATAAACCTTGTTTCCGCTGATTCAAAGTTCGACCGCGTACTGCAGGGAAAAGAAAGTTTTACTCCGGAAGAACAAAGCGGTTATAATACTTTTCTCGACAAATGCACGGGTTGTCATTCGGGTGCTCTGCTCACCGATTTTGCTTATCGCAATGTTGGTCTTCCCATTGACCCTAACTTGAAAGACTATGGACGCATGAGGGTATCAGGCAATCCGGATGATTCTCTAAAGTTCAGAACACCCAGCCTGCGCAATGTGGAGCTGACTTCATACTATGAACACGATGGAAGGTTTACACTTCCACGCGACGTGCTTCGTCATTATGAAAAAGGCGTTCAAAGTGGTCCCACGCTCGATCCTGCCATGCAAAACGGAATTCCCCTCACAATCAGTGAAGAAAATAACCTTGTCTTTTTTCTTCGTACACTCTCCGACTCCAGCTTCCTGAATAATCCCCGATTTAGAGAATAATTGTAGTCAGGAATGACCATTTCCATTTTACAGCTACTAAATTTGTTGACCTTAAACAATATCCCTTGAGCGGCATTAAAAAATTAGCAGGGCAAACACTATGGTATGGAGTCAGTTCCATTGCTGCGCGTTTTCTCAGTTACCTGCTCACCCCTTACCTTACCCGTGAACTTCACACCGATGCCTTCGGTGAAATGAGTATTCTGTATTCGGCTATTCCTTTTCTCAATGTCATCTTTACCTACGGATTGGAAACGGCGTATTTCCGATATGCCAATACCAAAGAACAACACGAGCAGGTATTCAATACAGCCAGCATTTCCCTGATCTTCACTACTTCCATTTTTACCACACTGCTGGTCCTGTTCAATAAACAGTTTGCCGCGCTGCTGCGCATTCCTAACCATCCGGAATATTTTACCTACAGTGCCCTCATCATCGGATTTGATGCGCTCACCACACTGGCTTTTGCCAAACTGCGGTATGAAGGAAGGCCCGTAAAATTTGCCTCTGTTCGCATTGCAGGAATTGTGATCAATATCGCTGCAGTCTTTTTCTTTCTTTCCATCTGTCCCCGCATTGCTGCAAGTCAGCCCCATGGTTTCATCGGAACCTTTTACAAGAGCGATTATGCAGTAGGTTATGTCATCATCGCCAATCTGATTCAGGCAGTAGCGACTTTTCTTTTGCTGTCGAAAGAATTTTTTTCATTCAAATGGCAATTCAACAGCAAATTGTGGAAGGACATTTTACTCTATTCCTCTCCTCTGATCCTGGCGGGTTTTGCCGGAATGATCAATGAGACCTTCGACAGGATCATGTTAAGCTGGTGGTCTTCTGCGCCCACACCCAAAATGGCAAAAGCGGAAGTAGGGATCTACAGCGCCTGTTATAAACTTTCCATTCTCATCACCCTCTTCATCCAGGCTTTCCGGATGGGTGCAGAGCCGTTTTTTTTCAAACAGGCACAGGGACAGCAGCCGCAAAAAGTGTATGCCCGCGTGATGAAATTTTTTGTGATCATCATTTGTTTTATGTTTCTCGTTGTTGCCTTGTTCCTCGATATCTGGAAATATTTTATCGGTAGAAATTATTGGGCCGGACTGAGAGTAGTTCCGATACTCTTACTGGCAAACATGTTCCTGGGAATTTATTACAACCTCTCGATCTGGTATAAACTATCCAACCGCACCATTGCAGGTGCATGGATCACGGTAATTGGTGCAGCGGTTACGCTGGTGATCAATTACACCTTCATTCCCTATTTCGGTTACATGGCTTGTGCCTGGGCCACTTTCTTTTGCTATGGAAGCATGATGGTGATATCGTATGTGTGGGGACAAAAGCATTACCGCATTCCCTATGCCTGGAAAAAACTGCTTGCTTATATGGTGATCTCTGTAGCGATGTACGGCTTCTATATTCTCTTTCAAAAGATCAATCTCGGTGCCTGGACCAACCGGGGCTTCGCACTCATTCTACTATCGCTCTTCGGCATCCTCGTGCTCAACGTAGAACGAAAGGAATTCCAAAAACTTCCTTATGTGGGAAAATTTTTCGTAGTTAAGGCGGTTTAGGGTTTCACGCGAAGGCGGAAGATTTCACGCAAAAACGCGAAGAGGCAAAGGCGCAAATTTTTTTGGAGAGATCGAAAGGAGATGGAGTTTGTTTTTGTGCGACTGGTAGTTTGATAGCGATAGTTTAATACAAATGTTTAAACGCAAAGGACGCGAAAAATACGCAGAGGAACGCAAGGGTTTCTTGAGTTTCAGCCTGAGTTTTTTCTTTGCGTGCTTTGCGGTTCTCTGCGCACCTTGCGTTTAAATCTAACCCACAAAAAAATCTGTCCTGCCTTAGAAACTCACCCAAAAAGTTTGCGCCTTACCCTCCGCTTTGCGTCTCCCGCACTGGCGGGACAGGTTGGCGTGAAACCGACTTAGATCATCTTTACAAAGGGGTTGTCCTTCATTTCATCGCCAATGGTAGTGGAAGGCCCGTGTCCGGAGTAAACAATGACATCCCCGGGCAGGGTGTAAAGTTTTGTCTTGATGGTTTCCTCCAGAATATGGAAGTCTCCTCCCGGAAGGTCGGTGCGGCCAATGCTTCCCTGGAAGAGCACATCGCCGCTGATGACAAACTTGTTTTCCCTCGAATAAAAACTGATGCTCCCGGGCGAATGACCCGGTGTAAATAAAACCTGCAATTCATCATCCCCGAGCCGCACCACATCACCTTCGTCCAGAAACTTCAGGGGACCGTCGTAGTTGTCAAAAGGAAGTTGCCAGAGTACACCGCTGGCCGGACCGGCTTCAAGAACCGGCATTTCGTATTTATTCAGGCTGAGCTCAAGCCCAAAGGCTTTATGAACAAAGCGGTTGCCGAAAATATGGTCCAGGTGACAATGAGTGTTGAGCAGGTAGATGGGCTGAAGGGCCTTCTGGTCAACAAAATTCTGAAGTTCCTGTTCCTCGCTGGCAAAATAACAGCCCGGATCTATAATACAACAGAGCCTTTTTTCGTTGTACAACACATACGTATTCTCCTGGACTGGATTGAAGGTAAACGCCTGAACAGTTAGCATGCAGCTTTTTTGTATTTTTAGCTGCAATTTACTGTCCAAACCGGGAGCTTATTAAAATAGAAATCACCACAATACTTTATGATTAGATTGATTAGCCGACTGGCCTGTGCTGTTGCAGTGCTTTTGGTTTCCGTCGGCAGCCATGCCCAGGTGAATGCTGTGGAATTCGGGAAGAACCGTGTTCAATATCAGAAATTCAAATGGAAATACTACCAGACCGAAAATTTCAATACTTATTTTAACCAGGATGGTCTTGAATTGGGCAAATATGTAGCCCAGGTAGCCGAACAGGAATTACCCCAGCTCGAAGAATTCATTGAATATGGCATGCAGCGCCGCACCAATATCGCGGTGTATAATAGTTTCGATCAAATGCAGCAGTCCAATATCGGATTGGGCATCGACTGGCAAAATACCGGTGGCGTTACAAGACTGGTCAACAACAAAATGCTGGTCTATTTCGATGGAAACCGCGAGAACCTGCGCCGGGAAATCCGCCAGGGAATTGCCAGCGTGCTTGTAGCCAATGTACTTTTTGGTGACGACCTGGGAGAGTTTGCTGCAAATCAAACCCTGCTCGATCTTCCCAAATGGCTCACGGATGGATACATCGATTATGCGGCAGAAGAATGGAACACAAGTCTTGACGATCAATTAAAGAACGCTTTATTGAGCGGCGACTACAAGAATTTTTACCAGTTTGCTTTTCAAAAGCCGCTGCTCGCCGGACATGCTTTCTGGTATTATATCGCCAACAAATACGGAAAGCCCAAAACGACCTACCTGCTGTATCTCGCACGCATCTATCGCAACCTGAATAGTGCTACTGAAAAAATTGCCAAGAAAAAATTCAAGGATGTTCTGAAAGATTTCATGACCGAGGAACAGGAAAAATATTTCAAGGATATCCGTGGAAGACGCATTGCACCAAAAGGACAACTATCCGTTTCGGAAGAAGTTGGCAAGAAAGATTATATACGCTTCAATGCAAACCCCCAACCCAGAAGCTTTGCTTATGCCGATGTTGAATTCAAGCAGGGCAAGTACAGTGTGGTCTTTCATCCCAATTTTACCGATCGCAAGGTCTTATTGAGTTTTGGTGTGAGAACCCGCGAAGACGAGGTCAATCCCAACTATCCACTTCTGGCCTGGGATGGCAAAGGAACACGACTCGCTGTGGCTTATAATGAGCAGGGCAAGAACAGACTTTTTGTTTACGATATCGTCAATCGAATCAAGGTAGTGAAGCAGGACCTTCCGCAGTTCACACAAGTGCAGGACATGAAGTACATGCTGGATGCGAATACACTTATTTTGAGTGCAGTGAAAAGCGGACAGTCGGACATTTTTGTTTATAAAATAGACAAACAGTCTGTTGACCAGATCACCAATGACATTTATGATGACCTCGACGCTTCCTTCGTGGCTTTTCCAGGGAAGACCGGTATTATTTTTTCGAGCAACCGTCCTTCGGCTACTGCCGAAAACAGCGACACGGCTATTACGCCTCGCAGATATAATATTTTTCTGGTAGACAACTGGAACAAATCGGAATACAAACAGATCTCCCAGTTAACCAATGTGCGTTTTGGAAATGCGCGATTCCCTTCCCAATACAATACCACTCACTTTACGTTTGTGAGCGACGAAAACGGTATTGCTAACCGCTATGCAGGATTTTTCAAATCACAACGTGCCGGACTCGATACATTGGTGTTTATTGGAGATGAAGTTTTGCGCAACCCACGCCTGCCGGAGGTGGACAGCGTGTTGAAGGAATGGTCGAAAAATGATATCGATTCGGTAGGCTATGTTTCTATCACTACCGATTCGGCCTATGTATTTCCGCTTACGAATTATCAAAGCAGCCTCCTGGAAACCAGAACAGCCGGAGACAACAGCCTGGTGAGTGAAGTAACCAGGATGGGCGATTATAAAATGCTTTACCGGTTAAGGATAGACGAAAATGCGCTTCGCCGCAGGAACGTCACCGCCAAGCCAACAGAGTATGTCAGGAAGCTTTCCGAGCAACAGCGCATTGCTTCAGGAAAAGCAGGATTGCTACAACCATTGCAGGGCGACTCCTCTCAAAAACAGTCGGACTTCTTCAACAATGAATTCGAAACGGAAAAAAAGGATTCTTCACAACTTGGAAAAGTATTCGACGCCGAACAACTTCCCAATGAACCAGTACTGAAGAAAGCCAAGCTCTATGAATATCGCCCACCCAAATTCTTTAACGAATACGTGGTTGCGGCTTTGAACAACACGGTGTATGGACCAGAGAGGTACCAGCTTTATCAGGGAGGCGCAGGTCCCATCGATCCATCAAACGGAAATGACCTCAATGGATTGATTCGCGTAGGTACAGTTGATTTATTTGAAGACCTGAAAGTATCCGGTGGATTCCGTATTGCTCCTAACCTCCGGGACAACGACGTGCTCTTTGAATTCACCAACCTTAAAAAACGTCTGGACTGGGGCTTTACTTATTACAGAACCCACCAGGATGCCAATACGATTGTTGACCAGTCCACAGGTCAGAAAGTAAGAACGGGTAACATGATAACCAATTATTACCTGGCCCGTCTCAGTTATGCACTGGATAAGGTAAGAAGCCTGAGAGCCTCTGTGGGCCCGCGTTTCGACAGGGTAGTCTATACCTCTCAAAACCGCGCTACGCTAACGCTTCCCGATTTCAAGCAGACCTACATGCAGATCTCAACCCAGTACGTGTACGACAACACTTTGAATCCTACCATGAATATCTGGAATGGATTGAGGTATAAACTGTACATGGATCTGTATTCGCAGATCAACCAGGCGTCTTCTACCGATGGCAAACTGATGTTCAATTTCGGTTTCGATGCGCGTCACTATTTACCGATCTACCGCAATGTGATCTGGGCCCTGCGTGCATCAGGTGACTTTTCCTGGGGCACTCAAAAAGTAGTTTATTATCTGGGTGGAGTGGACGGATGGTTCAAGTTCAGGGAAAATGAAAAGATCGATGACAATGGCAATCTGGTTGGCTATCGTTATTTCGATCCTGCCAATACTCCTGATCCGGATGTAAATTACGCGTTCCAGGCCCTTGCTTTAAATCTTAGAGGGTTCAAACAGAATGCGGCCAATGGAAACAACAATGTCATCATCAACAGTGAAGTGCGCATGCCGGTATTCAGCACTTTTTTCAATCGTCCCATCAACAATGCTTTCATTCGCAATTTCCAGCTGGTGCAGTTTGTTGACCTGGGTTCGGCCTGGAATGGTGCCTACGACAAAATTGAACGACCAAGCGTTGTCTATTCTGGTTCTTCCGCTCCCGGTCTTTTTGTAAAGATCAAAGCGGGTGGTGTAGGGCCATTTGCAGGCGGGTACGGATTTGGCGCACGAAGCACCCTGTTGGGATATTTTCTGCGCTTTGATGTTGCCTGGCAAATGGACGGATTCTTCAGAGGTAAACCCATGACCTATATTGCCCTGGGATTGGATTTTTAAAATCAGGTTATGAGCCGTGAGCTGTGAGCTGCGAGAAGCCTCGGGGCTCACGGCTCTATACTCACCGCTTTCGCAAATAACCCACTCAATCTTTTAATAGTAACATAAACGAGCGTGAGAAAAAAAGAATAGCAACAGATCATGCTCCAGTCTACACGGTTGCGTAAGGGATGAACAAAGAGATCTACCGTTTCTCCCACCAACACAAAAGGATTCGTAAATACGTCCCAGCTGTTGAAGCGCAGGTATCTTCCAAAATAAATTCCGGTTGCATTCAGCACCATCACTGGTATGATGAACAGCAGGTCAAACTTTCTGTTGAAATGTTGTTCGAACAGGGCTTCCATCCGGCGAACAGAAATAATTCCCATCAACATACCAGTCCAGGCAAAAGACAAGATCAGCACCAGGTCGAACCAAAGAGGCATGATGGAATTCATATTGAGATGAAACAGGTCTGTGATGATATAAAATGCGTTGGGAATAAAGAGAAGCCAGATAATCATTACGACAAAGAATAACCAACCTGCTTTTGCTACTGACTTTACGTTGATGCATTTTGAAAGAGCCAATGGGATAAAACCCAGGAAGAGGTTCCATACCAGGAAGACAAACATCAATCTACCGGTGTACAATATCCGAAAAAAAATCAAAGCCATACTGAACAGACTGGAAAGAATGGCCATCTGGTCCTCCTCCTTCTGTTGATAGTACAGCCGGAACAATACATTTCTTTCTGAAAGCTTCATAAGACAAAAATTTTAGGAAGAAAAATGGTGCAGCCAACGACCATGGCCGCAAAAGCTGCCACCAGCACCGCGCCTGCTGCCATATCTTTTACCAATCGAACCAGCGGATGCCGGGCCGGGGAAACCAGGTCCATGGCGGCTTCCAGGGCTGTGTTGATTATTTCTGCCATCCATACAATCGCCATTGATAGTATGAGGGCAACTGCTTCGAGTTTATTTACATGCATATACACGGCCAGGCAGCTTACACCTACCGTAGCTACCAGGTGAATACGCGCATTGTGTTCATTGCGGAGAAAAAGAAGAATTCCCTGCCAGGCATATTCAAAACTTTTTCTTCTTTTCCGGAGAGAAAATTTTTCTTTTCCGTTCACTTCAAGCGCCTGTTGCGCTAAATGTTGCTTCATGTTTGTTTCCATAGCGAAGAATTAACCAGTTAATCAATACAATACCCACGCACAAAAACCACCCGACCAGCAGAAGGCTTCCCAATTTTGATATTCTTTCTTCCGTGTCGTCCAATGATCTTCCAATTGCAAGGAATGCAGCAGCAGGCGAGTGAACAGACAGGATTCCCAGGGCCATTCGCACATTTTGTTGCGGCTGCCAGCTTACCCAGTGCGATTTATTTTTCACCGCATGATCAAATAATCCAACGGGTAAAACTGGCAGTTGTCCTTTCAGGTAACCGGTACCCCGAAGTGGTCTTCCTTTTGAATCGCAAAGAAGCACAAAGACGTCCCGGCTTTTTTCCAGGTCCAGCGTATCGCTGAAATATTGATCCATCTTTCTTCCTTTTTCCAGGTCTTCTTTTATTCTTTCAGCAATGATGGACTGAGGATCATTGGCGGCCGTACGATACGACTGTTGCACACTGGTATAAATGAGACCCATCGTGACTGTGACGATGGCAAGTGCACATAGATGTTGAACTGTGGTCATAAAAAAAATTTTAAGAATAAATGAATCACGCGATGGCAGGGAAAGGAGAATTTATTTTTTCATGTTTTTTATTCGTCCCCGAAAGAATCGTTTCCAGTAGTGGCAGCATTTTGTTAAGGCCTCTGGTCTTGATCATGAAATTCCAAAGGGGCTCCATTTTTTTCCATCCACCCGCATAGCCAAAATGTTTGAGCTTTTGTTCCCATGAATTGTGCTGCATGCTTGCTTTGAAAATATTACTCCAGCTGTAAAAGGAACGGTAGGCCCATTCATATCCTTTCTTTAATTCGTTTGCTGTTAGCCCTTTTGTATGGTAAACAACCTGTCTTGTATCATATTGATCCCAGTTGCGGTGAAGAATGCGGCCTTCTTTTTCCATCGATTGAAATAGCCTTGTTCCCGGATAAGGCGTAAGGATATGGAAAGTGGATGTAGTTAGTCCATTTTCAACCGCCCAGTCTACGGTTCTTTTAAAAACATCACGGTCATCAGCATCCAGTCCAAAAACAAAACTTCCATTGATCATGATTCCCAAGGAATGCAATCGCTGAATAGCCAAAGAATAATCTTTTCCCAGGTTTTGTTTTTTGTTGCCCTGAATCAAATTGGAGTAGCTGAGTGTTTCAAATCCAACAAATATGGAGCGTAGGCCGGCTTCTGCTGCTTTCTCAATCAGGTCGCCGCGCAAAATGGCATCAATGGTGGAAGCGCCCTGGAATAGACGTCGCATGCCGCGCATGCCATCAAACAAGGCAGAAGCGAATTTTTGATTGCCCAGCAAATGGTCATCCAGAAAATAAAGATGTTTCCCCGGAAGCCTTTCCATTTCAGACAAGGCTGCATCCACCCGCTGTACATAAAAAGATTTTCCTCCTTCAAAAAAAGCATCCTTATAACAGAAGTCACAGTGGTGTGGGCAACCTCTGGATACTACAATAGAATTGGGCACGAGATAAAGATTCCTTTTGATCAGGTCGCGACGAATGGGAGGAAGGTCTTCAATATTTCTTTTCTGATTGACATAGATTTTTTTGGCCGAGCCCTTCCGAAAATCTTCCAAAAATTTTGGAAAACAGTCTTCGCCCGGACCAACGCAGATGGTATCGCCGTGCTGCATGGCTTCTTCGGGAAGGGAAGAAACATGAAGACCTCCAAGGCATACATAAGCACCTTTCGCCCGGTAATGAGCTGCGAGTGCATACGCACGAAAAGCATTGGTGATGTAAACCTGGATCACCACAAGGTCCGGCTGATCGTGAAGGTTCAATTCTTCTACATGCTCGTCCTGCAGGTCAATGCTGTCATCCGGACTACAATAAGCCGCCAGTGTAGCCAGTCCCAACGGAGGAAAGAGTGAATATTTCACTGGACGCCAGTAAGGGCTTTTCGCTTCAGTAAGTGCGGGCAGAATCATTTTAATTTTCATAAACTATCGTTGTGATCTGACATCAATTTTTGAACATTAGGCAATTAATATTTCAGTGCTGGTTTGAATCCGGAGGTTTCTTTGTCGGCGGCAGAATTATTCCCGATCGAAAGTTTTTTTGCCTGGCTATAACAGACCCAGAGGAAGATGAAGCCAAAAAATCCAAAAGAGCAATCGATCAAACGCCAGCCCAGCGGAATACCACGAAAAGAACCTGCAATGAAGGCCCAGGGAAAGACCAACACGCAGGCGATGAGTCCAAACTGAAGCACCCAGATATTTTTTATGGGATCACAAAAAGGACCGATGAAAAGAATGGCAAGAATGAAATGCGCAAATGCCAGCCAGTCGTAACCATAAAGCAGAAATGGTTGTACCAGTTCTACTTCTTTGTACGCGCCATTCACGCGAAGCAGCCAGCTGTGAAGATTTCCCGGAGCAGAAAAAACTTGAAGCAAAAGAGCAAGTTCACGATCAACGGGAATGGCTGTAAGTCCACTGAGAAAAAGAAGAACGATAAAAGCAAGGAGCCAAAGGCGGATCAGGTGAAGTTTTTTATTTTGTTTCATATACATAGGAATTAAAAATTTGAGAGATGGAAAGGGCTTGACCAAGAATGCCTGAATAACCACCGAGGATGCCGAGGCCTGCGAGGTCTGTTTTATCTCCCGGTAAATGATCCACCAACATAAAAGCAGCTATCCATTGCAGGATTGTCATCAAAGCCATTAGAAGGATCCATGAGGCCACCCTGCTGATCCGAATTTTTTGAAGCAGGCAAAAAACAATAAAGAGCGCTGTTGCAGGAGCGAGTCCAATGGCCAGGGCCGGACGCAACACCAGCGCGCAAAGCCGGAGGTTATAGCCCAGAAGGATGCAGATAAATAACATCACCGAGGATACCGTAACGGTAGCCAGGAGATAAACCTTGAACAGGATCAGTTGTGTTCTCATATTACAAAGCGCTTTGTATTACAAAGTATAAAGACAAAAAAAAAATCACTTCATGCCCCTGATCATTTTTTCGAGTCCCTCGATATGATCTTTGAAAGCTTTTTCACCGGCCTTGGTAATGGAATAGGTCGTGTTGGTTTTTTTACCGACAAATCCCTTACGCACCTTGATATAACCGCTTTCTTCGAGGGTTTGCATATGTGTGGCCAGGTTGCCATCAGTGAGTTCCAGCATTTGTTTCAGGTCGTTAAAATTTACTTCTTCATTCACTACCAGCATGCTCATGACTCCCAACCGCACGCGGTTATCGAAAATTTTATTGAGTCCTGATATGGGGTTCTTTGCTGACATGATTATGTTTCGTAAAAAAATATCGCGTATTACGATGCACTCATACGATCAGGTTTCCTTTCGTTCTTCCACCACATCAGAAATCCATAAATGATGTGAAGAACGCCGAATCCTACTGCCCAGAAGATCAGGCCAAAGCCCATATACTGTGTGTTTACCAGTCCAAGCACGATTTCTATGATGCCCAAATAACGAATATCACTCAAAGTATATTTACTGCCATTCACCAGGGCCAGGCCATAAAAAATCAGGCAGGCCGGTGCCACAAAACGCCATTCATGATATTGCAATAAAGTGAGAATAAAAATTCCACCTGCAACCAAAGGGATCATCATATTCAGTGTGAGCAGGCGGGCCGTGTGATCCCAAAGAGGCGTCTTATTTTTTCCAGCCCGGCGCCAGGTGAAATAAAACGCCGTTAAAAGAGCAAGAACCAACACTGCTATTGCAAGAAAGAAAAGATAATTTTTTAGATCCTGGAAAGCACTATGGCGTGGTCCCTGTTCCTCCTGTATCAAATACTCATTTGTGCGCCTGAATGCCAGCCAGGCACCGGCCAGCGCCCATACGCCTGCCGCAATTCCACTCAGTCCGCTCAGGGATAGAAAACGGCTGGAACGTTGCATGATCTTTCGGATCTCGTGCAGATCATCCAGGTGTTGGTTTTGTAGATCCATAAAAAGCACTTTGTAATACAAAGTAAATAATAGTTTTTTAGATATCCAAAATGTTTTCGGCAGGAAGCGCGGATATAGTTGCCGGCTAATAGCTGTTAGCTGTTAGCTTTTCTTTGGAATAGCCTTCGGCGAGAACAATGTTGTTTATAGTTGCAATTGTAGTGAGCTGCCTTAGTTCGAGGGGATTGCTTCGCTTCGCTCGCAATGACGTCTAAAGTAGGACCCTCACTACGGGTTGGCCGAGGGCCATGGTGTAGTTCAGAATTTGTTTCAAATTAAACGTAGACGGAAAATAATACAGCAATTTGCGTAAATCCCAGACTAACGCACATGCCAACCTGTAGTGAGGATCCTACTTTAGACGTCATTGCGAGCGAAGCGACCGCGTGCGCTAAAGCTATAGCGGTGGCGCAAGCAATCCCCCCGAATTAGTAGTAACTCGCTTTGAATGTTCTTGCTACTATAAACAACATTGTTCTTGCCGAAGGGTACAAAAAAGTAAAAGCTAGCAGCTCACAGCTAACAGCTAGCAGCTTTCACAATAACGCTGCAGGCCTCGTCGATCTCTGTATCGGAAATGGTGAGCGGAGGAGAAATGCGCAGACAATGAGGCGCAAATAAAAACCAGTCGGTAACCACGCCTTGCCCGATACAACTATCGATGATTTTCTTGCAGCGTTCAAAGCTCCCGAAATCCAGTGCCAGCCAGCATCCCATGGAATGCACTTCCTTAATGGATGGATGCTGCAAGTTTGATTTGAATTTCTTTTCGTTCTCAGCTGATCGCTTCCGGAGTTCTTCATCAAGCAGTACACTGAATGCAGCCATGCCTGCTGCACAACAAAGAGGATGACCACCAAAAGTGGTAATATGTCCCAACACCGGATGATCACTGAGTTGGTCCATCATATCTTTGCTCGCAATAAAGGCACCCAGGGGCAGTCCGCCTCCAAGCGCTTTGCCCAGGAGCAGGATATCCGGAACAATTCCGGTATGCTCAAAGGCCCAAAGTTTTCCTGTTCTTCCAAATCCGGTCTGAATCTCGTCCAGCACCAGCAGCGCACCTGTTTCTTTACATCTACTTGCAAGCGCCTTCATCCATTCAGCCGAAGGAACAAGTACGCCGGCTTCCGCCTGCACGGGTTCAACAATCACACATGCAGTTTCTTTGCCAATGAATGAAAGATCATCGAAAGAATTGTAGCGGACGTGGAGAATCCCCGGCAACAGCGGACGGAAAGCATTGCGCCAGTATTCACTTCCAATGATGCTCAGCGCACCCTGTGTAGAGCCATGGTAAGAATTTTCGAATGCAACGATCTCTGTTCTTCCGCTCACACGTTTGGCCAGCTTCATGGCTCCTTCCACAGCCTCCGCTCCCGAGTTGGTGAAATAAACACAGTTGAGTGAATGGGGAAGGTGTTCTGTAATCATCTTTGCATACTGCACCTGCGGACTTTGAATGAATTCTCCATACACCATCACGTGCAGATAGTCATCCATCTGTTTTTTGATGGCCTGAAGTACACTTGGGTGACGATGACCCACATTTGCCACACTGATTCCCCCGATCAGATCAATGTATTTTTTTCCGGAAGCATCCCACAACAGCGAACCTTCAGCCTTCACAATTTCCAGCGAAAGCGGCGATGCAGAAGTTTGTGCCATATGTTGGAGAAAAAGCTGGCGAAGGTTCATGAGGCGAAAATATTGCAGGTTTCTGGTTTCTCGTTTCTGGTCTTTAGGTCGAATATTTCTTACGGGGAGTTTGTAGCTTGTAGTTTGAAGTTGCTTAAAGGCAGTTCTTACTTCGTATGATGTATTTGTTTTTTTCTTAAGTACTCTAAAAAATGCTGCAGTGAACTAAGACTATCAACCAAAAATTATTTTTCGTAAAAACGATGAAGTAATCAGGACTATTCGATCTAAAAAACCAGTAACCCTTTAACTGCAATAGTAAACTCGGCCCATGAACTACAAACGACAAGCCCCATAAGAAATCTCCTACCTAAAGAACCAGAAACCATAAACCAGAAACCTTAGTTATTTTGTAAAAAATATTCCATGGCGCTGATCTTACCGGTAGAAGACAAATTTCCGAAATGGGGCAGCAACTGCTTTCTGGCACCCAATGCAACCATTGTGGGTGATGTGATCATGGGAGATGATTGCAGCATCTGGTTTCACGCTGTGTTGCGCGGCGATGTAAACAGTATTCGCATTGGCAACAAGGTCAATATCCAGGACGGCGCTGTTATTCACTGCACTTTTCAAAAAACCAAAGCGATCCTGGGAAATAATGTTTCGGTGGGTCATAATGCCATAGTGCATGGATGTACCATTGAAGATAATGTGCTGGTGGGAATGGGATCGATTGTCATGGACAATGCGGTAGTGCATAGCAATACCATCATTGCAGCAGGCGCCGTGGTGCTCGAAGGCACGATCTGTGAAGGAGGAGCCATTTATGCCGGTGTGCCCGCCCGGAAGGTCAAGGACATTTCCGTCGAAAAAATAGAGGGAGAAATCAACCGGATCGCGAATAATTACCTGAGATACAGCAAATGGTTTGAGCAGGTAAATGATAAGGGTAATTACTTGTAAGTGCCCGGATTTTTACTTATATTGTGATCAAACCAAACCTAATGAAAACGCTTCGCTTCACGATCGTTATTCTAAGCTTTTTCCTCATTTCTTCATGCACTTTGTTTAAGGCGAACCAGCGTGGTTGCCCCAGTAATGGCAAGAACGTAGGCGCTGAACGTTTGCTGGGAGATGAAAAAGTGCCGAAAGCAAAAAAGTTCAAGGCATAACAATTGCATAATGCAACAAAACCCTTTCATCTATTGTCTTGATAATAGATGGATCACATATTAAAAGCATTTTTATGAGCCTCACCCTACGAACAACGCTAGGTTGTACAGAAGCAGTCATCGATGACGATGGCGGGTTAAAACGGTTCTATCAGATCGCCAGCATTCTTAGCGATGATCTCAAGATCAACTTCACCCACAAAGAAGATGATTTTGATGCCATCAGCTGGGAGTTCAGCCTCGGTCATCACGAGCTTACCCTTCAATACAGTATCTATAACGGCATCTCCGTATTTCCCACCAAAACAAAGGACGCCCGCAAACGCGACAACAAAGCCGTTGTGGAACTCGCCAATGTGCTGGAAGGAAAATTAATGAATGTAGATCTTCATCGCCATATTGCCTGAAGGCGTTTCCTGGTTTTTAGTTTCTGGCTTCTTGTTCTTTAGATCGAAGGGCACTTCTACACTCGGTCTTCCCTCAATGTAAACCATCTGATTACCGCAAAGAAAGAAGAGCGCAGCGGATTATTTGTGAAGGACGAAGAGAATTTTTTTAGTGAGATTCTTATGCTATAATATTAGGACTCTCATGATTTCATTCGATGAATATTTAAGATTGAAAACCCCAATATTCTTTCATGATTCAAGTGCAAACGCATTGACCCAAACGACCTTACAGAAATTAAAACCAGATATTCACCTTACCAGCTTTTGGCTCCTATCGACTCCAAAATATTATAATAACTCACATACCGGTCTTCATCGATCTCTCCGCTGATCACCGCATCCTTGATGGCACAACCAGGTTCATTGATATGAAGACAGTTGTTGAACTGACAGTCATTGAGCCGTGCACGCATCTCTGGAAAATAACCAGAGAGCTCTGACCGATCTACATCAATCAATCCAAATTCACGCATGCCGGGTGTATCAATGATCTTTCCTCCAATGGCTTGCGGCAGGTCAAACATCTCGGCAAATGTGGTGGTATGCTGTCCCTTTCCACTCCATCCGCTCACACCTTTTGTTTTGATGGAGAGATGAGGAATGATTTCATTGATAAAGCTCGATTTGCCCACGCCACTATGCCCGCTGAACAGCGTGGTCTTCCCTTTGAGCAGATTTTTTACATCCTCTAACCCAACATGTTCAAGAATGCTCATGCCCACTACAGCATAACCAATCTTTTCGTACATCAATTTGAGCGATTGAAACAGCTCCACTTCTTTCTCGCCATAAATATCCAGCTTGTTGAACAGGACAATGGCCGGTACGTGATACATCTCGCAGGCAACCAAAAAGCGGTCAATGAATCCTTGCGAAGTCCTGGGCTCTTTCAGTGTGGCCAGCAACACCGACTGGTCGATGTTGGCTGCAATAATGTGCTGCTGGTGATTGTGACGTGGAGATTGTCGGTTGATATAATTTTTTCGGTCGTGGATTTTGGTGATGATGGCTGTGAGGTCTTCTCTGCTCTCTTCATCAAAATTAACCCGGTCGCCAACGGCAATTGGATTGGTGGAAGTGATGTCATCGAGTTTGATGACGCCCTTGATGCGGGCATTCCAGAATTGGTTGTCATCATCCTTTACCTGGTACCAGCTTCCTGTTGATCGATACACGGTTCCTTGCATGTCAGGGAAATGAACGTAAATAAGTAAACCTCAAAATTATATCCAATGCCAGCAGGAACAAGGCAGCCAGGATCAAATACATGAACTGTTCTTCAAATTTTGTCCGCGTCACCACCTGCACATCCGATTTTTCGAGCTTGTCGATCTGCTGATAAATATTCTGCAGGCTCTCGCGGTCTATGGCACGGAAATACTGTCCACCAGTTTGTGTGGCAATCTTTCTCAAGAGCCCTTCATCCAGAAAAGCATCGTTCTTGGTTCTTCCCTGCACGGTGGTCATACCAATGGCGCCCATTCCAATGGTATAGACTTTCACTGCCTTGGTCCTTGCAATTTCCAAAGCAGTTATCGGATCGATCAACCTGGTTTCTGGAGGCTGTTCATTTCCATCGGTCAACAAAATAATGATGCGACTTTTGGCCTTGCTGGATGCGAGTCTTTCCACTGAAGTAGCCAAGCCTTCGCCAATTACCGTTCCGTCGATCAGCATACCGCTGCGAAGACCATTGATTTGTTCCAGCAATCCTTCATGATCCGTAGACACCGGAAATTGGGTAAAGCTTTCTCCTGAAAAGATCACCAGTCCAATCTGGTCGATGGGACGGTTGCGCACAAATTCCGAAGCCATTTGCTTTGCTGCTTCGAGGCGGTTGGGCTGAAAATCGTTGGAGAGCATGCTTCCACTCACATCCATGCACAATACAATATCAATCCCTTCTCCCTTTGTTTTGTTTTGAACATTTTTTACCTGTGGTCGCGCAAGCGCAAGTATCAGGCAGCCAAGAGCAAACAGCCGAAGCCAGAAAGGAAGATGGAGCAGATTATTTTTTGCTGTTCTCACCTTGAAACTTTCCGCAGTAGTCACTTTGAAAGTTGATTTGCGCCATGACGGGGTACGGTAATAAAACCAGGCAACCACTGGAAGTGAAAGCAGCAGCGGAAGCACCCAAAGGTTTTTAAATTCGATATGTTGCAACCAGTTATACAGCATGTTCCTGCTTCTCGATTAGGGTAATGCTTTCGCGAATACTTTCCGCTGCCGGATTCCTTTCACTTGAAGATGGTTCAAACCGGGCAAATTTTACCAGGTCGCTGAGTCGGAGCGTTTGAACAAGCCGCTGATAAGATTCTCGTGGAATATTTAAACTGTTCACCTGAATGGCCAGATCGTCCGTTGTTTTTGAAAAGGATTGAATATTTTTTTTCCGCTGAAGGTATTCGCGGAACACCTGGACCAGCTCTGTATAAAATATACGTTGATCGGAAGGAGGAGCGGCTTTTAATTGATCAAGTTTTTTCAAAGCCTTTTTGTATGCTCCTTCATCCGGGGCAAAAACTGCAGCCTGCTTTTTCTTCTTTGGCCTGAAAACGATGATCAGTGCAGCTATAACGATCACCAATGCGAGAAGATACCAGTACCAGCTATTTTCAACCGGGGGCTTTACTGCAATGATGTCCTTCACATCATGATAGGGCTGGTTAATGTCGAAGGGGGAAGGTGAAAAAGCCACGTCAATCTTCAGGGGCTTGGATTTTATCTTTCCTACCGCGATCGCTGGAATCTGCCACAGGCCTGAATCCCAGCTGGTCACCAAAAAACTTTGAGAAAGAGTAGTGATCTTGTTCAGGTGTTGTGTGTCCAGTTTTCCTTTTTCCAGAATTTCAAAATGGGCGAGACTGTCTATCCTGGGCCAGCTCACAGCACCCTTGCCATAGCTCACCACCAACTGAAGATGAAACTGTTCGCCAATGAGAATTTTCTGTTTGTCGGCAGCGAGGTTCACCGTTTGTGCAGCGGCAGGGAAAAAGAATAGAAGAAAATAAATTAAGATCGGGTGCTTCATCATTTGTTCCTGCTGATAAAAAATCTTTGCAACACTTTTACATAGTCTTCATCGGTTCGAACGTGCAGCAGGTCGGAGCCTGCCTTCTTGAAAGTTTCGATGCAGTAATCTGTTACCCTGAAAAATTCTTTTTCATATTCAAACTTCACAAAGGAGCTGCCCGTATCCACCCATTTTTCCTTGCCGGTTTCTGCATCTTCAATGCGCAAGAGTCCGAGGTCGGGCAATTGGCGGTCCATTTTATCATAGAGTTTAATGCCGATGATGTCGTGTTTGTTTCCTGCCACGCGAAGGGCATCCTGGTAATTGGCATCGATAAAATCGCTGAGAACAAAGGCAATGCTTTTTTGACGGGTGGTATTGTTGAAATAACGAAGGGCGGTACTGAGCTGGGTCTTTTTTTGTTTGGGCGTCATCGACAAGAGCTGCCGTACAATAAAGAGCGCGTGCTGCTTTCCTTTTTTTGGCGGAATATATTTTTCAATGCGGTCGCTATAAAAAATCACACCGATCTTGTCGCCATTATTTACCGCGGAAAAAGAAATGACCGCTGCAATTTCCGTGGCAATATCTTTTTTGGTAGCCAGGGTGCCAAACAGAGAGCTGGCACTTACATCTACGAGCAGCATCACGGTGAGTTCCCTTTCTTCTTCAAACACCTTGCTGAACAGGTGGCCAAAGCGTGCCGAAACATTCCAGTCGATAAAGCGGATGTCATCACCTGCCGAATACTCCCGCACCTCTTTAAACGACATCCCCTTTCCTTTAAATGCACTGTGGTATTCACCCGTAAACAGGTCAGTCGTCAGCTTCTTGCTCTTAATCTCGAGCTCGCGAACCTTTTTTAATATTTCTTTTGTGGTCAGCATGGATAGAGAGAAGATGTGGGATGTGAGATGAGAGATGTGAGAAGAGGCAACAATGGTTTTATAAAACTTTGCCTGTTCATCTGGCATCTACTTTCCATTTCTTCAAATATTTTCATTTTTAAATAAATCATTTTCACCCGCAGCAATGTACTCTCTCCCCACATCCCACATCCCTCATCCCACATCTCTCCTTTACCAACTACCAACTATCTCTTAAGGAAGATCAATCTTCTGCAAAATCTGCCCGATCACATCCGTTACGTCAATATTCTCTGCTTCTGCTTCATAAGTAAGTCCAATGCGGTGTCTCAGCACGTCATTGCAAATGCTGCGCACATCCTCGGGCACTACATAACCGCGTTTGTTGATGAAGGCCTGGGCTTTTGCGGCAATGGCAAGGTTGATGCTTCCGCGTGGCGAAGAACCATAAGAGATCAGAGGTGCCAGGTTTTCCAGCTTGTACGAAGCCGGATTGCGGGTAGCAAATACAATGTCAAGAATATACTGCTCTACTTTTTCGTCCATATAAATGTCGCGCACCATATTGCGTGCCGTGACAATCTCCTGCACCGAAACCACCTGCCTCACCGGATCGGAACTCATTCCCTGCACATTCTGCCGGATGATCAATTGCTCTTCACTTCTGGAAGGATAGCCGACAACTACTTTCATGAGGAAGCGGTCTACCTGTGCTTCAGGAAGCGGATAGGTTCCTTCCTGCTCCAGAGGATTCTGAGTCGCCAACACCAGAAAAGGTTCATCAAGTTTGTAGGTGGTATCGCCAATAGTTACCTGTCTTTCCTGCATGGCTTCCAGTAGTGCGCTTTGAACTTTAGCAGGAGCCCGGTTGATTTCATCTGCCAGAATAAAATTGGCGAAGATGGGTCCACGCCGAACCACGAATTCATTTCTTTGCTGGTTGTAGATCATGGTACCGATAACATCGGCAGGCAGAAGGTCGGGTGTGAATTGGATGCGGCTGAAATGCGCATGAATGGCCTGGGACAGCGATTTAATGGTCAGGGTCTTTGCGAGTCCGGGAACACCTTCCAGCAATACGTGGCCGTTGCTCAGAAGACCAATGAGGAGCCGGTCCATCATATAGGTTTGTCCCACGATCACTTTTCCTACTTCATTTCGAAGGGTCTCTACAAATCTTCCTGCATATCCAATCCGTTCATTGAGCTGGCGTATATCTTCCGCGGTCTTCATCATAGTTGAGGTTTGGGTATTTAATTACGACCTGTGCTTTAGCAAATAACAAGCCGTAATGTTACGCCAATTACGGCAATCGGGAAAGGAGATGACAGAAGAGCGTGATAGAAGGTGAAAGATCATAGTTGATAGTTCATAGTTGATAGTTCAGAGTTGATAGTTCAGAGTTCATAGTCTATGTATATCATAACCAATAAAACAGCAGTTGAACTTAAGAGATGAAACCGCAAAGAGCCGCAGGGAACGCAGAGGATCTGCTTTCCTGGCAGTTGCGTTCTCTATGCATTCTCTTTCCCTTTCATTCAGCAGCCATTCAGCTGCTCCGCCCGTTCCTCATTACACCAAGCCTCATTCACTATTCACTATTCATCCCACCTTCGCTGAAGCTACGGCGGGCATTTATTCACCATTCACCATTCACCATTCACTATTCACTATTCACCATTCACTAATTTTGCCTTAAAGAGTTTTTATGAAATACCTGATGGCGATTGCCCTGTGTTTGATGATATCATGTAAGAAGAGCAACAACAACGAACCTTCCAAAACAGATACCATTTCGGAAAAGCCCTGGAAATTTTCTTCCGGAGGAATAGATTATAACAAGGACGGAACCGTAGACCTGAATTTTTCCACGCTTGCCATCATCCCACCATGCGTGTTGGACAATACTGCAAGTTTTAAATCAGACGGGACCGGCATCGCAGACGAAGGCGCAACCAAATGCGATCCTGCCAATCCTCAAACATCCTCCTTCACCTGGAAATTCACCAATAACGATCAATCCATTCAAATCGGTGGCAATGGACTTCTGGGAACAGGAGGGGAATTCAGGATCCTCGTTTTGAACAGCAGCACCTTCAGTCTCTCGAAAGACACGACGATTTCACTGAATGGCATCCCGCCCTCAGCAGTCAGCATCATCGTAAACCTGCAGCATTAGGAAAGGTATTTGGCCACAATAGGAAGCCTCCTGCCTACACCAAAGGCCTTGCAACTAACGCGGATAATTGGACAAAACTGGTTGCGTTTGTATTCATTCGTATTTACCAGTTTCAGTGTTTTCTTTACCAGGGCTGAATCATAACCTTCGGCAATAATTTCCGAGGGACCACGGCGCAATTCAATGTATTGATACAGGATCCGGTCAAGAAGGGGATAATCAGGAAGGCTGTCGCTGTCTTTCTGGTTGGGCCTTAATTCAGCAGAGGGTGCTTTGGATAAAATATTCGAAGGAATGATTTCCTCTTTACGATTTAAATAACGCGCAAGCGCATAGACCTGCATTTTGTACAGATCGCCCAAAACGCTGAGCCCACCAGCCATGTCGCCATATAGTGTACCATAGCCGGTCGCAAGTTCACTTTTATTGGAAGTATTCAGCAGGATGTATCCGAATTTATTCGCCACTGCCATCAAAAGATTTCCGCGCGTCCGGCTCTGGGTATTTTCTTCTGCCACACTAAAAGGAAGGTCACCGAAAATCGGTTTCAGTGCAGAAAGAAATCCTTCATACAAATTTTTGATGGGAACAATATCGTAGCGGTTGCCGAGTTTTTTGCACAATAGTTCGGCATCGGTGATGGAATGATCGGAAGAATATTGCGAAGGCATGAGCAGTACATGCACATTTTCTTTTCCGAGTGCTTTTACTGCCAGTGCTTGCACAACGGCGCTGTCAATTCCACCGCTGGCACCAAGCGTGGCTTTAGTGAATCCCATTTTTTGAAAATAATCGCGGATCCCAAGGATCAGGGCATCATGTATTTCCTGGATATTTTTTTCTTCGGTGAGGTATTCCAGGATATCCTTGTCTCTTCCTACTTCAGTAGCGGAATAAAAATACTTGCGTACGTTTCCGTCCTGTCCGCCGCCCAGGGATTCGGAAGAAACTTCGAGCGCTTCTTTTGGAGGAAGGTCTTTTAATCCATTCTTTCCATGAACTGCTAATTCTCTTTGGGCAACAGGCTTGATGAGTGTTTCCAGGTCAAAGATTCCAGAATCTTCTTCAAAATATTTCATCTCCTTCACCAATTTTCCATTGATGTCATAAACGAGGCTGCCTCCGTCAAATACAATTTCTGTTTGTGAGCCTACGGTGTTGCAATAGAGCATCGGCAGGTGATATTTTCGCGTGTGCGCTTCCATGATGCTCCTGCGCACTACATCAGCGGCGTAGTTATAAGGGGAAGCAGATAGATTCAACATCACATCAGGATTCTCGCGGATCAATAATTCCATGGGGGTAATCCGGTAAAGCGGATTGTCGCCCAGGTTCCAGATGTCTTCGCAAATGGTAACGGCCAGTTTTTTCCCTTTGAACTCAATGCATTTCCATTCGAAGGCCGGTTCAAAATAACGGTACTCGTCAAAAACATCATAGGTAGGAAGAAGCGTTTTGTGGATTTCGGCCTTCACTTCTTTTTCATGCAAAAGAAAAACGGCATTGAACAGGTCTTTCCCTTCTTTCTGTGGATTGTAAGCAGGTCCCCCGATCAGCACCCCGATATCGTCTGCAAAATTTTTGATATGATCAATGCTTTCATAACATTTGCGGATAAAATCATTGAACTCCACAAAATCACGCGGAGGATAACCGCACACGCAAAGCTCCGAGAACATCACCAGGTCAGCACCGGCCTTCTTAGCCTGCGCAATGCCGCTAATGATCTTTTGCGCATTGGATTCGAAATTTCCGATATGATAATTTTGCTGGGCTAAAAAAATCTTCATCTTCGTTACTGATTCAATCATCCAAAGTTCCGTAATAAATCACGAAAAATGCTTTCTGTCAAACGCATCACCGTACTCCCTCTGATGATTCTTGTTTTTTCTGCCTGCAACAACCACAGGAACAGCCCCGATGTTTCCAACATTAAATTACAGGTAAGTATACATAGGTTCGACAAGGATTTTTTTTCCATAGACACCAATCACCTGAGCACGTCGCTGGAGGAGCTTTATAAGAAAGAGCCTTCCTTTCTTCAATTGTATTTCGAGTACCTGTCGCCGGTTAATTTCATTGTCCACACCAACGGAAAATCATACAATGATGCTGTACTGGAATACTATCGCAATATGAAGTCGCTGTACGATTCGGTGCAAAATCATTTTGATGACCGCAGACTGGAAGCCATCCGCAAAGACCTGGAAAAAAACCTGGCGTATGTAAAATATTATAATCCTTCTTTTCACCCACCAGCCGTGTACACTTCGGTGGAAAGCCTCAACCCCGAAAATCCGCAGGAGATCTATGGCACCACACTGTATCATGATACTCTTATCATCAGTCTTCAGATGTTTCTCGGCTATGATTTCCCGGTATATGATCCTTCGCAATACTTCGACTATTTAAGACGCCGCTTCGAACCGCCTTATATTGTTCCCAACTGCGTACGCTCCATTGCTCAAAACCTCTATGCCGACAGCAGCCAGGACGCATCGCTCATAGAGCAGATGATAGAAAAGGGGAAACAGTGGTGGATGATGGATCATTTTCTTCCGGATACACCCGATAGCCTGAAGACTTTCTTTACCCAGAAACAACTAAACTGGTGTAAGCAGAATGAAGGCAATATCTGGGGCTCTATTTTGTCCAACACACCCGACCTCTACACCGTGGACAAGGAAAGAATTCAGAACTACCTGGGAGAAGCGCCTTTTACCCAGGATCTGCCGCACGAAGAATCTCCCGGAAACATCGGGCAATGGGTAGGATGGCAGATCGTTCGCAAATTTTCTGCAGATCATCCCGAACTATCCTTTCATGAAGTATTGCAGACGCCGGCAAAAAAGATTTTCCAGGAAGCAAAGTATAAACCGAAATAGATGGTAGTTGGTAGATGATAGTTGGTAGATGAGGAAGACAATGGATAGATGACAGGAGAAAAAGTGATAAAGATGGATAAGAGAAGTTCCGAGGCGACCGATGTTGAGGACTTCGGGCCTTCAGTTGTGCCTGCTATGCTAAACGGACGATCTCATGGTAACCTGTTCTCACAAATTCCAACCAGGATACAATGATTTCCCGAAATATCCAGGATTCAGGATTTAAAAGATAGCAAGATCGATAATTTCATAGAAACCTGCTTTCCACCTAATTCCAAATTCCCAATTCCCAATTCCAACTTAATACCTTATTACCTCATTACCCCAATACCTTAGTTAAACTTAAAGGGAGCCACCATATCGAAAGCGGGAATGCTGACTTCAAATGATTCCTTGTTGTGCAGGTTTTCCATCACATAACTGCCCTGCATGCGACCAAGCTCTGTATGCAGGTTGCATCCGCTCACATACTGATATTCTTCGCCCGCAGAAATCACCGGCTGCATGCCCACCACGCCTTCACCTTCCACCTCGCGATAACTTCCGTCGCTGTCGAATATGTGCCAGTGCCGGCTCTGGAGTTTTACAGGAAATGAATTGTGATTTTCAATGCTGATACGATAAGCAAACATGAACTCAAATTGCAAAGGGTTGGAATAGTCCTGTTGATAGAAAGTCTCCACGCTAACTTTAACGCCTTCCGAAATCATACTGACCATACGTGTGATTTTTGGTTACACTGAAATATAAACAAAGTTGCTGCCACAATTTATAAACGATTTATTTGGAGTAAAAGTTTCTACAAGGATTATTTTTGCGGCACAAAAACCTCATAGAATAAGAGGCAAAACATCCAATAGTCGCTTTTACAGATGATCAAAATCTGTCCTATAAAAGCTGCTGCTGGCCTCGTTATTCAAAGTGTTGGTTGAAAATAAATGAATTAGCATGAAGATCGCTGTTGCAAAAGGAGATGGAATCGGGCCGGAGATCATGGACGCGGTGTTGCGTCTTTTCTCGGAGAATAAAGTGGGACTTGAGTATGTTTTTGTCGAAATGGGGAAATGGGTCTTCGATAAGGGATTCTCCAACGGCATGACGCCTGAGGCTCAGAAGACCATCGAGGAATTGGGGATCCTCTTCAAAGGTCCGATGGAAACACCCAAGGGCAAAGGCGTGAAGAGCGTGAATGTAACTGCACGAAAGACCTGGAACACTTATGCCAACAAAAGAACTTTTCAAACTCTGCACGGGGTAGATACAGTATTCAGCAAAGCATCCATTCCCATTGACATCACCATCGTGCGCGAAAATATTGAAGACACTTACGGAGGCATTGAACATATGCTGACGCATGACGTGGCGCTTAGCAGAAGGTTTATCACAAGACCCGGAAGCATGCAGGTCATCCGCTACGCTTTTGAAATGGCCCGGCAAAAAGGTGCACGACGCCTTACCTGCGGACACAAGGCCAATATCATGAAACTCACCGACGGACTTTTCCTGGAATGTTTTTATGAAGTTGCGAAAGAATATTCTGACCTGAAATCAGACGATAAAATTGTAGATGACCTCGCCATGCAGCTGGTGATAAAGCCCGACCAGTATGATGTGATCGTAATGACTAATCTTCAGGGCGATATCATTTCCGACCTGTGTGCCGGATTGGTGGGAGGCCTGGGTTTCGCTCCTTCTGCCAATATCGGTGACCACATTTCTATTTTCGAAGCAGTTCATGGAACTGCGCCCGATATAGCTGGGAAGAATATTGCGAACCCTACCGCACTTCTACTGAGCGGACTCGCCATGTTGCGTCACCTTGGTTATGTAGAAAATGCAGCAGTGATTGAAAATGCTTTACTCTATACACTGGAACAGGGAATTCATACTGGTGACTTTGGCGATCGATCGAAGCCTTCACTCAATACCAGCCAATTCACGGATGCCATCATTGGAAATTTTGGAAAACAACCAGCGTTAAATCCCCGTCCTGTTCTTCCCAACAAACCGGAAACGCCTGCCGTATGTCACCTCGACCGAAATCAGATGATGGTATCGAAAGAACTGGAAGAAGAAAAAATTGTGGGAGTAGATATGTTCATCGAGAGTATTGAACAACCCGAAGTGATCGCAAAAAAATGCATTCATCATGGAGGAACGAAATTCCGCCTGGTAAATATCAGCAACCGCGGCACGCAGGTTTGGCCCACCGGCTCACGATATACGAACCTGGTGAACCAGTTCAACCTTCGCTTTGAAGCCTTGCAAGATCAATCGCTGACCCAGCAGGATATCATTGGACTCTATGTTAGTCTCAGTGCCGATTACAAGATCTGTTCACTGGAGCTGTTGAACATGTGGGGAGGAAAGAAGGCGTTTAGCCTTGCGCAAGGACAATGAGAATGCTTTGAGTGGTGAGGAGGAATTAGATGTGAGATGTGAGATGAGGGATGTGAGGGGACGCAACGAAGCAGAGAGAATTTTTTATTTTTAAATTAATCAGCTTTGTGGCAGCTTAAAAAATAAATTGCACTACAACAGTTCTTAGAACCTCAATTAACTACCAGAAACCGCAAACTAAAAAACTAAAAAACTATCAACCACAAACTATCACCCACAAATTATAAACTCCTCACCGCTCACAACTTTCAGCTCGCAGCTTAGTAATTAACATTCTACCAACTACCAACTATCAACTATCAACTATTTTTGTCGTTCAATCATTCCTATGCGCTTCTTCTCAATGGTATTGGTGCTGTTATACAGTATGACGGGTATTGGCCAGCAATTGTTTCAGCCTCTTTCTTTTGAACAGGCCTTAAAAAAAGCAGGAGAAGAAGGAAAGATCGTGCTGGTACAATATGAGTCGGCCGTCTGTCAGCAATGCAATGAAGTAGCCAGCAAAGGAATGCAGTCGGCCGCAGCCAAGGAAAAGCTTTCAAAAACTTTTGTTTGCATTTTGATTTCAGCGAACCATCCTGACCGGCAAACCATCGGCAACCTTTATCATATTGTAAATAGCTTCGGTACGCTCTTTATTGAACCCAACAAGACACTAATTTTAAATTATCCCCGGTCCAGCACCAATCCGGCTGAATACCTGAATCAGGCAGACCTGGCATTGGAAAAAGCAGGCGAGGTGCTGAAGGTGAATGAACTGGAAAAAGAATACAGGGGTGGAAACAGGAGCGTTGGTTTTGTGGAATTCTATTTGAAAAAAAGAATGAGCCTTCATTTCTTAACCGATGAATTGCTTGAGGAATATACAAGCTTACTGCCACCCGATTCGCTGCAATCGGTGCGCACCCTTCAGTTTCTGGCCAGCATGGAACCTGTATGGGGCAGCAAGGCGAATGAAGCCATGAGACGCAACCAGGATCTCTTTAACCGTGCCTGGTATAATCTTCCTTTGCAACAAAGAGTCGTGATCAATTCTGCCATCATTTCTAAATCAAGAAGCAAAGCCATTGAGCTAAAAAATGAAAAGCTGGCAATGGATGTAGCCACCTTCGCACAATCCACCTTCGTAGGAAATTATACAGCAGGAGCCAAAGCATTTGAATACACGATGATGGAATTTTACCGGCAAACCGGAGACACTGCTAAATATTTTACAAAGGCCATTGGTTACTACGATCGCTATTACATGTCCGTGTCTCTTGATTCTATCAGGCATGTTGACTCCATCAATCATGCACGTGCCATGGCTGCTACTCCGGCAAAAGATACAGTGATCGGAGGCAGAGCAGTGAGAAAGATAGCCGTTAGTTATGCGCCATTCGGACAATACCTGGCTTCAGATTTGAATAGCGGTGCCCTGAATTTTTACAAAATGACGAACAATCCTTATTTGCTTTCCATGGCTACAGGCTGGATAAAAAAAGCACTGTCATTTTTTGAATCCGCGGAAATCTGGGACAGTTATGCAAGGCTGTTGTACAAACAGCAAAACCGGCAAGGCGCTGTTGAAGCACAGCAAAAAGTAGTGGAACTAAGAACTCAAAGAGGATTCCCGGTGGATGAAGCACAATCTGTTCTGGAGAAAATGAAAAAAGGCGCTGATATCAATGATCAAAGCCGCTGATTTTTGGATCAGATCTTTTTTGCCTGTTTGTATCCATTTTTATTCATCCATTGCATCAGTTTTTCCCGCTGATCGCCCTGGATGATGATCTCACCATCCTTTGCCGACCCGCCGGTACCACAAAAATTTTTCAATTTCTTTCCAAGGTCCTGCAGGTCTTCTTCGGTACCGCTAAAGCCTTCAACAAGTGTAACTGTTTTTCCGCCGCGCTGCTTTTTGTCAAGACGGATTTTTAATTTTTGCTGGGCAGGTGCAAGAGTATCCTTCTGCTCCTCCTGTTCATTTTCAAACCGGAAATTCGGATCGGTGCTGAACACAAATCCGTTCTTGTCAGCTTTATTTTTAACCATGATTTTTAAGATTATACCTAAAACTTCTATCTCAATACCAAATTAGAAATTCCAGGCCAACTTTGAACTCCGAACTCCTGACTCCCGACCTTGAACTTTGAACTTTGAACTTTGAACTAAACAACTGCCTTCAAACTCAAGTCAAGGCTGCGCGCCTGATGAATGATAGCGCCAGTGCTCACATAATCAACTCCCGTGTCGGCAAATGCTTCAATATTATCCAGAGTGATGCCTCCGCTCGCTTCCGTTTCAAAAGTTCCGTCAATGATCCTCATGGCATCTTTTATTTGGTCGGGCTTAAAATTGTCCAGCATCACACGGAACACTTTTCCTTTACCGATATTCATTAATGTTTTTACATCATCCAGTGTACGGGCCTCCACTTCAATTTTCAGATCTGGCCGGTATCTTTTTACATATTCATCAGCCCTGTTGACTGCCTGCTCAATGCCTCCGCAATAATCGATGTGGTTGTCCTTGAGCATGATCATATCAAAGAGTCCGAAGCGGTGATTCACGCCACCTGCAATGCGCACAGCTTCTTTTTCCAGCAAACGAAAATTGGGCGTGGTCTTTCTGGTGTCAAGGAGTTTTGTTTTATATGATTTGAGCTTATCTGTGAACTGCCTGGTGAGCGTGGCAATGCCGCTCATTCGCTGCATGCAATTCAGTACCAGTCTTTCGAGCTGCAAAATAATATGAACAGGTACTTCCACTTCAAAACCCACTTCTCCTTTTCTCATTTCTTCGCCATCGTGTTTTCTGCTCACGAAATAACACTGCGGCCACCTGTATTTAAAGATTTTTTCGGCAACGGAAATTCCGGCGAGTATTCCATTTTCCTTGATGCGCAGTACCGCCCTGCCCTGAACATCAGCAGGAATGCAACAAAGAGTGGAGTGGTCTCCGTCGCCTACATCTTCCTGCAATGCTTCATCAACCAATTTTTTTAATCGCTCATCATAATCTTTCATCTGGCAAAAATAGGCCCGGTTTCACGCAAAGACGCAAAGAGTGAAAGATGCAAAGGAAAAAAGAGATAAAGATTGTTTACTACCAGGATTTTTAAATCTTGTAGCTGGATGTTGCGATGAATTATACGGGATGATTTATTTTGAATCGTTTGTTCTTTGCGAAAGGATGCTTTAATAAAAATAAAAAGCCCCACTTTCGCAGGGCTGCCAGGGTCGATTCGAATTTTATAAAGATTGAAATCTGATTTCTTTCACTACCTGCCTGCCTTCTCTTGTTTTCATAAATACCGTGGTGCGATAACTGCCCGAGCGCGTGGAAAGCTTGCCCACGCAAAACTGGCTGCCGCCGTTTTCACCCTTGAACTGCACTTCAAAGCCGGTTACTCCATTGTTGGCAAAAAAATCCTTGAGCACCATCACAGCCTGAGCCCTGCTATAGCTATCCGATTTATCAGGAAGTGAAATCTCGATATTGTCATCTACGTAGCGCGATAATTCCTGCGCATTGCCCGAGCGGAGGGCATTGATCACATCATCCAGACCGCTGATGGGCCTGAAGGCTGAACTGACGAATAAAAATGTCAGAGAAGCGAAGAGTAAAATTTTTTGCATACCAGTGGATTTGTCTGCCACCCAAGAACGAAATCTGTGCCATAGTGGGCAATGGTGGACAGGCAGGTGACTAAATTAAACAAAACCTTTACGTTTTTATAGCTTTGCACACCTGACAAGCAAATTATGGCTAAAAGAAAAGTTATTCTCGTTATCATGGATGGCTGGGGACTGGGTAAGGTAAAAACTTCGGATGCCATCCAGAATGCCCGTACTCCCTTTGTTCATTCGCTTTATTCCAACTATCCCAATACCACGCTGACTACCTGTGGCGAAGCAGTCGGACTCCCCGAAGGTCAGATGGGCAATTCGGAAGTAGGTCACCTGAATCTTGGTGCCGGCCGCATTGTTTACCAGGAACTTCAACGCATTAATGTTGCCATCAGGGATGGATCCTTTGCCAAAAACGAAGTCCTGCTTAGAAGCATCCGCACAGCCAAAGAAAAAAACAGACCCTTGCACCTTTTGGGTCTTTTGAGCAACGGCGGAGTGCATTCGCACATCAATCACCTCAAAGCCATATTGGATCTTTGCAAACAGGAAGGTCAGAATCAGGTTTTCATTCATGCATTTACGGATGGAAGGGACTGTGATCCGAAAAGCGGTCTTGGTTTTATTAGCGAGTTGGAAGAGCACATTCAAAAAACAGTAGGCAGCATTGCTTCAGTAAGCGGGCGTTATTATGCCATGGACCGTGACAACAGGTGGGAAAGGGTGAAGCTGGCTTATGATGCGATGGTGAAAGGTGAAGGCGACACTGCTACTGATGCCATGCAGGCGGTACAGCAGTCCTATGCGCGGAGCATTACCGATGAATTTATCAAACCCACCGTGATCAAAAAAAATGCTCAGCCTATTGGAAACATTAAAGATGGGGACGTGGTGATCTGTTTTAATTTCCGCACCGACCGTTGCCGCGAGATCACCAAGGCATTGACACAAATGGATTTCCCGCAGCAGGATATGCATGCGCTTCAGCTGGACTATACAACCATGACCGAGTATGATGCAAGCTTCAAAAACGTGCATGTCATTTTCGAGAATGATAATTTGAACAACACTCTGGGAGAAGTGATGGAGCAACAGGGATTGAAGCAGATCAGGATTGCGGAAACAGAAAAGTATCCGCATGTCACTTTCTTTTTCAGCGGTGGAAGGGAGAAGCCTTTTGAAGGGGAACAAAGGATCATGATCCCGTCTCCAAAAGTAGCTACCTATGACCTTCAGCCCGAGATGAGTGCTTTTGCAGTAACGGACGCCATTGTTGGTGAAATTGAAAAAGGAGACGCCAGCTTTATCTGTCTCAATTATGCAAATGCTGATATGGTGGGTCATACCGGCATATGGCCTGCAGCCATCAAAGCAGTGGAAACAGTGGATGGTTGCGTGGAGCGGGTGGTAAAGGCTGCACTTCAGAACGGCTACACGGTTTTTCTTACAGCAGATCATGGCAATGCTGATTATATGATCAATGAAGATGGCTCGCCCAATACTGCGCATACCCTCAATCTGGTTCCGTTTTTTATTATTGATAAGGATTGGAAGGGAAAGGTGAATCCAGGCAAACTCGGCGACCTCGCTCCCACCATCCTGAAAATGATGGACCTGCCGATTCCGCCTGAGATGAGCGGAAAGATCCTTGTTGGTAGTTGGTAGTTGGTGGTTGATAGTTGATAGTTGGTGGTGGCTGATGGCTCCTGGCATGCTGCGTCAATTTTTTGTAATTCGCTGGGGCATCGGAATAGGGCTCCGCCTTTAACTACCAACTATCAACTATCAACCACCAACTAACCTCTATGTTTTCACTACACAGTGCAGCATTTCAATAAGAAATTTGTCTTAAATTACAGGCAACCAAAGTGAGATTATGACCGAGGAAGCTATTTTGCAAGGTTGTCTAAAAAACAACGCTGCAGCTCAGAAAGCATTGTATCTAAGATTCAGTGCCAAGATGTTGGTAGTCTGTTATCGATATGCGCACAACCGCGAAGATGCAGAAGACATGTTACAGGAGGGTTTTATCAAAGTGTTTTCACAGATTCACACATTTGAAAGCCGTGGAGCACTCGAGGGATGGATCAGAAGAATTATAGTTCACACCTGCATCAACAACCTGAAAAAGAACAAGAGGTTCAATGAAAGTGTAGACCTGATTCACGCAAACAGTTTGCAGGTGCGCGAAGAAAGCATTCCCTCCATCATGCAGGCAAAGGAAGTAGTTGAATGCATCCGGGTATTGCCGATTGGCTATCGCACCGTATTAAACCTGTATGCGATCGAAGGGTTTTCGCACAAGGAAATTTCTACGATGCTGGATATTGAAGAAAGCACAAGCCGGAGCCAGTACACAAGGGCCAAGGCCATGCTGGAAGAGATCCTGATTCGCAAGAACATCCTGTATAAAGCAAAAGAACCCTTATTTGCAACTGCCGCAGCCCGATAATCCATATCCAACAATACGACTGATTATGAAGAGAAATTTTACAAATGAAAACTTTGAACAATTCCTGCAACAAAATGCCGATGGCCTTCGCATGCGACCCTCTGATAAGGTATGGAAAGGCATTTCACGAAAATTGAACGAGGACAGAAGAAGATGGTATTATATATTCGGTTTCTCCCTGCTTCTCTTCACGGGACTAGGTTATTACCTGACACAGAATAGCGAAAAGAGCACTGCCAGTAGAAGTACGGTTCAACCAGGAGCATCCATTCATCGGTTCAATCCTTCCTCTGACATAGCAAAACAAATCGGTTCTGAAACAATTCCTCAACACAACCTGAGCAAATCAAGACCTAGCTCCGGTGTATCTGCAGCCATCACCCGGGGAAACGCCAAGCTAGCTTCTGCTCCGCAAACCGAATCTGCTTCATTACCTAAAGAACAAGAGTTTATTCCTGAAACCGTGGATAGCTACACCGGCGAAAACATGGAAAGAAACAAGCAGGAGGGCGGAACAGAACTTAATGCTGCAACGGACCCTCAAACCATCGAAAGCATTATCAATACCTATCAGGCGCGGAACAGGAAGCTCGGACTGCAGCTCTATTTCACACCCACTGTGAGCTATCGCAAACTTAGCGACAACAATATCGACAACATGGTGACGCACCGTCCCGACTTTGGCTTTGAATTGGGAATGGCGGCTAAATATCCCGTATCGAGGAATGTGAAATTGCGCGGTGGTCTCCAGCTCAATGTGAGCAGGTATGCCATCCGCACTTATGAATCGCGCACCGAAGTGGCCACCATCCGGTTAAACAGCCGGCGTGGTGTGAATTATGTTAATACCATCACCAACTATAATAATTTCAGCGGGTACCAATCCAATTGGCTGGAAAATTTTTACTTCCAGGTTTCTGCGCCTGTGGGAGTGGAAGTGAAACTAAGGGGTGACGACCATGTTCAGTTTGGCATTGCTTCCACACTTCAGCCAACTTATTTGCTCGGCGACCGGGCCTATCTCATTTCTTCCGATTATAAGAATTACGCACAGGTTCCCAATCTCATACGTCACTGGAATCTGAACACCAGCATAGAAACATTCGTCTCTTATTCCACCGGCCAACTGAAATGGCAGGTAGGTCCACAGGCACGCTACCAGATCTTCTCCAGCTATGTCAATAAATATCCCGTAAAAGAGAATTTATTTGATTTTGGATTGAAAATCGGCGTATCGCTTAACAACCAATAATCAAAATCTAATTGCTTGTCGACCCTGCAACAACCCTTGCAGGGTTTCGTTTTATAGGGAAATGTAATTTTACTCAATGAATAAATGGATCACATATTTTATCCTGTTGCTCGCCCTGCTATCCTGCAAGCATAAAAAAAAGGACCGCAACGAAAACAAGGGACCTTATTTCTCTGTAGTGTCCTTTATCCAATCACAAGTAAAAAACGTTGATACTTCCCTTTACCGGATTACCAAAATAGAAAGTTCAGACAGCAGATCCGATACCACCATCATCTCGCGCGAAGCCTTTCGGGAATGTGCGCGCGATTTTTTAAGCCTCCCTGATATTACTTCTGCAAAACAAAAAGAAAATTATGACGAGTCCACTCTCTTCGATGAAGTATTGAACAATGTGTTGCTTACCTACACGCCCATAAACCCGGAGGATGAGATCCGAAGGGAGACGGTAATGCTGCAACCAGATGAATCGGGCAACAGCCAGGTGAAAACCATTATTGTGAACCAAATGATTTCCGCAAAGGATTCCACTGTGGAAAAAGATCTGACCTGGCATGTGGATAGAAGGTTTCAGGTAGTGACCAAGGTCACGAAACCAAATGAGCCGGAGAAGATCCGGACCCTGGTAGTGGAATGGCAATAGTTGATCAAAGCAAATTTGAGTAGAAGAAATGACGCAGAACGAATTTCAGGAAATTGCCCCCAGCCTCCCCCAGGTGCCGGGCATTTATAAATACTATGATGATTCCAATGACCTGATGTATGTGGGAAAGGCTAAGAATATACGCAAGCGCGTGTCTTCATATTTCAACAAGACCCTATCAAGTTACAAGACCCATGAACTGGTTAAAAGGATCAGGAAAATTGAATTTACCATTGTCAATTCGGAACAGGATGCTTTCCTCCTCGAAAACTCACTGATCAAGCAGTTCCAACCCATTTTCAACATCAATCTCAAGGACGACAAAACCTATCCTTATATCGTTATCAAGAATGAAAATTTTCCAAGGGTATTTCTTACGAGGCAAAAAATTGAGGACGGATCGCAATATTTCGGGCCATACACTTCTGTAAGCAAGGTGCGGGAGCTCCTGAATTTTATCAAGCAAACCATTCCTCTGAGGACTTGTCCGCTCAACCTCACTCAGAAAAATATTGAGAAGGGAAAATTCAGGGTCTGCCTGGAATACCACCTGGGTAATTGCAAGGGTCCCTGCGAGGCACACCAGTCGGAAGAAGACTATAACCAGAACATTGCACAAGTAAAAAACCTTTTGAAAGGAAATCTCGGTCCTGTGATCCAGCATTTTAAAAACGAAATGAAAAAACAGTCGGAGCAACTGGAATTTGAAAAAGCCGAGGCCACGAGAAAAAAGATCAGTTACCTGGAGAATTACCAGTCGCGTTCCATCGTGGTCAATACTTCGCTGGGCGACGTGGATGTATTTGCTATTGAAAAAGATAATGATACTGCTTATGTCAACTATCTGATGGTGCAGAATGGAACCATTATCCAAACCAAGACCATCAAGGCGGAAACCCACCTGGATGAAAGCCTGGAAGAAACGCTTTCTTTTACGATCGGACAATTGAGAACGATCTTCAACAGTGAAGCAAGAGAGGTCATTGTTCCTTTCACGATCGATTATGAAGAACCGAATATTTTACTGACCATTCCAAAGGCGGGAGATAAGAAAAAACTCCTTGATCTTTCGGAGAAGAATGTTCAGTATTTCATTGATTCGCTCCGGGCCAAGGAAAGGCTTCAGCTGGGTGTAAAAAATGCAGATAAGTATAATGTATTGCTCCAGGTAAAAGAAGACCTCAAACTAGCAGGGGTACCTGTTCATATTGAATGTTTTGATAATTCCAACTTCCAGGGCGCTTATCCGGTATCAGCCATGGTCTGCTTTAAAAGTGCGGAACCGAGCAAAAAAGACTACCGTCTTTTCAACGTAAAAACCGTGGAAGGGATCAATGATTTTGCTACAATGAAAGAAGCCGTTTTCAGGCGATACAGGCGGCTCAGGGACGAGAGCGAGCCGCTTCCGCAATTGGTGATCATAGATGGCGGAAAAGGGCAGCTAAATGCGGCTCAGGAGGCCGTGGAGGAACTGAAGCTTGAGGGCAAAATGACCCTTGTTGGACTGGCAAAGAATGAAGAGGAGATCTTTTTTGTTGGAGACCAGCAGTCCTTAAAACTGCCTTATGATAGTGAGAGTCATAAGCTAATCAGAAGGATCAGGGACGAGGTGCACCGGTTCGGACTCAATTTTCACCGGGACAAAAGAAGCAAGGGGACATTCAAAAATTCCCTTCAGGAAATCAGGGGTATAGGATCAACGACAGCCAACCTTTTGCTCAAGACATTCCGGTCCATCAACAATATCCGCAAGCAGTCGGAAGAGGAACTGGCAAGAGTGGTAGGAAGTTCGAAAGCAAAAATTGTAAGGGAATATTTTAAGGAAGAAGGAGGGGAAAGGACAGAGATGTGAGATGTGGGATGTGAGTTAGGTGAGAAATGGCAGTTAAGTGAGTCGAGGTGAGTTCTAAATAGAGAGTCAGTACTTCGGTATTGGATAGGGTTGAGACTCATTTAGGATGAAATCAACCAGATCCGAGTCATCAATCCGTGAAATCCAAAACTGAATCCGTGGGATCCGTGATAAAAAGAAAAGGGGCCAGAATGGAAATTCAGCCCCGTTTTTAAAATCCAATATCCTATGAAAAACCGAGATAAAAATACTACTATTTGAGACAATTCCTATACGTATTTCCCACATTTTTCAAAAACTTGCTAACGTTCATAAATAGCTTTAAAATGAAAAAGTCTCCGTGGCTAAGCCAGGAGACTTTTAT